>NZ_JBEPQV010000009.1:0-232103 GCF_040548035.1 Bradyrhizobium sp. LB8.2 | reverse complement strand
ACCGTAATCCATCCCAGACATCGCTCGCTCCCGCGAATCATCACTCAACTCACGGAATCAGCAATCAAATTCCTCCGCAATATGTGTGAATTCGATAGCACTTGCGGGAGAGGGAGCGCACCGTCCTCTTGGGCGATAATTACGTCCTTGTCGCCTGCCAGGTGCCGCTGCAGCGGTCGCCGGAGACGATGCCGTGCCAGGAGCCGGCGCCGGCCATGCCGGCAAGCCGGCCGCCGCCGCTGGCATGGGACGCCCCGATCGAGACCCGGACTGCAACGGAGCCGCCGCGATTGACCTTGCCGGAGACCCGGCCACCGCCGGCGGACAACACCCGACCGCCGGCGACGGTAAAGGGAACGCTGTAGCCGGAGCTGCAATTGCCGCGGGTGGTGGCGAAAGTGACGTTCCAGACGCCGTCATAGCCGCGTGCGTCGGCGGTCGAGGGAAGCGCAGTCGTGGCGAGCACGGCCAACAGCGCCAGGCGGCGCGGACGAGCGAAATCAGTCAAAAGCGATTGGGAAAAATGGGACATTTTGGTCCTGCTCCGCGCGACATGTCTTGGACATGAGGATAGCAATTACGGATAGTCGCCAGGTAAGTTCCACGCGTTCACCGTTGCCAATTGGCTTGTCCTCTGTCATAAGCCCAGCCTTCATCGCCCGGCTGATTAAGGGCTGCCGCGGCGGTGTCCGTGCGGGTTTCGCGCTAGTTCGCAAAAACCTGAGCACAATCAACGCTCTAACGAGCATTTTAGACGGCCAGCCGCCTTCACGGGCGGCATTCTGTTGTGGCCATAGGAGAGCAAAATGCCCAAGCTGAAGACCAAATCGGGCGCCAAAAAGCGCTTCAAGGTGACTGCCACCGGCAAAGTGATGTTCGCCCATCGCGGCAAGCGTCACGGCATGATCAAGCGGACGAAGAAGCAGATCCGTCAGCTCCGCGGCACCAGCGTGCTGTTCAAGACCGACGGCGACAACGTCAAGAAGTACTTCTTGCCGAACGCCTGATCGCGTCCACGATCATTGCCACCAGCGCTGCACCTCTCGCGGCGATCCGAAAACCAAGTCATCTCTGAAGGAAATTTGTCATGGCTCGCGTCAAACGCGGTGTGACCGCCCACGCCAAGCACAAGAAAGTCTACAAGGCCGCCAAGGGTTTCCGCGGCCGCCGCAAGAACACCATCCGTACTGCCAAGCCGGCGGTCGACAAGGCCATGCAGTACGCCTTCCGTGACCGCAAGCGCAAGAAGCGGACGTTCCGTGCGCTTTGGATCCAGCGCATCAACGCTGCCGTCCGTCCGTTCGGCCTGACCTACAGCCGTTTTATCGACGGCATGGCCAAGTCCGGGATCACCGTGGACCGCAAGGTGCTGTCGGATCTCGCGATCAACGAGCCCGCGTCGTTCCAGGCGATCGCCGAGAAGGCCAAAGCTGCTCTCGCGGCCTAAGAGGCCGCGCTAGCGGGCTTTCGAGCCCGCAGCCTTCAGCGCGCGTTGCGAGTAACGCTGGGCGATCTCCGCCCGGCAGAATGCCGTAAACGACAGATACATGGTGCCGGATTTATTCCGGTACTTTCGGTCGCAAACACGCATCTCGCGTTGGTAGGCCTGTTTCCGCACCATGTTGAGGCCGGGCATGAACTCCGCCTCGCATTTCTTCTCGACGGCGGCACCGAGCTGGACATCGCCGCTCGCTGTCAACTGGCAATCCTGAAACACCTTCATCGCGCTTTTGCAGCCCTTCTGGGCACCGATGGTGTCGACGACCTCGTCCAGCGTCATGGATTTCTCCATGCAGACCATGGCGCGCGCCGGGGTGCCGGCAACAGAGAGCGCGACGGCCAGAACAGCCAGACCGGATCTTGAGAGCATCGCGAAAGCCTCCTCATATCCCCTTGGTGCCAAGCCCCTGCGCGAGGTTCAACCCAGCCGTTCGTCAGCCCGAAATGACCGGCTTTTCGCTTGACGTTACGGCCTTCGGGCGGCGACAACCCAGCCGAATTTGGCAGCAGGGATTTGACCGTGTCCGACCTCGCAACGCTCGAAACATCCATCCTCGACCAGATCGCCGCCGCCGGAGACGAGGCCGCCCTCGAGGCGGTGCGCGTCGCAGCCCTCGGCAAGAAAGGTTCGATCTCGGCGCTTCTTGCCACGCTCGGAAAAATGTCGCCGGACGAGCGCAAGACGCAAGGCGCTGCGATCAACCAGGCCAAGGACAAGGTCACCGATGCCCTCGCCGCGCGGCGCGACGTTTTGAAATCGGCGGCTCTCGACGCGCGGCTCGCTTCGGAAACGATCGACGTCACCCTGCCGCTGCGCGACGCGCCGACTGAAGCCGGCCGCATTCATCCGCTCAGCCAGGTCTGGGACGAGCTGACCACGATCTTTGCCGACATGGGATTCTCGGTCGCCGAAGGTCCTGACATCGAGACCGACGACTACAACTTCACCAAGCTGAATTTTCCCGAAGGCCATCCCGCGCGCGAGATGCACGACACGTTCTTCTTCCATCCGAAGGAGGATGGCTCGCGCATGCTGTTGCGCACACACACCTCGCCGGTGCAGGTGCGCACCATGCTGAGTGAGAAGCCGCCGATCCGCGTGATCTGCCCGGGCCGCACCTATCGCATCGATTCGGATGCGACCCACACGCCGCAATTCCACCAGGTCGAAGGCCTCGTCATCGACAAGCACTCGCATCTCGGCCACCTCAAATGGATCCTGCACGAGTTCTGCAAGGCGTTCTTCGAGGTCGATCACATCAACATGCGCTTCCGGCCCTCGTTCTTCCCGTTCACCGAGCCGTCGCTGGAAGTCGACATCCAGTGCCGCCGCGACAAGGGCGAGATCCGCTTCGGCGAGGGCGAAGACTGGCTGGAGATTCTCGGCTGCGGCATGGTGCATCCGAACGTGCTGCGCGCCTGCGGCATCGATCCCGACGAGTACCAGGGCTTTGCCTGGGGCATGGGCATCGACCGCATCGCCATGCTGAAATACGGCATCGCCGATCTGCGCCAGCTGTTCGACAACGACGTCCGCTGGCTGTCCCATTACGGCTTCAAACCACTGGAAGTGCCGACCCTCGCGGGAGGGCTGAGCTCGTGATGGCACTACTCAGCCATACGATGACTCGCTCCGTTCCCTGTGCGGAGACAGCCCTCTCCCTGACCCTCCCCCGCAAGCGGGGGAGGGAATCGATGGAGCGAGCGCGTGGCGTTTGCCCCCTGGGTACCAATGCTCTGTCCGCTCGACAGCTCGAACTCCCTCCCCCGCCTGCGGGGGAGGGTTGGGGTGAGGGTTTCTCCGCAATGGGGCTGCCAATGGTCGATCCTGAATATCCGGATTGGAAAGTGCCGGCCCGCCTGCGAGCTAATGCACGCGCGCTCAGACGCAACTCGACCGATGCGGAGCGCGTCCTCTGGTCGGAGCTGCGCGCCGGCCGATTGAACGGCATGGTTTTCCGTCGCCAAGTGCCGATCGAGCACTACGTCGCCGACTTCATCTGCCATGCGGCCAAGCTCGTCATCGAACTCGATGGCGGCCAGCACTTCTCGGAGCAAGGTGAGCGCGCCGATGCACGGCGGTCTGCCGTGATCGAAGCGGGAGGCTTCAAGGTGCTCCGTTTCAGCAACCTCGACGTCATGACCAATCGTGCTGGCGTTCTCGAAACAATTGCTACCGCCGTTACGGAGAGAGCCCCCACCCCAGCCCTCCTCCGCAAGCGGGAGAGGGAGCAGACCGCCTCCGTGGAGAAAAAGCAGCCATGAAATTCACCCTCTCCTGGCTGAAGGAACATCTCGACACCGACGAGCCGCTGGAAAAGCTCGCCGAGAAGCTCACCATGATCGGGCTCGAGGTCGAGAACATCGAGGACAAGGCGAAGGCGCTCAAGCCGTTCACCATCGCGAAGGTGATTTCCGCCGAGCAGCATCCGAACGCGGATCGGCTGCGCGTCTGTATGGTCGACACCGGTGACGGTGGCGCACCCGTGCAGGTCGTGTGCGGCGCGCCGAATGCGCGGACGGGTCTCGTCAGCGTGTTCTCGCCGCCCGGGACCTACATTCCCGGCAAGGACATCACGCTGGGCGTCGGCATCATCCGCGGTGTCGAAAGCCGCGGCATGCTGTGCTCGGCGGCCGAGCTGCAGATCTCCAACGACCATGACGGCATCATGGAACTACCGGCCGACGCGCCGATCGGCGCTGCTTACGCCGCATGGGCCGGCCTCGGCGATCCCGTGGTCGAGATCAATCTGACGCCGAACCGGCAGGACTGCACCGGCGTGCACGGCATCGCGCGCGATCTTGCCGCCGCCGACATGGGCAAGTTCAAAGACCCCACCATCAAGCCGATCAAGGGCGAATTCCCGTGTCCGGTGAAGGTCACGGTCGAAGACGCCGCACTGTGCCCGGGCTTTGCGCTTCGTCTCATGCGCGGCGTCAAGAACGGCCCGTCGCCGGAATGGCTGCAGAAGCGCCTGACCGCGATTGGCCTGCGTCCGATCAACGCGCTGGTCGATATCACCAACTTCATGACTTACGACCGCGCACGGCCGCTGCACGTGTTCGACGCCAAGAAAGTGAAGGGCAATCTCGTGGTGCGCCGCGCCCGTGACGGCGAGACGCTGCACGCGCTCGACGGCCGCAGCTACAATCTCGATCCCGCGATTTGCGTGATTGCGGACGAGCACGGCGTCGAATCGCTGGCCGGCATCATGGGCGGCGAGGCCTCGGGCTGCGACGAGACCACTACCGATGTGCTGATCGAATCGGCGCTGTGGAACGAGATCAACATCGCCCAGACCGGCCGCAAGCTCGCCATCAATTCGGATGCGCGCTACCGCTTCGAGCGCGGCGTCGACCCGGCCTTCATGGTCCCCGGGCTGGAGCTCGCGACCAAGCTGGTGATGGAGATGTGCGGCGGCACGCCGTCGGAGAACGTCGTGGTCGGCAAGACCTTCGGCGATGACCGCGTGATCGATTTTCCGGTTACCGAGGTGAAGCGGCTCTCGGGCATCGAGGTGCCCATGCCGGAGATGAAGCGAATCCTGGCCCATCTCGGTTTCATGATGGCGGGCCCAGGACCCGTCGTGAAGGTCGCTGTGCCGTCGTGGCGCACCGACGTGCACGGCAAGGCCGACATTGTCGAGGAAGTCGTCCGCATCTTCGGCGTCGACAAGGTGCCGATGACGCCGTTCGAGCGCGGCGAGGACGCACGCAAATCCGTGCTGACCTCGCTCCAGCTCCGCACCCGTCGCGCGCGGCGCGCGCTGGCGAGCCGCGGCATCATCGAAGCGGTGACCTGGTCTTTCATCACCAAGTCTGCGGCAAAACTGTTCGGCGGCGGCCAGCGCGAACTCGAGGTCGCCAACCCGATCGCGGCGGACCTCTCCGACATGCGCCCGACGCTGTTGGCGGGCCTGATCGGGGCGGCGCAGGCCAATGCCGATCGCGGCTTTGGCGATGTCGCGCTGTTCGAGGTGGGGCAGGTGTTCAAGGGCGATCGCCCGCAGGATCAATTCACGGCGGCAAGCGGCGTCCGCCGCGGCTTTGCGTCGTCGCAAGGCCTGGGACGGCATTGGTCGGGTTCGGCGCAGGCTGAATTGTTCGACGCCAAGGCCGATGCGCTTGCGGTGCTGGCTGCTGCCGGCGCACCGATGCAGGCACTTCAGATCGTCGCGGGCGGCCCGTCCTGGCTGCATCCCGGGCGCTCCGGCACGATCCAGATCGGGCCGCAGAACGTGCTGGGCTATTTCGGCGAGATGCATCCGCGCGCGCTCGAGGCGCTCGGTGCCGGCGGCCCGCTGATGGTGTTCGAGGTGATCCTCGACCGTGTCCCCGAGGCGAAGAAGAAGCCGACCCGCGCCAAGCCCGTGATCGAGCTGTCGGCCTTCCAGCCGGTTTCGCGCGATTTCGCCTTCATCGTCGACCGCACCGTAAGGGGCGGCGACATCGTGCGCGCGGCCCAGAGCGTCGACAAGAACCTGATCACCGGCGTGAACGTGTTCGACGTCTACGAAGGCAAGGGCATCGACGACGGCAAGAAGTCGATCGCGATCGCGGTGACGATCCAGCCGCGCGAGAAGACGCTGACCGACCAGGAGATCGAGGCCGTCGGCGCGAAAATCGTGGCGGAGGTGACGAAGAAGACCGGCGGCGCTTTGAGAGCATGATGCCGGAAGGTGTGAAGCGGTATTCGGACAACGTCATGCTCCAGCAGCGAAGAGCATGAGTCTCACTGACTTTCTTCCGAAGGACGTCAGCCTCACCATTGCGATGGCGCTCTGCGCCGTCGCTTTCGTTTCGGGCACCGCGCGCGGCTTCTCCGGCTTCGGCTCGGCGCTGATCTTCATGCCGCTGGCGAGCAGCATCGCGGCGCCGCGTCTCGTTGCCGCGCTGCTCCTCGTGATCGATTTTGTCGCGGCCGCGCCGCTGCTGCCCGACGCCTGGCGCAAGGCGGATCGCAAGGCCACCGCGGTGATCGTGCTCGGCGCACTGGTCGGCGTACCCGTCGGCACTTATTTCCTCAGCGTGCTCGAGCCCGTCACGACGCGCTGGATCATCTCCTGCTTCGTCGCCGCGCTGTTGCTTCTGCTGCTGTCGGGCTGGCGCTATCGCGGCAAGGACCACGCCTGGCTCTCGATCGGCATCGGCAGCCTCTCCGGGTTCTGCAGCGGCCTCGCACAGACCGGCGGCCCGCCGATCGTCGGCTACTGGCTCGGCCGCCCGGTCGCATCGATCGTCGCGCGCGCCAACATCTTGCTGTTTTTTGGCGCATCGGATTTTTTCTCGATGGTCAGCTATGCGACCACAGGACTGATCTCGCGCGAATCGCTCGTGCTCTCGCTGATCGTCGGTCCGGTCTATGCGATCGGCGTCGCCTTCGGCGCCTCGCTGTTCGGTCGTGCCAGCGAGAAAGTGTTCCGCGCGATTTGCTACGGGCTGATCGCGACAGCGGTGATCGCCGGGCTGCCCGTGTTAGACGGCATACTGCGCTAGTTGCCCTGCCGTCGCGGCGCACGCCGCCTCTTCGTCGACTGCGTCGGGACATCGCTCGGCTCATCCTTCAGCGCCCCGATCTTGCGTAGTGCCGCGTCCGCGGCGCGCTCGCCGCTTTCCCAGGCGCCGTCGACGGTGCCCCAGAGGGACTCGTGCGTGGCTTCGCCGGCGAGGAACAGGTTGCCGATCGGCTCGGCCAAAATCTTTCGCGAAAGCTGACCGCCGGGCGAGGCCGCCGACATCGCACCCAACACGAAAGGCGAGGCGTTCCAGCGCGTCGCGCTGGCTTTCTGCACGGCGGCCGCGACTTCGCTGCCGAACAGTTTTGTGATCCATTCCCTGGCGAAGGCCGTCATCGCCTTCTCGCCCTGCTCGGAGAGATCGCGGCCGAACGAGCCGCCGACATCGATCGAGCACAGCGGGGAGCCGCCGATATTGGCGAACATCAGCGCCGTGCGCGTCGAGTTGCTCTGTTCGATCAGGATGTCGTCGCGCGACAGGCCCAACGGGTTACCCGGCAGTTGCAGCACGATATGATCGTAGCTTCCGAGGGTGAGCTTCGAGGCGGCGTCGAGCGTGCGCTTGGGAATGTCAGGCCCGAACTTGATCGCACCCGAGGTCAGCACATTGGTCGAGACCGTGATGATGGCGGCGCGTGCGGCAATCCTGCCGGCCTGCGTCTCCACACTGACGTCGCGATTGCTCCAGACGATGCGGCTCGCCGGCGTCGACAGCGCGACCGGCGCCTGCTCACCGAGCCTGGTGATCAGAGTTCCCAGGCCCTGGCGGCAGGCGATCGCGGCGTTGCGATCCTGCGCGCGCGCCTTGTCGATCGCCGAAAGCTCCCTCAGGTCCTTGCCGGCGAAGCTTGCGCCCAGCATGAACTCGGCCGCGCCGGCCCAGTCGCCGAGATCCTTCGGCAGCACGGAGGCGCAGGCGGTATCGAGCTTTCCGCGCCCGGCCTCGTCGATGGCGCGGTTGGCGCGCACCAGCGCCGCCAGGAATTCTTCGGTCTCGCCGGCACGTGCGTTGCGGCGGCCGATGCGCATCTTCTGGCCCGATGGCGCCGGCAGCACGTCGAGCCCGGCACTGCGCGCAAGCCGGATCATCGGATTGGTGTCGGGATTGTGCATCCAGCGCGCGCCGCGATCGAACGGCGTGTCGAAGGTCGTCGTGTCGGTGATGCAGCGCCCGCCGATCTTGCCTGCAGCTTCCACCACCACGACCTTGCGATTGGCCGCCATGATGCGCCGCGCTGCGGCAATTCCGGCCGCGCCCGCGCCGATCACGACAATGTCAGCCTCGCGCGGCAGGGTCGCCGCGGTTGCGCGCAGGACCGGCATCGCGGCAAGGCCCGCCGACGCCGATAGGAAGCTGCGGCGCGTGATTGTCATGTCATGGTTTCCGGAGACTTGCGGCAAACGGGAACAGCTAGCGAACCTTGCCGCATCCGATGTTGCACGGCAACTATCATGGTGAATCAATCGTGCTTGACCTCACAGAGCTATGAACCGAATTGCAAGACGTTTCGACCATGATAGAGAAGAGAAAAAGGCGGCCGGAAAAGGCCGTGGGGAGAGTTCGACATGGGGACGGTCCTAGACTCAGCCGGCAAGCTTATTGCCGCGTACCTCTCGAAGGAGGTGCCGGGCTATGAGCCGTTCACGCCGAGCGACCCGGAGCATCTGCGCGGCGTCATCGAGCCCGGCGACGTGCTGCTGGTCGAGGGCAACAACCGCATTTCCGGCATCATCAAATATCTGACGCAGTCGACCTGGTCGCATGCCGCACTCTATGTCGGCCCGATCGAGGGCGCCGAGGAACCCGACGGCGAGCCCCACGTGCTGATCGAGGCCAATATCGGCGAGGGCGTCACCTCCGCGCCGCTTTCGAAATATTTCCCCTATCACACCCGGGTCTGCCGCCCGGTCGGGCTGTCCTATGAGGACCGCACCACGGTCTGCCGCTATGCGATCAACCGCATCGGCTTCGGCTACGACACCAAGAACATCGTCGACCTGATGCGCTTTCTGTTTCCGCTGCCGATCCCGCAGCGCTGGCGACGCCGCATGATCTCGATCGGCTCGGGCGATCCCACCAAGATCATCTGCTCGGCGCTGATCGCGCAGGCCTTCGACGCCGTGCGCTATCCGATCCTGCCCAAGATCACCAAGGCCGGCAGTCGTGCTGCCCGCCGCGAGATCCTGCATATTCGCGATTCCTCGCTCTACATGCCCCGCGACTTCGACATCTCGCCCTATTTCGAAGTCGTCAAACCCACCATCGTGCACGGTTTCGACTACACCGCCCTGCACTGGGCCGACAAGCAGAAGCCGCTCGAGGAGGTAGCCGGCACCTTCAGTGTCTTTCCAGAAACGCTCAGTGCGCCGCCGCTCGTTCCTGAAGCGATTGACAAAGAGGCGCCGGATCAAATTCCGGCTGAGCAAGTGATGCGTGAGGCGGTTGCGGAAATGACCGTCGCCTTCTCCGATCATTTTGTGCTGCTGAACGAGCTCGCAAGGTACCGCGCACGCGGACGGGCGCAGGAGATGGCGGCGTAGAAACGTCCGCCGTCGTGCCCGGCGATTGGGGTGGTGCTCGCCTCCCTCAACGCCGTCATTGCGAGCGAAGCGAAGCAATCCAGACTGTCACCGCGGTGGGATTCTGGATTGCTTCGCTTCGCTCGCAATGACGGTGGAAACCTAGCGCTCCGCCCGCCCGATCACCGCCATCAGCTCCGCGATCTTCTCGCGCTGGTCGGCCTTGTCGCCGCTCGCGATCGCATGCTCGACGCAATGGGCGACGTGGTCCTTCAAAACCTCTTCCTCGACCCGGCGCAGCGCGGCTCGCACCGCTGAGATCTGCGTGACGATGTCGATGCAGTAGCGGTCCTCCTCGACCATTTTCGAGAGGCCGCGAACCTGACCTTCGATCCGGCCGAGACGTTTTCCGACGGATGCCTTGATGTCCTTGCGCATGGTGGCTATATACCCCCCCAGGGTATAAGTTGCAAGGCCGGAGCATGGCAATGAACGACGCCGAACACGGGCACCACCCCAAGCCGGAAACACATTCCGGATGCAGCTGTTCCAGCAAAGCGGCGCCGGCCGCCCAGCCCGCGGCTTCCTCCTGCTGCGGCGATCACGACCACGGCGCCGCCGCGACAAGAGTCCACGATCCCGTCTGCGGCATGACGGTCGATCCCGCGACCTCAAAGCACCGGTTCGCCCATCACGGCGAGACTTTCCATTTCTGCTCGGCCGGCTGCCGGACCAAATTCGCCGCCGATCCCGCAAAATATCTTGCCAAGAGGAACGAAGAGCAGAAGACACCCGAGCCCGAGATGCCCGTGGGCACGATCTACACCTGCCCGATGCATCCGGACGTACGCCAGGTCGGACCGGGAAGCTGCCCGATCTGCGGCATGGCGCTGGAGCCGGAGGTCGCAAGCCTCGACAGCGGTCCCAACCCCGAGCTCGCCGACATGACGCGGCGGTTCTGGATCGGCGGTGCGCTGGCGCTGCCGGCAGTGGTGCTGGAGATGGGCGGCCATCTCGCGGGCCCGCATAACTGGATCGATCCGACGCTGTCGAACTGGATCCAGCTCGTTTTCGCCACGCCCGTAGTGCTGTGGGCGGGCTGGCCGTTCTTCCTGCGCGGCTGGCAGTCGCTGCTAACGCGCAACCTCAACATGTTCACGCTGATCGCGATGGGCACGGGCGTCGCCTATGTCTACAGCCTGATCGGCACCATCGCGCCGCAGATCTTCCCCGCGACCTTCCGCGGCCATGGCGGCGCGGTCGCCGTCTATTTCGAAGCGGCTGCTGTGATCACCGTGCTGGTGCTGCTCGGCCAGGTGCTGGAGCTGCGCGCCCGCGACGCGACGTCCGGCGCGATCAAGGCGCTGTTGCAGCTCGCCCCGAAGACCGCGCGCCGCGTCGATCCCGACGGCGGCGAACACGAGCTCGAGATCGATACGCTCCATGCCGGCGATCGTCTCCGCGTTCGTCCCGGCGAGAAGGTGCCCGTCGACGGCACCATCCTCGAGGGCCGTTCTTCGCTCGACGAGTCGCTCGTGACGGGCGAATCCATGCCGGTCACCAAGGAGAGCGGCGCAAAAGTCATCGCCGGTACGCTCAACCAGTCGGGCAGCTTCATCATGCGCGCCGACAAGGTCGGGCGCGAGACGCTGCTGTCGCAGATCGTGCAGATGGTTGCCGACGCGCAGCGCTCGCGCGCGCCGATCCAGCGGCTGGCCGACCAGGTCGCGGGCTGGTTCGTGCCGACGGTGATCGCCGTCGCGCTCGCAGCCTTCGCCGCCTGGGCCTGGTTCGGGCCGGAGCCGCGGCTTGCCTTCGGGCTCGTTGCCGCCGTCAGCGTGCTGATCATCGCCTGCCCCTGCGCGCTCGGGCTCGCCACCCCGATGTCGATCATGGTCGGCGTCGGACGCGGTGCGCAGGCAGGCGTGCTGATCAAGAACGCCGAGGCGCTCGAGCGGATGGAGAAGATCGACACATTGGTGGTCGACAAGACCGGCACGCTGACCGAGGGCAAGCCGAAGGTGGTCGCGATCGTGGCGGCCGCCGGTTTTGCTGAAGATGACATCCTGCGCCTTGCGGCCAGCGTCGAGCGCGCCAGCGAGCATCCCTTGGCCGACGCGATCATGCGCGCGGCGAAGGACAAGCAGCTCGCACTGGGCCAGGTCGAGCAATTCGATTCGCCGACGGGCAAGGGCGCGACCGGCGAGGTCGACGGCAAGACCATCGTGCTCGGCAATGCCAAATATCTGACGTCGATCGGCATCGACACCAAAGCGCTTGATACCGAGGCCGAACGGCTGCGCGGCGACGGCGCAACCGTGATCAACATGGCCGTCGATGGGCGGCTTGCCGGCCTGTTCGCGATCGCCGATCCGGTCAAGGCTTCCACCCCAGAGGCGCTGACGGCATTGGCAGCCGAAGGCATCAAGGTCATCATGCTGACCGGCGACAATCGCACAACGGCGGAAGCGGTGGCACGCCGGCTCGGCATTGCCGAGGTCGAGGCCGAGGTGCTGCCGGATCAGAAGAGCGCGGTGGTGACAAAGTTGCAAAAGGCCGGCCACCGCGTCGCGATGGCCGGTGACGGCGTCAACGACGCGCCGGCGTTGGCGGCTGCCGAAGTCGGCATTGCCATGGGCACCGGCACCGACGTGGCGATGGAGAGCGCCGGCGTCACCCTTCTCAAGGGCGATCTCACCGGCATCGTCCGTGCGCGAAAGTTGTCGCAGGCGACCATGAGCAACATCCGGCAAAACCTGTTCTTTGCCTTCATCTACAATGCCGCGGGCATTCCGATCGCGGCCGGCATCCTCTATCCGGCGTTCGGCGTGTTGCTGTCGCCGATCATCGCCGCGGCCGCGATGGCGCTGTCCTCGGTGAGCGTCGTTGGAAATGCGTTGCGGCTGAGGGCAACGCAGCTGTGAGCCTCGCCAAATCCGTGTAAAACGGCATCGAGCGGCGCGAGGGGGCATTTTCATGCAGCGAATTACGATCACGATCGAGGACGATCTGCTGGCGGAGATCGACGCGGCGGCGGAAGCGCGCGGCTATCAGAACCGGTCCGAGATGATTCGCGATCTCGCCCGCGCCGGCCTGCAACAAAGCAGCGAAAACACCGCACAGACCGGCCCCTGCGTCGCAGGCCTCGTCTATGTCTACGACCACGCCGCCCGCGATCTCTCAAAACGCCTGGTGCAGGAATTCCACGGCCATCACGACCTCGCGCTGGCGACGCTGCATGTCCATCTCGACGACAACAATTGCATGGAGATGACGGCGCTTCGCGGCGATGCCGGCGAGGTCAGACATTTCGCCGACCACATCATCGCCGAACGCGGCGTCCGCTACGGCCGCGTGGTGATGATCCCGACGGGTGAAGGCAAGCAAGCGAAAGCGCGCAAGCACGGGCACCGGCATGAGTAGGAGCTATCCTCTCGTGCCCCGGACGCAGCGCAGCACAGAGTGATGCGCTGCTGAGCCGGGGCCCATCTCACCGCTAGCGCAAGCTACTGGGTCCCGGCTCTGCGTCGCGTCATTTCATGCCGCGCCGCGTCCGGGACACTCTTCATGGTGTTCAAACTCTGCCAGGCCTTCGGCTTCTACGGCTTCGCCAATTGGGTGCCGACGCTGCTGGTCGAGAAAGGCATCAACGTCACCAAGAGCCTGCAATATGCTTTCATCGTCGCCTTCGCCTATCCGATCGCGCCGCTGCTGGCTTCGAGCTTCGCCGACAGGTTCGAACGGCGATGGATCATCGCGGGGGCGTGCGCCGCCATCTTCGGCATGGCGTTCGCCCGGCTGACCGAGCCTGCGCTGCTGATCATCTGCGGCGTGCTGCTGACAGCTTGCAACATGACGATGTCCTACGCCTACCACGCCTATCAGACCGAGGTGTTCCCGACCCAGGTCCGCGCGCGTGCCTCCGGCCTCGTCCATTCGATGAGCCGGCTGAGCACGACGTTCTCAGGCTTTATCGTCGCCTACATGCTGAAGGAAGCCGGCGTCACCGGCGTGTTCGGCCTGATCACCACGGCGATGCTGATCGTGGTGGTCGCCATGACGCTGTTCGGCCCGAACGTGCGCGGCAAGCCGCTCGATGTGGTGTAGTTCGTCATTGCGAGCGTAGCGAAGCAATCCAGGCTGCCTCTGCGGAGCGATTCTGGATTGCTTCGCTGCGCTCGCAATGACGGAAGAGAGACCCTCTCCCCGCAACAACGGGGAGAAGGAGAAAATCATCACACCGCCAGCAAATTCTGCAACGCCTCACCGTCGGGGACGCCGAGACCGCAACAGGGATCCCAGCCGGGGCCGGCCTTGTACATGCCGTGCAGGTCGCCGGTGATGTCGTTGTTGCCGGCCGTGATGTCGCGGAACACGCCTTGCGCGTGCGAGGCGTAAATCAGCGGGTTGATAAAGCCGACGGTCTTGCCGAATTTCTTCATCGTCGCCTCGTTGATGCGGGCGATCAATCCGGCCATCAGCGGCGCCACCGCGCTGGTGCCGCCGATCGTGGTGCCGACGCCGTTGAGGAAGATCTGATAGCCGGTCGCGGGGTCGGCATCGCCGGCGACGTCAGGGACGCCGCGTCCGCTCCGATGCACCGGCGATTTCGGCACGTGCGCGTGGGCCTGGTATTTCGGCTGCGCGAACATGACGCTGACGCCGCCACCGCCCGCGCCGCCCCGCGGCCCGCCATTCCAGACCACCTCGTTGATGTGGCCGTTCGGTGCCTTGAGATTGGTGCCGCCGCAGGCGAGCGCGAAGGGACTCGAGGCCGGGAAGTCTGCGTGGGGCTTGCCGTCCCAATCCTGGCCCATGTCGGCCGAGCCGTTGTCGCCGGAGGCGACGCAGACGGTGACGCCCATCGCCGCGGCATCGCGGATCGCCTCGTTGAGGCCGTCGACGAATTGCTGCGAGCCCTCCTGGTCTTCCGGTCCGCCCCAGCTGATCGAGATCACCGAGGGCTTTCGCGCAGTGTCATGAACAGCGGCCTTCACCGCATCGATGAAGCCGTTGGTGGTGTTGGGGGCGAAATAGACCACGATCTTGGCGCCCGGCGCGATCGCGCCGGCGACCTCGATGTCGAGCACGACCTCGCCGTCGGCCTCGGAATGGCCGGGCTTGTTGGCGCCGCCGTCGACGCTCACGGGCGCGATCTTCGGCATCGGGATGCCCGCCTTCTTGAAGAAGGCGCGCAGGTCGGAGGACTTGTAGCCGGCCCCCGTGGGATGACCCTTCTGATCGATGTCGTTGAGCTCGATGATGGCGATGCACTGGTCGGCGCCGGTCTCGCCGCCGGGGAAATTGTAGAGCTGGGCGATCTGCTCCACCGAGAAACTGCCGCCCTGTGCCGCCCTCGCGCTCGCGCCCTTGTTCGGCAACTTGCGCCGGAAATGCGGCTGCGCCACCGGCCGGTTGTCGAGCCCGTGCACGCCGACCACGATCCCCTCAAGCTCGGCCGGGATCTGCACGTTGCCCTTGCGCATGCGATAGGTCGCGCCGTCGTGCTTCACTTTGTTGAGCTTGACGCCGAAGGCCGCGCTCATCGCCTTCACCGTGCCGGTCAGCTTTACCGTACGAGACGCCAGATGCACGCTCTTGACGTTTAGATCGTGATGGTGCGCGAAATCGTCGATCTTGGCGACATCGGTGGGGTCGGCTCCCATCTCTGCACCGAACTCGGCACGCGAGAGATATTTTCGCTCGCGCGGCGGTTGCGCACCCAACGCCATCACCTGCTCGTCGTCCGAGCGCTTGGCACGCAGGCGGACGCTGACCTCGATTTCCTGCTTGGGATCGGCCGCACCGACGTGCTTGGCGCCCTTCGGCAACTTCCGTGCGCTGTTCTCCAACGCGACACGCTTGGTCAGGCTTGCCATGACTTCCTCCGTTTGTGATGGAAGGCGGATTGTCGCACCTCAACTATAGGTGTAATCTCAAGGTCGGATTGGTTCAGGTATTGAGCAATATTTTTTCAAAAGACCTCTTGTTTGTCAGGGCAGAACCTCGACAGCCTTACATCGGCGCTGAATCGGTCAGCGGTCACGACCCGTTGACGCTAAGGAGTACGATTTAAGATTGCAGGCACCGGGTCACCGGGCCGGCAACAGAAGACGTTTGTCAAAAATCAATTGGCGGAGACAATGCGATGCTGGCTGACCGTAAATGGGTCGAGCGAAATCTTGGTTTCGATCCGATTACGACGCCGCCGCCGCGCGAGCCCTTCACGGTCAAACGCGTGGCGGATGCCGCGGTGAAGAAGACAGCGAACGAACATCGGCGTCTGGCGCCAGATCATCACCAAAGTGCAGCCGACGCTCGTCATCACGACAGGCACGGCCGGCGGCATCGGCAAGGAATTCGAGGTCGGCGACGTCGTCGTCTCACCGATCGTGCGTTTCGGCTGCCTGTCGAAGTTCAAGAAACAGCCCTTCGCGCAGGAGCACTTTTCCAGCAGGTCCGCCGTGACGACTTCTTCGGCTTCGACACCTCGGACGACCACTTCCATCTCCAGGGGATCGGCGACGTCTCCGACCCGCAGATCAAGGCCGAGGCACCTTGAAGCAGCAGGAGCAGGTCGCCGCCCAGATCTACAAGGGTTTTGGTCGATGGAGCGCGGTCTGTAGCGGGATCACCTGCTGGGCCAGTATCGCGGCGGAGCCTTAAGCCGCTGCAGTCGGATTACGTCGTAGAAGCCCCTCATGGTGAGGAGCGCGAAGCGCGTCTCGAACCATGAAGGCCCCGCCGCTAGCTTCGGGCCTCTATCCTTCGAGACGCTTGCTACGCAAGCTCCTCGGGATGAGGGGCGAGGGTGCCTATGACGCGGTCAGAGTCAGTCGGCCTCCCTTGCCGAACGAGCCTCCTGTGTCTACCTCTCGCGGGTGGTTTCGCGAGAGGTACTCCCATGCTGGATGCCGCCGTAAAGGCGCTGTCGCAAATGATGTCGCCGGCGATGCGCTCGATCCTGTGGCGGTCGATCGGCGTCGCGCTGGTGCTGATCATCGTGCTCGCGATCGGCTTGCAGCGGCTGCTGAGCTGGTTTGCGACCTATGGCGAGGTCTGGCTGGAAGGCCTGCTCGGTCCGGGCTGGCACTCATCGCTCGAGGTACTGTCCTGGATCGTCTCGATCGCTGCCGGGCTCGGCGTTGTGTTCGGCGGCCTATTCCTGATGCCCGCGATCACCTCGCTGGTGGCGAGCCTGTTCGTCGACGACGTCGCCGACATCGTCGAGCGAGAGCACTATCCGGCCGAGCGACCGGGTTCGGCGCTGCCATTCAGCCAGGCGATCTACGAGGGCGTCAAGACCGCACTGCTGACGATCCTTGTCTATTTGATCGCGTTGCCGCTGGTGCTTTTCGCCGGCGCCGGTTTCCTGGTCTTCTTCCTCGCCGCCGCCTGGCTGCTCGGTCGCGAATATTTCGAGCTCGCCGCGATGCGCTTCCGCTCGCCGGAGGAAGCCAAGGCGATGCGGCGCGACAACGCCGCCACCATCTTTACCGCAGGCCTGTTCATCGCGGCCTTCGTCTCGATCCCGATCGTCAATCTGGCGACGCCGATCTTCGGCATGGCCTTCATGGTCCACATGCACAAGCGGCTGTCAGGCCCGCGGCCCGAGCTGATCGAGCCGGCGCGGCAGATGCGGTGACGGGACGCTCCCTCTCCCGCTTGCGGGAGAGGGTCGGGGAGAGGGTGTCTCCGCAATGGGACAATTCCCCAGAGGAGAGAACCCTCACCCGGCACTTCGTGCCGACCTCTCCCGCAAGCGGGAGAGGTGACCAACCCCGTCGCGCGATCGAACGAACCAACCATCATCGCATTCACGCGACCTTCATCCCGCATTTGCGCAACAGCATTTTGGCGAAGCCGAGTGCGATGATCACCGCGAACAGCGGGATCGCGAGCCGGCTCCACAGCGAGCTCGCCGGTGGCTGCGTGGGCTTGGGTGGTGGGGTCGGTGCCGCGGCAGGCGATGACGCGATCTGGCCTTGCTGACTCACGACTTCACCCCAAACCGCCTTATGACCGCGTAATTCCTCGCTCAGACCGTCTTTTCCGGCCATCGGCAGAGATCGTTGATCAGGCACACCTCGCAGCGCGGCTTGCGCGCGAGGCAAGTATAGCGGCCGTGCAGGATCAGCCAATGATGGGCGTGGAGCATGAATTCGGCCGGGATCACCTTTTCGAGACCAAGCTCAACCTCCAGCGGCGTCTTGCCGGGCGCAAGTTCCGTCCGATTACCGACGCGGAAGACATGCGTATCGACCGCCATGGTGTGCTCGCCGAAGGCCATGTTGAGCACGACGTTGGCAGTTTTCCGCCCGGCTCCCGGCAGCGACTCGATCTCGGCCCGCGTGCACGGCACCTCGCCGCCGAACTCGCTGAGCACCTTTGCCGACAGCGCGATGACGTTCCTGGCCTTGGTGCGGTAGAGACCGATGGTCTTGATGTACTCGCGCAGGCGTTCTTCGCCGAGATCGAGCATCTTCTGCGGCGTGTCGGCGATCTCGAACAATGCACGCGTTGCCTTGTTGACGCCGGCATCGGTTGCCTGCGCCGACAGCACCACTGCGACCAGCAGCGTGAACGGATTGACGTGCTCGAGCTCGCCTTTCGGCTCCGGGTTGGCTTTGCGGAAACGGCTGAAAACCTCGTGGACCTCAGCCGGCGTCCAGGGTTTTGTCGCCTTGAGCGACTCTTTTGCGGGGGCCTTTGGCTTCGCGACGACCGCTTTCGCCTTTTTCTTCGGCACGGGCGCTTTGCGCGGGACCGGCTTGCGGGTGATTTTCGCCATGATCGGGATATACTGAGGGACGATGAGCACAGGCAACGAAATTGAGCCCGAACGATCTGAAAGCGAGGCCGAGCCTCAGATCTTTTCCGCGCGGCTGACGCCGCACCGCTCGCTGAACCGCACCGGCTTCCTTGCCGTGATGCTGTTTCTGAGCGCTGTCAGCTTCGTCACCGGCCTCGTCTTCCTGATGATGGGCGCGTGGCCGGTGTTTGGCTTCTTCGGCCTGGACGTGCTGGTGATCTGGTGGGCCTTCAAGGCCAATTTCCGCGCGGCGCGGGTCAGCGAGGAGATCGTGGTCACGCCATCTGAATTGCGCGTGCGGCGTGTCAGCCAACGCGGCCAGGTCCTCGAGTGGACCTTCAATCCGCTCTGGGTCCGGCTCGACGTGGAAATCGACGAGGATTTTGGCATCGAGCATCTCTATCTGATCTCGCGAGGCCACCAGATCCAGATCGCCCGCTTTCTGGGACCGAACGAAAAGGCAAGTTTTTACAAAGGCTTGGTTGAAGCATTAAATGCCGCCAAGCGCGGCCCGACCTACAATCCGGTCACCTGATTTGCGGATCGGAAATCGGGTGGTTTCGCACCCCGCGCTCTCCTACATTTGTGGTCATGATGACACTCGCGATACATGACCAACGCCTGGCCGGGCCGGGTTCCCAGAACGCCGCGATGCGCGACTATGATTCCGTGCGCCGGGCGATCGCCTTCATCTCCGAAAACTGGCGCGCACAGCCGACCATCGAGGCGATGGCGGATGCGGCCGGCGTCACGCCGGACGAGCTGCACCATTTGTTCCGCCGCTGGGCCTCGATCACGCCGAAGGCTTTTATGCAGGCGCTCACCCTCGATCACGCCAAGGGCCTGCTGCGCGATTCCGCGAGCATCCTCGACGCGGCGCTCGATTCGGGCCTGTCGGGTCCGGGCCGGCTGCACGATCTCTTCGTCACCCATGAGGCGATGTCGCCGGGCGAATGGAAGAACGGCGGCGCGGGGCTCATCTTGCGCTACGGTTTCCATCACTCGCCGTTCGGCACCGCGATCGTGATCGCGACCGACCGCGGCCTCTCCGGCCTCGCCTTCGCCGATCACGGCGAAGAGAAGGTCGCGCTCGCCGATATGACCCGGCGCTGGCGGAACGCGACCTATGTCGAGGATCACGAAGGCACCGCGCCGCTGGCGCAGCGCATCTTCGACACAAAGCTGTGGCGGCCGGATCAACCGCTGCGCGTGGTGATGATCGGCACCGATTTCGAGGTACGGGTGTGGGAGACGCTGCTGAAAATCCCGATGGGCCGCGCGGTGTCTTATTCGGACATCGCCTGCAACATCAACAGCCCGAAGGCCTCACGCGCCGTTGGTGCTGCGGTCGGCAAGAACCCCGTTTCCTTCGTCGTGCCCTGCCACCGCGCACTCGGCAAGAGCGGCACGCTCACCGGCTACCACTGGGGCATCACCCGCAAGCAGGCGATGCTGGGCTGGGAAGCCGGGCAGTTGGGGATGCAGTAGATCATTTGCAAACTGCCTCCACATCGTCGTCCTGGCGAAAGCCAGGACCCATTACCCCAGGGAGGTGTTGTAGCGCGAAATGCTAACCACGAATCTTTGCAAACTATGACGGCCGGTGGTTATGGGTCCTGGCTTTCGCCAGGACGACACCGATTGTGCGGCGCCGACCTCGCCCCACCTCACGCAATCTGGCTCAGCCCGCCAGATCCAGCTTCGACGCCACGGTCGAATCTGCATTGAGCCGATAGATGATCGGCACACCCGTCGCGAGCTCGCGCTTCAAAATGCCTTCGGGCGAGAGCTTTTCCAGCACCATGATGAGCGCGCGCAGCGAATTGCCGTGAGCGGCAACCAAAGTGCGCTTGCCGTTGAGCACGCCCGGCAGAATCTCCTGCACGTAATAAGGCAGCGCCCGCGCGAGGGTGTCCTTCAGGCTTTCGCCACCGGGCGGCGGCACGTCGTAGGAGCGGCGCCAGATCAGCACCTGGTCCTCGCCCCATTTCTTGCGCGCGTCGTCCTTGTTGAGGCCGGAGAGATCGCCATAGTCGCGCTCGTTCAGCGCGAGGTCCTTCGCCGTCGGCAGGCCCTTCTGGTCGAGCTCGCCGAGAATGAGATCGAGCGTGTGCTGTGCGCGCGTCAACACCGAGGTGTAGGCGACATCGAACACAAGGCCCTGCGCTTTCAGCTTGCGGCCGGCTTCGGTTGCCTCCTTCGCGCCGAGCTCGGTGAGGTCGGGATCCTTCCAGCCCGTGAACAGGTTCTTCAGATTCCATTCGCTCTGGCCGTGCCGCACCAGCACGAGAAGACGTTCGCTCATTGACTGCTTTCCGTTCCGGTTATTGTTTTGAGCATGATCTTATCGGAAAAACCGCTCCGCACTTTTCCGGATCATGCTCTCGTTCGTTCAGATGTCAGACAGGCCGAGCACGTCGGCCATGGAGTAGTGCCCCGGCTTCTTGCCGTGCGCCCAGAGCGCCGCCTTCAGCGCGCCGTGGGCAAACAGCATGCGATCCTCGGCGTGATGCGACAGCGTCAGACGTTCGAACGGGCCGAGGAAGCTCACGCTGTGATCGCCGGCCGCGGTGCCGCCGCGCAACGACGCAAAACCGATGTCGCCGGGCCGGCGTGCACCGGTGATGCCGTCGCGGCCCCGGTCTGCATGCTCGTCGAGCGCGACGCCGCGGCCGGCTGCAGCGGCCTGGCCCAGCATCAGCGCCGTGCCCGAGGGCGCATCGATCTTCATGCGGTGGTGGGTTTCGACGATCTCGATATCGAAGTTCTCGTCGAGCGCCTTGGCGACGCGCTTGACCACGGCGGCGAGCAGATTGACGCCCAGGCTCATATTGCCGGACTGCACCACGACGGCGCGGTTGGTGACGCTCTGGATCACGGCGTTGTCGGAGCCGGAAAGACCCGTCGTGCCGACGACGTGGACGAGGCCGCGCTCGGCGGCAATGGCGACATTGGCGATGGTCGCAGCCGGGACGGTGAAATCCAGAATGCCGTCGGCATCCTTCGACATCGCCCAGAGATCGGCGGAGATTTTTATGCCGTTGGCCGGCAGACCGGCGAGCACGCCGGCATCCTTGCCGAGCAGCTCCGAGCCCGGCGCCTCCAGCGCTCCGGCCAGCACCGCGCCTTTGCTCTCGGCAATCGCCCGCGTCAGTGCCCGGCCCATCCGGCCGCCGGCTCCAGCAACAATCAAGCGCATGTCGGACATGGTGTGATCCTCTCACGGTCGTTGTAGCGGCGGGATGCAGTTCCGGCAACCGAGGGGAGATCACGGGCGCAGGCGCGCCCCTATCTTCCCCTGGAGGGCAAGTTGCTTGCGGCCATCCTTCGAGACGCCCGCCTACGGCGGGCCCTCAGGATGAGGTCGGAATACGTGGCAACAAATTCCACGGGGGCGGGTGCTGCTTAGCCTCATCCTGAGGAGACCGCAAAGCGGTCGTCTCGAAGGACGAAGCGCGCACGCAGACCGCGCCAGGACGCCATATGCGATAGCCCTTCCCGGAAGGGAGGGCGAGACGGGATCGCGCTCATCCGTCTGACGGCTGCGGGCCGTCATGGCCCTCGATGATGATGAGATCGGCTATGGAGTGCGGCTGGCGCACCTTGATGTTGGCCTGGTATTCCGGCGAGTTGTAACAGGCGATCGCGGTCTCGTAGTCCGGGAATTCAATCACGACGTTGCGGGTGCGGCTGGCGCCTTCGACGGTGGTGAACTTGCCGCCGCGAACGGCGAAGCGGCCACCCCATTTCTTGAAGATCGGACCGTTGGCGACGGCGTAGGGCTTGTAGCCCTCGTCATTGCTCACATCGACGCGTCCGATCCAGTAACCCTTTGCCATTGTTCTTCTCCCTTGTTGATGGTCTCTATTTGAGCATGATCTGATCGGAAACCGCTGCACACTTTTTCGGATCATGCTCCGAGCGCCTGCGCGATCTCGTCCTGGATGGTTTCTGCAACCGCCTTGGGATCGGTGGCTTCCACCACCGGCCGTCCGACGACGAGATAGTCCGCTCCGGCCGCTATCGCGCGTCCCGGCGTCATGATGCGCTTCTGGTCGCCGGTCGCCGCGCCCGCCGGACGGATGCCGGGGGTGACGAGCCTCATCTGGTGGCCGACGATCTTGCGCAGGCTACCAACTTCCTCGGGCGACGACACCAGCCCGTCGACGCCGAGCACCTGCGCCTGATGCGCACGCGCTTCGACCAACTCCGAGACGCCGAGCCGGAAGCCTGCCGCATGCAGATCGTCCTCGTTGTAGGAGGTCAGCACCGTGACGGCGAGGATCTTCAGGTCGGAGCTGCCGCGGCCTTCGACGGCGCCCTTCATGGTCTGCGGATAAGCGTGCACGGTGAGGAAGGTCGCACCCAGCCTGGTGATGCTTTCGACGCCTTGCGTCACGGTGTTGCCGATGTCGTGCAGCTTGAGATCGAGAAAGACCTTCTTGCCCTTGTCGGCGAGCTTGCCGACCAGCGGCAAGCCGCCGGCATAAGCGAGCCGATAACCGATCTTGTAGAAGGTGACGCTGTCGCCGAGCCGGTTGACCATCGCTTCCGCGGCATCAACGCTGGGCAGATCAAGCGCGACGATCAGGCGGTCTTTCGGGGCGATCTCGGCTGGCGTCATGTCACCTCACATCATGCGTTGGGAAAAATCGATCAACTGCCGCACCAGCTCCTTCAACGCGGCGATATCGCCCTCGTGCTTCAGCCTGTCCATATCGTCATAGGCCTGATCGGCAAAGGCGAGCGTGAGCTGGTTGGCGATCACATTGGCGTGGCAGGAGGTCAGGATCAGCCGCAACGCCTGCAGCGCGCGGGCGGCACCGAGCCGGCTCTGCGAGGCACCGGCGAGCGCGAAGGCGCGATTCCGGAACACGTCGCCGCGCGCCTCGTGCAATTCATGCACGCGGCTGACCCAGTCGATCGCGTTCTTCAGCAGCGGCGGCACCGAGGCATTGTATTCGGGCGAGACGATCAGCACGCCATGATGCGCGCCGATCATGCGCTTGAGATTGATCGCGTGCCTGGGCAAACCGGACTTGGCCTGAAGATCGCCGTCATAGATCGGCAACGGAAAATCGGCGAGCGAGATGCGCGTGATCTCGACACCGGCCTGGACGAATTCATAGGCGGCGACCGCCGCCAGCTTCGCATTGTGCGAGCCGGTGCGTAGCGAGCCGGGAATGATCAGGATTTTGGGTGCGGACATCCGCTTCCATGCGTTCGGCGAAACGAGCCCGCCACGCAAAGAGGAATGCCGGCGGAATTAGCCCTTGCGATACACCCAGACGCGGGCCGGCGGAAGGTTCATCCAGATCCGCTCCGAGGCCTCTGTGGACACGCCGGGCAGCGATTTCGGAATCGGCGGCACCACCGCATAGGTGAACTGCACGAAGGGTGCACCGGGCGCCAGCGCCGTGAAGGCATCGCGGATAAGCCGCAGCCGCGTCAGCATCGGTTTTGTGACCAGCGGCAGGCCAGACACCACCGCGGAGGCCGGCGCACTCAAGACGTTCCAGAGCGTGTCACGCAGGCGATAGGCGTCGCCCTGCACCACCTTGGCCTGCGGATAGCGGTCGCGCAGCAGGGCGCAGAAGCCGGGATTGTATTCGACCAGAACGAGACGCTTTTGATCGACGCCGCGCTCGACCAAGGCCGAGGTGATGGCACCGGTGCCGGGTCCGAGCTCGACCACCGGCGCGTCCGAATTGACGTCGACGTAATGGGCCATGGTCCGGGCCAGCAGCTTGCCCGACGGCATCACCGCGCCCATGTGAAGGGGCTTTTCAATCCATGACCGGAGAAAACGCACCTCGTCATCGAGACGGGGCTTCTTCAACGCACGCGCGGACGATGGCAATGGCATGTCGGGACCGGACGGGACCGCGTGACCGCGGCGTGTCAGAAAATGGTCACAAAGAGGTATAGGCCGAAGGCGGTACGGTCAAGCCGGGTCAATTCGCCCGATTACCGAAGAAGTCCTTGACCTTGGTGAAGAAGCCCTCGGATTCCGGCTGGGTGTTGCCGGAGGAAAGCTTTTCGAATTCGGCCAGCAATTCCTGCTGCTTCTTGGTGAGATTTTGCGGAGTCTCGACCACGACCTGAACATACATGTCGCCCATCTGGCGCGAGCGCAGCACCGGCATGCCTTTTGATGCAATGCGGAATCGGCGGCTGGACTGGGTGCCGGCGGGGACCTTCACCTTGGTCTTGCCTTTCTCGATGGTCGGCACCTCGAATTCGCCGCCAAGCGCGGCCGTCACCATCGAGATCGGCACACGACAATGCAGATCGGCGCCGTCGCGCTGGAAGAACTGGTGCTGGGACAGCGACAGGAAGATGTAGAGGTCGCCGGGCGGGCCGCCGCGGACCCCGGCCTCGCCCTCGCCGGCGAGCCTGATCCTGGTGCCGTCCTCGACGCCCGGTGGAATGTTGACCGACAGATTCCGCTCGCGGGTAACGCGCCCCTGACCCGAGCAGGACGGGCAGGCGTCCTCGATCATCTGGCCGCGGCCCTGGCACCCCGGACAGGTCCGCTCCAGCGTGAAGAAGCCCTGCGACTGCCGTACGCGTCCGGCACCGCCGCAGGTCGAGCAGGTCTTCGGCTTGGTGCCGGCCTTGGCGCCGATGCCCGAACAGGCCTCGCAGGTGACCGAGACCGGGATCTCGATCTGCGCGGTCTTGCCGCCAAAAGCTTCCTCGAGCGTGATTTCCATGTTGTAGCGCAGGTCGGCGCCGCGCTCGCGGCCGCCGCGGCCACCGCCGCGCTGTCCGGCCATGCCGAACAAATCTTCGAAAATGTCGGAGAAGGAGGAGGCGAAGCCCGCGCCGAAACCGGCGCCGCCGCCGCCCTGCTCGAAGGCGGCATGACCGTAACGGTCATAGGCTGCGCGCTTGTCCTTATCTTTCAGGACCTCGTAGGCCTCGTTGATTTCCTTGAACTTGACTTCGCTGGTGTTGTCCCCGGGATTGCGGTCGGGGTGAAACTTCATCGCCAGCTTACGGAACGACGATTTCAGGACGGAATCGTCGGCACCGCGTTCGACTTCGAGGGTTTCGTAGTAGCAGCGCTTGGTGGACGTGGACATGATGAGCTCGGTCTATCCAATCGCAATTCAAATCGGAGCGAAACGACGTCGCCACGCGACGATATAAGCGCTCCTCCGCCTTACGGCAGAGGGCAGCATGGCGGCATTCAGCATAGCGGCTGGGAATTGATCGATCGTGACGGGGCCGATTTTAACAGAGTCTTGGCCCGCCCGGCACGGCACGCTGGCCTCCCCCGCGAGGGAGGAGGCCGTTGGCGCGTGTGGGGTCCAAGTCGTCCGCATCATCACCCTCGCGGGGTTCAGGCGGACTTCTTGTTGTTCTTGTCGTCGTCGACTTCGGTGAATTCCGCGTCGACGACGTCGTCCTTGGCCGCATCCTTCTTGGCGTCGGCCTCGGCCTGCTGCGTGTAAATGGCCTCGCCGAGCTTCATCGAAGCCTGGGCCAGCGTTTGGGTCTTGGCCTTGATCGCTTCGGCATCGTCGCCCTTCAGCGCTTCCTTGAGGTCGCTGACGGCATCCTCGATGGAGCGGCGCTCGGTCTCTGCGATCTTCGAACCGTGCTCGGCCAGCGCCTTCTCGGTCGAATGCACCAGTCCGTCCGCATCGTTCTTGGCCATGACCGCCTCGCGGCGCTTCTTGTCGGCCTCGGCATTGGCCTCGGCGTCCTTGACCATCTTCTCGATGTCGGCTTCCGACAGACCACCGGAAGCCTGGATGCGAATCTGCTGCTCCTTGGAAGTCGCCTTGTCCTTGGCCGACACGTTGACGATGCCGTTGGCGTCGATGTCGAAGGTCACTTCGATCTGCGGCATGCCGCGCGGGGCCGGCGGAATGCCCATCAGGTCGAACTGGCCGAGCATCTTGTTGTCGGCCGCCATTTCACGCTCGCCCTGGAAGACGCGGATCGTAACCGCGTTCTGGCTGTCCTCGGCGGTCGAGAACACCTGGCTCTTCTTGGTCGGGATCGTGGTGTTGCGGTCGATGATGCGGGTGAACACGCCGCCCAGCGTCTCGATGCCCAGCGACAGCGGGGTCACGTCGAGCAGCAGCACGTCCTTGACGTCGCCCTGAAGCACGCCGGCCTGGATCGCGGCGCCGATCGCCACGACTTCATCCGGGTTGACGCCCTTGTGCGGCTCCTTGCCGAACAGCTGCTTCACGACTTCCTGGACCTTCGGCATGCGCGACATGCCACCGACCAGCACCACTTCGCCGATCTCGGCGGCGGTGAGGCCGGCATCCTTCAGCGCCTTGCGGCAGGGCTCGACGGTCTTCTGGACGAGGTCGTCAACCAGCGCTTCGAACTTGGCGCGGGTGAGCCTCATCGTCAGATGCTTCGGGCCGGTCTGGTCCGCGGTGATGAAGGGCAGGTTGATCTCGGTCTGCGTCGTCGACGACAGCTCGATCTTGGCCTTTTCAGCGGCTTCCTTCAGGCGCTGCAACGCGAGCTTGTCGTTGCGCAGGTTGATGCCCTGCTCCTTCTGGAACTCGTCAGCGAGATAGCCGACCAGGCGCATGTCGAAATCTTCGCCGCCGAGGAAGGTGTCGCCGTTGGTCGACTTCACCTCGAACACGCCGTCGCCGATTTCGAGAATCGAGACGTCGAATGTGCCGCCGCCGAGGTCGTACACGGCGATCGTACCGGCCTTGGTCTTGTCCAGACCATAAGCGAGCGCAGCCGCGGTCGGCTCGTTGATGATGCGCAGCACTTCAAGGCCCGCGATCTTGCCGGCGTCCTTGGTCGCCTGGCGCTGGGCGTCGTTGAAGTAGGCGGGAACGGTGATGACGGCCTGGTCGACCTTCTGGCCGAGATGAGCTTCCGCGGTCTCCTTCATCTTCTGCAAGATGAAGGCGGAGACCTGCGAGGGCGAGTAGGTCTGGCCGTCGGCCTCGACCCAGGCGTCGCCGTTGGAAGCCTTCACGATCTTGTACGGAACGAGCTTCTTGTCCTTCTCGACCATCGGGTCGTCGTAGCGGCGGCCGATCAGGCGCTTCACTGCGAAGAAGGTGCGCTCGGGATTGGTGACGGCCTGGCGCTTGGCAGGCTGGCCGACGAGGCGCTCACCGTCGTCGGTCACGGCGACGATCGAAGGCGTCGTGCGCATGCCTTCGGAATTCTCGATGACTTTGGCGTTCTTGCCATCCATTACGGCGACGCACGAATTCGTGGTACCGAGGTCGATCCCGATGACCTTTCCCATGGTCCTGATATCCTTGTTTTTGCGGCAGGCTGGCTGGGCCCAGAAGGCACCCGAACCGAAACCCCCTAAGATCAAACATTCGCGATATTGCGATGGTTGACGCTCATATAGGAGGGGGGGAGGGGCCCGCAAGGAGAGAACGCAAGTTTCGGCCGTGAAAACATCGGGTTTTGGAGCATCATATCCGGGCTGAACCGCCCTTGCGGGTGAGGAATTATTAACAGGTTCAGATATCAGCCAGCCCCCGCCACCATGATCCGCGCGCCCTGTTACCGGCGAGGCAAACCCGCTAAAAGGCGGGCGCCGGAGAGCCGCCATCGAGGCTGCGCCGCGCGACAAAGCGGCCCGGTGGCCGACCATCGAACGGCCTCAATGTGAACCAATCAGAGTGCCCATGAAGCTGACCCGCCCCCTCGCTGCGCTCGCCCTCCTCGTCGCCTCCGCACTTCCGGCTCTGGCTGCCGACGCCGTTTTCCCGCCTGGCTTGCGCCTCGGCATGGTGCCGTTGGTCGGCCTCAGCACGGCAAAGACGTTTCCGGGCTTCCAGAGCGAGGACGGCAACGTCAAGGTGCTGATCACCGAGCTGCCGCCGGCGGCTTATGGCGAGGTCGTGAGCGCCTTCAATTCCAATCCGGCCGGAACCAACGGCGTCAAGCAGGACAAGATCGAGACGCCTGCGGGCCTGGCCTATTTCACCACCGAGAGCGGCAAGGCCGGCGAAACCCCCGTGAGGCGCTATTCGATGATCGTGCCGGGCGCCGGCTTCTCCGGCTATGTCGCGGTGCAGATTCCGGAGAATGCGATCAAGATCTACACCGACGAGGCGGTGCGGCAGATGTTTGCGAGCGTCGCCACCCGCAAGCAGGTCTCGGCCGACGAGCAGCTCGCGCTGATGCCGTTCAAGATCACCGATCTCGCCGAATTCAAGGACGTCCGCACGCTGGCGCCGGGCTCGAGCATCATCCTGGCCGACGGCGACGAGAGCACAGGCTATGAATCGAAGCCGTTCATGATCCTCGGCGTGATCGGCGCCACCCCGCAGCAGGCCGACGACCGCGCCCGCTTCGCCCAGGAGGCGGCGCTGCAGATTCCTGGCGTGCGCGAGTCGCGCGTCACCATGTCCGAGCCGCTTCGCATCAACGGCCAGCAGGGTTTCGAGACCCGGATCGACGGTATCAGCGGCAAGGACAAGACGGCGGTGACCGTGGTGCAGTGGATCCGCTTCAGCAGCGGTGGCGCTTCGCTGCGCATCATCGCCAGCGCCCCGCGCGACCAGTGGCCGGCCGCCTTCACCCGCTTCCGCGCGGTACGCGACGGCATCCAGCCGAAGGGCTGAAAGGCCCATGCGCTGACCACATCCGGCTGCATTTTCGGGCTTCTGTTCGTACACGAGCGGAACTAGGCTCTCCTCCGTTCAATCTGGAGGGAGGCGGACCATGATGGATCGGCGACACATCTTGACGGCGCTTGCAACGACGGCGCTCGCGACCCTCGTGCCAAGCGCGCTCTTAGCAGCGGCATCGATCAAGCCGGACGATGCATCCGCGCTGCTCGTGATCGACGTGCAGAACTGCTTCCTGCCCGGCGGCAGCCTCGCCGTAAAGGAAGGCGAGCAGGTGGTGCCGGTCATCAACAAGATGGCCAAAGCGTTTTCGAACGTGGTGATGACACAGGACTGGCACACGCAAGGCCATGTTTCGTTTGCGTCGGCACACTCCGGCAAGAAGCCGTTCGAGACTGTCGATCTTCCCTACGGCAAGCAGGTGCTGTGGCCGGACCATTGCGTGCAGGGCACCGATGGCGCCGCGCTATCGAAGGACCTTGCGATCCCGCACGCCGAACTCATCATCCGCAAGGGTTTTCACAAGGACGTCGACAGCTATTCGGCCTTCCTCGAAGCCGACGGCAAGACCTCGACCGGCCTTGCCGGCTATCTGAAAGCGCGCAAGATCAAGCGCCTCTTCGTCGCGGGGCTGGCGACGGATTTCTGCGTCGCCTGGACCGCGCTCGACGCCCGCAAGGCGGGCTTCGAGGTCTATGTGGTGGAAGACGCCTGCCGCGGCATCGACAATCAGGGTTCGCTGGCAAAAGCCTGGGCCGACATGGCCAAGGCCGGCGTGAAGCGTATTCAGTCTGCGGATATCGCGGCGAGCGCGTAGGCGACGCTAGGAGCTGCAAGACCCTCATCCCGAGGAGCGCGCTTCTCCGCGCGCGTCTCCTTAACCATGAGGATTGAGAGCTAAACCGGCTCGTTGCTGTTGGCGGCGGGCGCGGCCTTCGCGCCGCCCTTGGCGACACCGACCAAAGCGGGGCGCAGCACGCGCTCGCCGATGGTATAGCCGGCCTGCATCACCTGCACGACGGTGCCCGCGGGCACCGACGCGTCGGGAACCTCAAACATCGCCTGCTGGAAGTTCGGGTCGAACTTCTGCCCAGAGGGGTCGAACTTCTTCACGCCGTGTTTTTCCAGCGCGTTGAGCAGCGAGCGCTCGGTCAGCTCGACGCCCTCGATCAGCGAAGCCAGGCCGGGATCGGCCGCCGCACGGGCATCGGCCGGAACGGCATCGAGCGCGCGCTGGAGGTTGTCGGCGATATCGAGCACGTCACGGGCAAAGCCGGTGACGCCGTAGAGCTTGGAGTCAGCGACCTCCTTGGCGGTGCGCTTGCGCAAATTTTCCATCTCGGCCAGCGTCCGCAGCATGCGGTCGCGCGCCTCGGCGGCTTCCTTCTGCAAAAGCTCGACCGAGCCGGGCTCGGGATCGTCCGGCATGATGTAGGGTTTTGACACCACGGGCTCGGGCGTCGCAGCGGCCGCGTCTTCGGGTTGCCGGTCTCGATCGGTCATCGGCTCTCTTCTCAAACGTCTCAGGGATTTTCTCGCCCGGATATCGTGCTTCGGGCGGCGAAAATCAAGCGCCCGTGATCGGCCCAGGCGCCGGTCAGCCCCCCAGGAGGCGGCTGACGATGCGGGCGGCGTAGTCCACGGTCGGGATCACACGGGCATAATTCAGCCGTGTCGGCCCGATTACGCCCAGAACGCCGACAATATGGCCGGCAGCATCCCGATAGGGCGAGATGATGGTGGAAGAGCCCGACAGCGAGAACAGCTTGTTCTCACTGCCGATGAAGATCCGCACGCCTTCCGCGGTCTCGGCCCGGCCGAGCAGGTCGATCACGCCGCGCTTGGTTTCGAGATCGTCGAACAGCAGGCGAACGCGCTCCAGATCCTCAAGCGCATGCAAATCTTCGAGCAAATTGGCGTGGCCGCGGACGATGAGCTGGCGGTCCTCGCTCTCGCCACCGGACCAGCTGGCGATACCGGCGGAAATCACCTTTTGCGTGAGCTGATCGAGCTCGGCGCGGGCCTCTCCGAGTGCGGTCTCGAGCTCGAGCCGCGCCTCGGCCAAGGTCCGGCCGCGGATTCGCGCGTTGAGGAAATTGCCGGCCTCGGTGAGTGCCGAGGAGGGAACCCCGAGCGGCAGCACCAGCACGCGGTTTTCAACCTGGCCATCCTCGCCGACCAGGATCACCAGCGCCTTCTCCGGTTCCAGGCGGACGAATTCGATGTGTTTGAGCCGCGCATTGGATTTTGGCGTCAGCACCACCGCGGCGGCGCGCGTGAGGCCGGAGAGCCGCGTCAGCGCCTCCTCCAGCGCGGCCTCGACTGATTGCGCCTGCCCAACGGAGGTGAGCTGGCTCTGGATCGCCTGCCGCTCGGCCTCGGTGAGGTCGCCGACCTGCATCAGGGCATCGACGAAGAAGCGCAGGCCGAGTTCCGTCGGCAGCCGGCCGGCGGAGGTATGCGGGGCATAGATCAGGCCGAGCTGTTCCAGATCGGCCATGACGTTGCGGACCGAGGCCGGCGACAGCGGCATGGCGATCAGGCGCGAAATATTGCGCGAGCCGACGGGCTCCCCGGTCGCGAGATAGCTTTCGACAATTTGACGAAAGATGTCGCGGGAACGCTCGTTGAGCTGGGCGAGACCCGCGCGCGGCGCGATCAGATGGATCGGATCGTGATGGGCCACAGACGGTAACTCCTCTCGGATGCACGTAATTTGTCTATCCCGGGCGCTTCTGACAAGCGTGGCGTTCGCGGATCGAAAATCGGGGGTGAATAAGGTCTCGATCTTCCCCCTTGCCGCCCACCCTCACCCCACCTACAAGCACCGCGAACAGCCCTTTTCCGAGAGTTTTGGAGGATTTCCCATGCGGCCAAGCCGCCGTGCGCCCGACGAATTGCGCCCCGTGACGCTGGAGCGCGGCGTGGTCAAATATGCGGAAGGCTCCTGCCTGGTGAAATTCGGCGACACCCACGTGCTGGTCACCGCCACACTGGAAGACCGCCTGCCGCCATGGCTGAAGGGCCAGGGCCGCGGCTGGGTCACCGCCGAATACGGCATGCTGCCGCGCGCGACCTCGGAACGCACCCGCCGCGAGGCCTCGGCTGGAAAGCAGAGCGGCCGCACCGTCGAAATTCAGCGCCTGATCGGCCGTTCGCTTCGCACCATCATCAATCTCGAAGCGATGGGTGAGCGCCAGATCACGGTCGATTGCGACGTGCTCCAGGCCGATGGCGGCACCCGCACCGCCTCGATCACCGGTGCCTGGGTCGCGCTCGCCGATTGCGTCAACTGGATGAAGGCACGCAACATGGTCAAGGCCAACGTGTTGCGCGACAACGTCGCCGCGATCTCCTGCGGCATCTACAAAGGCACGCCCGTGCTCGACCTCGACTATGCCGAGGATTCGGAAGCCGACACCGACGCCAATTTCGTCATGACGGGCGATGGCCGCATCATCGAAGTCCAGGGCACTGCGGAACGCGAGCCGTTCACGGAAGCCGAGTTGCTGGCGCTGATGGCGCTGGCGCGCAAGGGCGTCGCGCGTCTCGTGGACTTGCAGAAACTGGCGGTAGCGTAGTCAATAAGCCGATGCATCGCCGAATCACCGGAAAGCTCGTCATCGCGACCCACAATCCCGGCAAGCTCGCCGAGATGAAGGAGCTGCTCGCGCCTTACGGCATCGAGGCGGTGTCGGCCGGCGAGCTCGGCCTCCCTGAGCCGGAAGAAACCGGCAACGATTTCCGCAGCAATGCCGCGATCAAGGCGATCGCGGCAGCCCAAGCGACGAAGCTCCCGTCTTTCGCCGATGATTCCGGCATCGTGGTCGACGCGCTCGATGGCGCGCCGGGCATCTACTCAGCGCGCTGGGCCGGTCCGAGCAAGGATTTTGCCGCGGCGATGGCGCAGATCGAACGGCTGTTGCAGGAGCGCTGCGCGACCACGCCCGACAAGCGCAAGGCGCACTTCGTTTCCGCGCTCTGCGTCGCATGGCCCGACGATCATCTCGAAGAGGTCGAGGCGCGCGTCGACGGCACGCTGGTGTGGCCGCCGCGCGGCACCGCCGGCTTCGGCTACGACCCGATGTTTTTGCCCGACGGCCACAGCCGCACTTTCGGCGAGATGGAGAGCATCGAGAAGCACGGCCTGCCGCCGCTCGGTCTCGGTCTGTCGCATCGTGCCCGCGCCTTCGTGAAACTGGCGGAGATCTGCCTTGAACCGCGCTAAGGAAGCCTTCGGCGTCTACGTGCACTGGCCGTTCTGCCTGTCGAAGTGCCCCTATTGCGACTTCAACAGCCATGTCCGCCACGTTGCGATCGACGAAGCGCGTTTTGCGGCAGCATTCGCGCGTGAGATCGAAACGACCGCGCAACGTTCGCCCGGTCGCGAGGTCACCTCGATCTTTCTCGGCGGCGGCACGCCATCCCTGATGCAGCCTGCGACCGTCGGCGCTGTGCTCGACGCCATCGGCAAGCACTGGGCTGTGGCGAAAGACGTCGAAGTCACGCTGGAGGCAAACCCGACCAGCGTCGAAGCCACGCGCTTTGCCGGTTATCGTGCCGCCGGCGTCAACCGTGTCTCGCTCGGCGTGCAGGCGCTCGACGATGCCTCACTGAAAGCACTGGGCCGCATGCACAGCGCGCGCGAGGCACTCGATGCCGTCGCCATCGCGCGCCGCTCGTTCGATCGTTATTCGTTCGACCTGATCTACGCCCGTCCCGACCAGACGCCGGCGATGTGGGTCGATGAACTGCGTCTCGCAATCGATGAAGCGGCCGAGCACCTGTCGCTCTATCAATTGACGATCGAAGAAGGCACGCCGTTCTTCGGCCTGCATCAGGCCGGCAAGCTGAAGACGCCGGATGAAGCGATCGCACGCGCGCTTTACGACGTCACGCAGGAGACCTGCGACAAGCTCGGCCTGCCCGCCTACGAGATCTCAAATCATGCGCGGCCGGGCGCCGAGTGCCGGCACAATCTGGTCTACTGGCGCGGCGAGGAATATGCCGGCGTCGGCCCCGGCGCCCATGGCCGGCTCGACATCGACGGTATCAGGCACGCCACCGCCACCGAGAAGCGCCCCGAAGCCTGGCTGATGCGGGTCGAGACCAACGGCCACGGCATTGTCACCGACGATCTCCTCAACAGCGAAGAGCGCTCCGACGAATTCCTGCTGATGGGATTGCGCCTCGCAGAAGGCATCGACCCCGAGCGCTACAGGGCTCTCTCCGGCCGCTCGCTCGATCCCAAGCGCATTACGCTGCTGCGCGAAGAAGGCGCGATCACGGTGGATGCAACGGGGCGTCTGCGCGTCACCAGCAGCGGATTCCCGGTGCTGGACGCGGTGGTTGCGGATCTGGCGGCGTAAGCTCTCTCCATCGTCGTCCTGGCTTTCGCCAGGAGGACGTCGAGGAACCAGCTACGCCCCAAAACTCTTCGGCGAGCCCGCGACGGCCACGCCGCCGCCGGTCGTCACCTTCATCACTGCAAGCCCGCGCTCGTTCGTCCCATCGGCGCGGAAGCGGAACAGGCCGTCGATGCCGGCAAAGCCGGAGGGATTGGTGAGCACGTCGGACGAGAAGCGCGTCGTGCCTTGCGTGCGCGCCAGCGCGGCGACGAGGGCGACCGCGTCATAGGCGAGCGTTGCGGTACGCACCGGCTCGGCGCCGTATTTGGTGCGATAGCGGCCGGAGAAGGCGCGGAAGCCGGCCGGGTCCGGCGCGGCGTAGAGGCCGCCTTGCAAGCTTGGGCTGGCATAGACGCGCGGACCGTCCCACAGGCCGGTGCCGAGCAGCTGGATATTGCGCAGATTTGCACCCGCCGCGGTCATCGCATCGGCGACTGCGACGACGGCGTCGCCGTCATCGGCGATGAACAACGCATCGGCGCTGCCGAGTTGCTGCGCCACGGTCCGGGCCGGCGTCGCGCGATCGGCGCCGTATTTCTCGAACGCGACGATGCGCCCGCCGCGGCGCGGCACTGCCGCCTTCACCGCGGCCTCGACCACATTGCCATAGGCATTGTCTGGCACGAGTACGGCGACGGCGCGCTTTCCGATGCCGGCAGAATATTCGACGATGCGGTTGACGTCGGATTCCGGCAGGAAACTCAGCAGATAAACGCCGCGGCCGGCGATGCTGGAGTCGGTCGAGAACGCGATCACCGAGATGCCGCGCGTGCGCGCGATCTGGGCCACCGCAGGCACCGACTGCGCGAACAGCGGACCCAGGATGATCTCGGCGCCCTCGTCGACCGCCTGCTGGGCGCTCGCCTGCGCGCCCTGCGGGCTGCCATTGTCGTCCTTGATCAGGAGCTGGATGTTGGGATTCTGGAACTCGGCCAGCGCCATCTCGGCGGCGTTGCGCATCGACTGCGCGGCAAGACCCGCATTGCCGGCCGCCGAGAGCGGCAGGATCACGGCGACCTTCACCCCGCCGTTGCCGGCGGTCGTTGCCTGTTGCGGCGGGCCTGCCGGCTGGGCAGGAGGCGGGGAGGAACTGCTGAACTGGCTCAGGCTCTGCTGGACGCCGGCGCAGGCCGACAGCAGCGGCGTGCCGAGCAACAGGCCCAGCGCGCTCCGCCGGGTCGCCCCTGATATCAGGGGCCCCCGAACGGGAGACTCCTCCGAAAAGGAAGATCTGGGATCACGCGGGCCCGTCATAGCAGCTTCTCTTCTGACCGACCGTCGCCAGCCGGTCACGACATTGTTTCCACGACACAAGCCGTGAATTCAGGCATATTGTCGGCAAATAGTTAACTCAAACAAAAGGATAATGACCGCTTAACGCGGCTCAACCTTAAAGTCCTGGCTGGCTGTCCACCGCCGCCACCCAGCATCAAGGCGGCGTTTCCGCCGTGAATATGGCGCTGACGCTCCATTCCCTCTGGAATGTGATGCCGGATGGATCACATTCCCGTCCTTCCTCGCCCCTCACCCAAGCGATCTTTTTCCAAGGACCGGTTCCCAGCCCCGGGGATCATGCCTAAGTTCGATTCATTATGCGCGCAAAGCCATCCCCGATAAATACACCTGAGACTGCGGATCCCGCCTCGCGCGGTTTCTCCATCGACGCCCATCGTCTTGCGGCGCCGAAGGCCGCGCCGGGCCTGCATTTGGTCGCGACCCCCATCGGCAATCTCGGCGACATCACGCTGCGGGCGCTGCAGACCCTCGCCGGGGTCGATGTCATCGCCTGCGAGGACACCCGCATCACGCGGCGTCTGACCGAGCGCTACGCCATTGCGGCGCAGCTCAAGCAATATCACGAGCACAACGCCGAAGCGGCCCGTCCAAAAATCCTGGAGGCGCTGGGGCAGGGCGGCTCCATCGCGCTGGTGTCGGACGCCGGCACGCCGCTGATCTCGGATCCCGGCTTCAAGCTGGTGCGCGAGGTCTGCGCCGCCGGCCACGCGGTCTACGCGCTGCCCGGCCCGTCCTCGGTGCTGGCGGCGCTGTCGGTCGCCGCGCTGCCGACCGACCGCTTCTTCTTCGAGGGGTTCTTGCCGTCGAAATCGGCCGCGCGACGATCGCGCCTGGCCGAACTCGCGCGCATCGATGCGACGCTGGTGATGTTCGACTCCGGCAACCGCGTGCAGGACACGCTCGCGGAGCTCGCCGAGATCATGGGGACCCGCGAAGCCGCGATCTGCCGCGAGCTGACGAAACTGCACGAGGAGATTTCGCGCGCGACGCTGCATGAGCTGGCGCGCGACGCCGACACGCTGGAGACGCGTGGCGAATTCGTGCTGGTGATCGCTCCGCCTGCGCCGGATGCCGAGATGCTGACATCGGATGCGCTCGACGACGTCTTGCGCGAGCAGCTTGCCGCGCACAGCGTCAAGGATGCGGTGGCGCACGCGGTCGCGCTCTCGGGCCGGCCGCGCCGAGAGGTTTATGCCCGCGCGCTCGCGCTTGCCAAAGACCTGCGGGGCGGCGATGGCGAAGAATGAGGTCCCGGCGGAACCGAAGGTCGCCTCGCCCGAGCGCGTCGCCGCGTTCCGCACCGGCATCTCCGCGGAAAGCCGCGCCGCAGCCTATCTCATGGCCAAGGGCTACCGCATCCTCGCCAAACGCTACCGCACACCGCATGGCGAGATCGACATCGTGGCGCGCCGCCGCGATTTGATCGCCTTCGTCGAGGTCAAGGCGCGCGCGACGCTGGACGACGCCGCCTTCGCCGTGACGCCGCGCCAGCAGCAGCGCATCATCAATGCCGCGCAAGGCTGGCTCGTCGCGCATCCCGAGCATGCGGAATTTGAAATGCGATTCGATGCCATGCTGATTGCGCCGCGGTCACTTCCACGCCATGTGTTGGCGGCATTCGACGCCTCGACCTGAAAGGCAGACCATGAAACTGAACGTCGCCGTCCAGATGGATCCCATCGCCCGCATCAACATCAAGGGCGATTCCACCTTTGCGCTGCTGCTGGAGGCGCAGAAGCGCGGCCACGGCCTGTCCTATTACACGCCCGACAAGCTCTCGATGGTCGGCGAGGAGATCGTCGCCCCCGTCCAGCTGCTCACCGTACGCGACGAGCCCGGCAATCACTTCACCCTGGGCGAGCCCCGGCGCGAGGCGCTCAACGGCTTCGACGTGGTGCTGCTGCGCCAGGACCCGCCGTTCGACCTCGCCTACATCACCTCGACCCACCTTCTCGAACGCATCCATCCGAAGACACTCGTCGTCAACGATCCCGCCTCGGTGCGCAATGCGCCGGAAAAGCTGCTCGTGATGAACTTTCCGCAGCTGATGCCGCCGACGCTGATCTCGCGCGACCTGGACGAGATCAACGCCTTTCGCGACAAGAACGGCGCCGTCGTCATGAAGCCGCTGCACGGCCACGGCGGCGCGGCGGTATTCCGCGTGATGCCCCAGGACATGAATTTCGGGTCGCTGTTCGACATGTTCTCGGTGACCTTCAGGGAGCCCTGGGTGATCCAGCAGTTCATCCCCGAGGTGAAGCACGGCGACAAGCGCATCATCCTGATCAACGGCGAGTTCGCCGGCGCGGTGAACCGCGTCCCGGCCGCAGACGACCTCCGCTCGAACATGGTGCGCGGAGGCGCAGCGCAGGAGACCGAGCTCACACCGCGCGAGCGCGAGATCTGCGCCACCGTCGGGCCGGCGCTGCGCGAGCGCGGGCTGTTGTTCGTCGGCATCGACGTCATCAACGGCAACCTCACCGAGATCAACGTGACATCGCCAACCGGCATTCGCGCGATTGCAAATCTCGGCGGCCCTGACGTTGCGGCAAAACTCTGGGACGTCATCGAGCAGAAGCGGGCGAAGTAGGCACCGGTGCGTAGCCCGGAGTGAAGAAAAATCCGGGCTACGCACCGCGCACGCTGCTCCGCGCGCACACCACTAACCACCCATTCACCATGACGCGGCGCGCATCATTCTAACGCGTGGGCCGCTGCGTGAAACTACGGAGCCGGTGGCCGACCGGCTAACGCGACGTTCACCATCTGCCGAAAGACCGCAGCGCCGCCCGCGCTCACATTCGGCCTCGCAACACCCCTTATACTTTTACTGCCTACTCATCGACGTCGGGGAACCCGCCAGGTGCGGTTCGAGTGCCCCGCGTAAGAGTAGAGGCGTATGAACACCGCACGCATTGTCGTTCTCGTCATCGCGCTGGGCGCCGGCGGCGTCGCTGCGTATCTGGCGAGCGGCTATGAGAACAGGCCCGCGCCCGCTCTCCCCGTCGCCGAGAAGCTGCCGACGGTCGAGGTGCTGGTCGCCAAGAACGACATCCAACTCGGCCAGGCCGTGAAGCCCGATGACCTGCAATGGCAGGTCTGGCCGGCGGCGACCGCGAGCAGCGCCTTCATCCGGCGCGACAACAGGCCCGAGGCGCAGACCCAGATCGCAGGTTCGATCGCGCGCGTGCCGTTGATGCAAGGCGAGCCGATCCGCGAGCAGAAGCTGGTCAAGGCCGAAGGCTCCGGCTTCATGGCCGCGATCCTGCCGTCGGGCATGCGCGCCGTCTCCACCGAACTCTCAGCCGAGACCGGCGCCGGCGGCTTCATCCTGCCGAATGACCGCGTCGACGTCGTGCTGACCCGCCGCCTGAAGAATCCCGACGGCGCGAACAACAGCAACGGCCCGACCGGCGGTAACGACCTCGTCCTGTCCGAGGTCATCCTGACCAATATCCGCGTGCTCGCGATCGACCAGGCGCCGAAGGAAAAGGACGGCCAGAACGCCGTCGTCGGCAAGACCGTCACGCTCGAGCTCAGGCCCGACCAGGTCGCCACGCTATCGGCCGCGCGTCAGAGCGGCACGCTGTCGCTCGCGCTCCGCAGCATCGTCGATGCCAACTCGGTCGACGGCACGCCCGAGGACCAGGCGATCAAGCGTCCCGGCGGGATCAACGTGATTCGCTACGGCGTGCAGGCGCGGCAACTGACGTCACAGAAGTGATGGGGACATGATGAACTACGGGGATGATCGGACCGGCATGCGCATTCGGGGGAATCGCGCGCGCTCGTTCTGGACGGGGACGATGCTGATCCTGGGGCTCTTCGCAGCCCCCGATATCGTCAGCGCCGCAGATGCGCCGGTCGGCGACCAGGCGCCGATGCAGGCACCGGATCTCGATGTGGCGTCGGTCGCGACGATCGCGCCGGCGAGGACGCGCTTCCTGTCGCTCGGCGTCGGCAAATCCGCCGTCATCGACCTGCCGCGCGAGGTCAAGGACGTGCTGGTGGCCGACCCCAAGATCGCCAATGCGGTGATCCGCTCGGCCCAACGCGCCTATATCATCGGCGCACAGGTCGGCCAGACCAACGTCGTGTTCTTCGGCGCCGACGGCCAGCAGGTCGCCGCCTATGACATCGCGGTGAAGCGCGACCTCAACGGCATGCGTGCGGCGCTGCGTCAATCGCTGCCGGGCGTGCAGATCGAAGGCGTCGGCGACAGCGTGATGCTGACCGGCTCGGTGTCGAGCCCGGTCGAGGCCCAGCAGGCCGGCGACGTCGCCGCGAAGCTGGTCGGCAACTCCGAGAAGGTCGTCAACAACATCGTCGTGCGCGGCCGCGACCAGGTGATGCTCAAGGTCGTCGTCGGCGAAGTGCGCCGCGATATCGTCAAGCAGTTGGGCGTCGATCTCAGCGCCAGCCTGAACGCCGGCACCGCGGTCGTGAACTTCAACAATTCCAACCCGTTCTCGGTCAGCGGCGGACCGATCGTCAGCAACAACGGATTAGGCGTTGCCGGCCTCACCAAGGGCGTCGCGACCGTCAGCGCCACGATGCGCGCGATGGAAAGCGCCGGTGTCATGCGCACGCTCGCCGAGCCGAGCCTGACCGCGATCTCCGGCGAATCCGCCACCTTCATCGCCGGCGGCGAATTCCCAATTCCGTCAGGCTATGCCTGCGATCCGGTCACCCACGTCTGTACCACCCAGATCACCTACAAGAAGTTCGGCATCTCCCTGAACTTCACTCCGGTCGTGCTCAGCGAGGGCCGAATCAGCCTGCGCGTGATGACTGAGGTGTCCGAGCTGTCGAGCCAGAGCGCCATCACGGTCACCCAGGCGCTATCCTCGTCCTCGACCAACTCGATCACCATCCCCTCGATCCAGACCCGCCGCGCCGAAACAACGCTGGAAATTCCCTCGGGCGGCTCGATGGCGATGGCCGGCCTGATCCAGCAGCAGACCAAACAGGCGATCAACGGCCTGCCCGGCGTCGACCAGGTGCCGATCCTCGGCGCGCTGTTCCGCAGCCAGGACTTCGTCAACAACGAGACCGAGCTGATGGTGATCGTGACGCCCTATGTGGTGCGCGCGGTGGCCCAGAAGGAATTGTCGCGGCCCGACGATGGCTTCGCGCCGGCGTCTGACGCCCAGACGGCGCTGCTCGGCCGCATGAACCGTCTCTATGGCATCGCGCGCCGCGTCGATCCGATCGCGGGCACGCCCGACGATTTCGGTTTCATCATCGACTGATGACGAACGGACGGCTTGGGGAACGAGGCGAGGGACGGGCAAGAGGGCAAGAGGGGATGAAGCGATGACGAAAACCATGGCCGATCGACGTCGCAAGTTGAGCGTCGCGCTGGCACTGACGGGACTCTCCGTCATGCTGGGCGCCTGCAACACCACCGGCGAGACCGTCACCCAGACGGTGCCGACCGACTATCGCCAGCGTCACCCGATCGCGGTGCAGGAAGCCAAGAAGTCGATCGTGATCTTCGTCGGCAAGGCTCGCGGCGGCCTCTCGGCCGCACAGCGCTCGGACGTCGCTGGCGTTGCCCGTGACTGGGGCCGCGAAGGCACGGGCTCGGTTGTCGTCGACGTCCCCGTCGACGCCGCGAATTCGCGCGCGGCGGCGGCGACCTATCACGAAATCCGCTCCGTGCTCGCATCCGGCGGCGTACCCTCCCGTGCGATCGTCCAGCATCCTTATCGGCCCGAGGATCCCGGACTGCTGCCCACCATCCGCCTGAGCTATTCGCGGATCGCCGCGGTCGCCGGCCCCTGCGGGCTGTGGCCCGAAGACGTCGGCCCCAACATTCTCGATCCCGGCTACAACGAGAACCGGCCCTACTTCAATCTGGGCTGCGCCACCCAGCGCAATCTCGCGGCGATGATCGACAATCCGGCCGACCTCGAGCAGCCGCGGTCCGAGACGCCGGTCTATACCGCACGGCGCGACATCGCCTTCGAGCGCTATCGCAAGGGCACGCCGATCGCGACCGCCAATCCAGAGGCCGACAAGGCCAAACTCAGCGACACAGGCAGATGACAAGCGTCCACGACGAAGAAGCGGACGATCCGCAGCATCCCGAGGAACACATTGCGCCGGTTCCTCGCATCTCCGTGCAGGCCTTTTGCGAGACCGCGCAGACGCTCGCCGCGATGACCGCGGCCGGGCAGGATCGCCGTCTTGCCAAGGCACATCTCACCGCCAAGGACGGTGGCCTCGCCGCGGCCATCGAAGTCTATGAAACGATGCCGACGCCGAACGTCATCGTGATCGAATCCGACGGCACGCGTGACATCCTCGAAGGGCTCGACGACCTCGCCGGCGTCTGCGATCCCGGCACCCGTGTGGTCGTGATCGGCAATCCCAACGACACCGCGCCCTATCGCGAGTTGGTCCGCCGCGGCGTCAACGACTATGTGGTGGGACCGGTCGAAACGCTCGACGTCGTCCGCTCGATCTGCAGCCTGTTCTCGGCGTCCGAAACCATCATCACCGGCCGCGTCATCGCGGTGGTCGGCGCCAAGGGTGGCGTCGGCGCCTCCACCGTCGCGCACAATGTGGCCTGGACCATCGCCCGCGATCTCGCGCTCGACTCCGTCGTGATCGATCTCGACCTTGCCTTCGGCACCGCGGGTCTCGACTACAACCAGGACCCGATGCAGGGCATCGCCAATGCGGTGCTGTCGCAGGACCGGCCGGACACGGCGCTGATGGAGCGCCTGCTCGCCAAATGCACCGAGCGGCTCAGCCTGCTCGCCGCGCCGGTGACGCTCGATCGCGTCTACGATTTCGGCGCGGAGGCCTTCGACGCGGTGTTCGACACGCTGCGCATGACCACGCCGTGCATCGTGCTCGACGTTCCCCATCAATGGTCGGGCTGGACGCGGCGCGCGCTGGTCAACGCGGACGACATCGTGATCGTGGCCGAGCCAGATCTTGCGAACCTGCGCAACACCAAGAACATGCTGAACGTGTTGAAGGCGGCGCGGCCGAACGACCGGCCGCCGCTCTATTGCATCAACCAGGTCGGCATGCCCAAGCGGGCGGAGATCGAGGTCAAGGCATTCGCCAAGACCATGGAGAGCCAGCCGATCGCGGTGATCCCGTTCGATTCGAAGCTGTTCTCCACCGCGGCCAACAACGGCCAGATGATTGCGGAGGTCTCCAAAAGCCACCGCACCACCGAGCTGTTCCAGAACATGGCGAACCGCCTCGCCGGGCGCGGCGAGGTGAAGAAGCCGAAGCGCTCGCTGCTCGGACCGCTCCTGAAGAAGCTGAAGGGCAGGTCGGGGCGCGGGTCGGCCCCGCATCGCAAGGCGTCGTAAGCGCAAGCGCGCTTTCGCGCGAAGTGGATACCGGTTCGCGTCAAGCAACGCGGCAAGACCAGGCAGTCGGCGGGTTACTTGTCCGCCCGCTGCTGCTTCTTCGCCAGCAACTGCCGCAGCGCCGTGACCTTTTCCGCCGCCTGATCCGGCGGCAGATCGGCCTTCACGATGGTTTCGGCTTCGGCCTGCTTTCCTTCCAGCCCCACCACCAGCGCGAGGTTGGCGCGCACGCGGGAATCGGCGGGGTTGCGCGAATTCGCGCGGCGCAGCGTTTCCTCGGCCCGCGGAAGGTTGTTCTGGAGCATGTAGGACAGTCCGAGATTGGACAGCACCGACGGCTCTTCGGGCACGATCTTCAAGGCGGTGGCGTAATATTGCTGCGCCTCCTCGCTGCGGCCGAGCTGATCGAGCGCGGCGCCCTGCGCCGACAGGATGCGCCAGTCTGGATCTTCAGGCGAATGCGCGCGACCGAGGACGTCGAACGCCTGCTGGAAATTGCCGCTGTCGGCGAGCGCGCGGCCATAGCCGGCGAGCACCGCCTTGTTGGTGGAATGCGCGAGCACGGCCTGCTCCAGCACCGCAAGCGCCTGCGCGCGCTGGCCGGTCTGGCGCAGCGCCTTGCCGTATTCGAGTGCGACGTTGGGATCGCCAGGCTTGGCGCGATAGCGCTCACGCAGCGCGTCCATGTCCGGCTTCACGTCCGGCTTGGCGTCGAGCCTGCCGGCCGTTTCCGACTTTCCGCCGAGGGCGCCGGTGATGTCCTCGATGCCTGTGGTCTGACAGCCGCCGAGGGCCAGGATCAGAAGCGCGGAAAACAGAAATCTCGCCGGAGGAGAGGCAACGGACAAACGCTTGGACATACTCTGATCACTCGGCGACTGATCAGAGATGCTTACCGATTAACGCTAAAGTCCCGTTAAGGAAGCGCGCTTCTGTCTATTGTTTGAGCATGATCTTTTCGGAAAACCGCTTCACACTTTTCCGGATCATGCTCGCCTAGTCCGTGAATTCAGCGCCGAACTCGCAGCCGATGCGCCAGCGCAGGCGGCACTGGCGGGAATAGTCGGGCGCGAAGATGATGGTGAATTGCGGCGGCACCTCAAGAAACTCGGCCACCACTTTCACGCCGCCATCCGAAATATCCGTGATCGTGCAATCCCTCGGCAGCGAGCCCGAGCCAAAGTGAATCTTGGCGAGCCGAGTGCAGCCCCGACGTTCGCTTCTCCGGCGATTTGCAAGCATTTGAATTGTTCACCCGTTAGACCACGGCCCATCCCGCAGCCTTAGGAGTAGCGGACATTCGTTGGAATGTGCTGAGGAGAGCCGCGCGCATTCGAGGCGTAGTGTCCTGATCGTGTTTACAATTGGTTAGGGCCTTCGAGCTCTCCTCAACACGTTCCCGTATTGTTCTTGCAAGACCCGCCCCGCTCTGCTACCCCTAATTGTGCAAGAGGGCAGGCTGGTTCGGGCATGGTTCAGCGGGTTTCTACCGTCGCCTTTGAGGGGATCGAGGCCCGCGCGGTCGACGTGCAGGTGCAGGTCGCGCCGGGTCTGCCGGCCTTCGCGATCGTAGGTCTTCCGGACAAGGCGGTGTCGGAGGCGCGCGAGCGGGTCCGCTCGGCGCTGATCGCCTCGGGCCTGGCGCTGCCGGCGCGGCGGATCACTGTCAATCTCGCGCCCGCCGATCTGCCCAAGGAAGGCAGCCATTACGACCTGCCGATCGCGCTCGGGCTGATGGGGGCGATCGGCGCGATTCCCCCTGATGCGCTGACCGGATTCACCGTTCTGGGCGAACTCGGCCTCGACGGATCGATCGCGCCGGTGGCCGGTGTTCTTCCCGCCGCGATCGGCGCCAATGTGCGCGAGGAGGGACTGATCTGTCCGGCGGCTTGCGGCTCCGAAGCGGCGTGGGCGAGCCCGGACATCCAGATCATCGCCGCAAGTTCACTCATTCAGATCGCCAACCACTTCAAAGGGACGCAGGTGCTGTCGCGGCCGGTGCCGAAGGTGCACGAAGCCGCCGCCTCGCTGCTCGACCTGCGCGACATCAAGGGCCAGGAGAGCGCCAAGCGGGCGCTGGAGATCGCGGCCGCCGGCGGGCATCATCTGCTCATGATCGGCGCCCCCGGCGCCGGCAAATCGATGCTCGCGGCGCGCCTGCCCTCGATCCTGCCACCGCTCTCCCCCGGCGAACTGCTGGAGGTCTCGATGATCGCCTCCGTCGCCGGCGAGATCGAGGGCGGTGCGCTGACGGCGCGGCGGCCGTTCCGCTCGCCGCATCATTCCGCCAGCATGGCCGCGCTCACCGGTGGCGGCATGCGCGCAAGGCCCGGCGAGATCTCGCTCGCGCACCAGGGCGTGCTGTTCCTGGACGAGCTGCCCGAATTCGATCCGCGCGTGCTGGATTCGCTGCGGCAGCCGCTGGAGAACGGCGAGGTCTCGGTGTCCCGCGCCAATCACCGCGTCACCTACCCTGCGCGCTTCATGCTGATCGCGGCGATGAATCCCTGCCGCTGCGGCAATGCGTTCGAGCCCGGCTATGCCTGCAAGCGCGGCCGCATCGATCGCTGCACGGGCGACTATCAGACCCGCATCTCGGGGCCGCTGATGGACCGGATCGACCTGCGCATCGAGGTTCCCGCAGTGACCGCGGCCGATCTGATCCTGCCGCCGCCCGCGGAGGGTTCGGCCGAGGTCGCCGCGCGCGTGGCGGCGGCGCGCGACATCCAACTCGCGCGCTACGCGGATGCGGGGCTGCCGAAGGTCCGCACCAATGCCGAAGCGCCGGCCTCGGTGCTGGAGGAGATCGCCAAGCCGGACGCGCAGGGCCAAAAACTGCTGCGTGACGCCGCCGAGACCATGCGGCTGTCGGCGCGCGGCTATCACCGCGTGCTGCGGGTGGCGCGCACGCTCGCCGACCTCGACGGCGCCGACAAGATCGGCCGGCTGCACCTCGCCGAGGCGCTGTCCTACCGCGCACTCGCGGAGGATGTGCGTCAGATGGCGTGATGTGAACGCGCATCAACCCGGCGGTAACGAGTTTCCTTTACGCTCTGCAAACCATAAGGCCCATCAGTTCCCGCCACGAGTTTTCCGGGGCCCGGCGAGTAGCGTGTCATGTTGCGTTTCAAGATCCTGGCCTCGGTCGTTCCCTTGCTCGCGGCTGCGGTGTTTGCCCGCAGCGAGATCGGATCGGTCTCGCATCCCTGCATCGCCTTGGGCGAAACCTCGGTCGAGCTGACGTCGCTGTTCTGGACCGCCGGCGTGCACGTCGCCTTCACCGATGATCCCGCCCTGGCCACGGTGCGGGTTCAGATCACCGAGGATGCGGACGCGGCAGACTTCGCCGTCGTCGACGACGGCCTCGGTTCGGAATCGGAGACCTGCCAGGCCAATCCTTCGACCCGCCTGATCTCGATTGCGGCGCAGCCCGTCGATGGCGGCCAGGTGATCTATCTCTCCACCGAGGGGCCGGCGGATTACCGCGTCTATGTACGCTCGAAGACGTTCTCGCAGCGCGAGGCGGCGGCGCTGATCGTAGGCGCCCACGGCGGCCATCGCCATCTCCAGGCCGCTTCGCTTTGAGCCGCCTCGCTCTGAGCCGTTAATGCTTCGTCAACCCTGTTTGGAGGCGGCCGCAAATCCTCAAACTGTTCGCAAGGTCGGCGGGACATCGTCGTTTACAGCGAGCACAGGGTTTTAAGAAAACAGTCGGGTCGGTGGCGATGGGTCGGACGTTCCGGATCAAGGTGCGCATGCGCCGCTTCAGGCGGCAGTACCCCAAAATCGCCTTCGCGATCCGCTCCTTCATGATCTTCTCGGCGACCTTCGGTGGCGCCTATGGCTTTGTCTCCGGCAGCCGGTCGGAGAATTCCGGCTACGATCCCAACGCGTTTGCGATCGGCGCCAGCTTCCTGTTCGCGCTCTCCTGCCTCGGCCTTGCCACGCTCAGCATGCGCCTGCGCTTCGTCAACAAGCGGATGCGTGCGCTGGCCGCCCACAACGAAGCACTGATCGACCGCAATTGGGAGCTGAAGGAAGCGGAAGAACGCGCCCGCAGCCTGTTCGAACAGCAGGGCGATCTGATCGTGCTACGCGACAGAAGCGGCCGCATCACCTTCGCCAATGAAGCCTATTGCGCGCTCGCGGTGCAGGCGCGCGGCGCGCTGGTCGGCACGCGCTTTGATTTCGACGTGCTGGAGCAGGGTGACAGCGCCCGCGAGAGCAACGGCACGCGCATTCACGACCAGAAGATCGCAACCCCGCTCGGCGCGCGCTGGATTGCCTGGCGCGAAGGCTATGTCCGCCTCGACGCCGGCCAGCCCGCCGAATTGCAGAGTGTCGGACGCGATGTCACCGATCGCACCGAGACGGAGCGTGCGCTGTCCGACGCCCGCGACCAGGCCGACGCCGCCAACCGCGCCAAATCGCGCTTCCTCGCCATGGCCTCGCACGAGATCCGCACGCCGCTCAACGGCATCATCGGCATGGGCGGCCTGCTGCTCGACACCACGCTGACGCCGGAGCAGACGACCTACGCCAAGGCCGTGAAAACCTCCGGCGAAGCGCTGATGGCGCTGATCGAGGAGTTGCTCGACTATTCCAAGATCGAAGCCGGCAAGCTCGATCTCGAGCAGCGTCCCTTCGCGCTGTCGGCCCTGATCGAGGACATCACCGAGCTGCTCGCGCCGCGCGCGCAGGCAAAGAGCCTCGAGATCGCCGCCTATGTCGACGAGCGCCTGCCGCTCGAACTGGTCGGCGACGCCGCGCGGCTGCGCCAGGTTCTGCTCAACCTTGCCGGCAATGCCATCAAGTTCACTGCGAGTGGCGGCGTTGCGCTGATCGTCGAGCCCGGCATCTGGCCGAACGAGATCAGCTTCCTGGTGCGCGACACCGGCGTCGGCATCGCACCGGAAGCGCAACAGCGCATCTTCCGCGAATTCGAGCAAGCCGACGAGCGCATCGCGCGCACCTATGGCGGCACCGGGCTCGGCCTCGCCATCAGCGAGCGCATCGTCAAGCGCATGGGCGGCCGCATCACGCTCACGAGCGAGCCGGGCAAGGGCTCGACCTTCGAGGTCGCGATTCCGCTCGCGCCATCACACGCCGGCGCAGAACCGACGGCGTTCCCGAGTCCTGATCTTGCCGGCAAGTCGATCCTGCTGATCGCCGACGGTATCGAGGCCTCGCTGATCGCGCGGCGGCTGGAGCGCTGGGGTGGCCAGACCTGCATGGTGACGGACGCGGCGGTGGCGGAAGCGCTGCTGCCGGAACGCTCATGGCATTCGGTGCTGATCGATCGTGCGCTTGGCGCCGCCATCACTGACCGCCTCGGCGAAGCCGCACGCAGGCATGCGATGCAACGCCTCGTGCTGCTGACATCGGGCTCGCGCCACGAGAAAGTTTCGCCGGCCTTCACCGGCTTCCTGGTCAAGCCGCTTCGCGCGGCCTCACTCGCTGCACGCCTCGCGCTGACCCCGGAGGTCGCCTCGCCCGATCTCGCGCCGGAGCCACCGGCCCAATCCACCGGCGCGGTACCGGCGAAAGGCCTGTTGATTCTCGTCGCCGAGGACAATGAGATCAACGCGCTGTTGATGCGCTCGCTGCTGACGAAACTCGGCCACCGCGTCGTCATCGCCGTCCATGGCGAGGCCGCGCTGGAATCCTGGCTCGGCGCGTCATCGGCCGGTACGCCCTTTGATCTCGTGCTGATGGACATCCAGATGCCGCAGCTCGACGGCATCGAAACGACCAAGCGCATCCGTACGCATGAGGCGGCCAAAGGCGGCCACCACACGCCGATCCTCGCACTCACCGCCAACACGCTGGTGGAAGATCGCTACGCCTGCTTTGAAGCGGGCATGAACGGGTTTCTGATCAAGCCGCTCGATCGCGAGAAGCTGGAGGAGGCGCTGGTCGGGCTGGCGGCGGCGCGGCATCTGGCGATCTGACCTGGAATTTCATGGGAACCTGAGCGGCCGGCAATCGGCCGGCAATCGATAATTGAAATCGACCGCGTCGCGCGTCACCATCCTCCGGGGCATTTGCAACGGAGGATGTCGCGCATGAACGTGCTTTGCCGCCTCGCCGTCATATCCCTTCTCTGTGGTTCCACCCAAGCCAACGCGGCCGACACGCCGGACTTGATCGCCTCGCTCAAGCAAGGCGGCTACGTGCTGGTGTTTCGGCACACCGCCACCGACGACAGCCAAAAGGATGTCTACCCTTTCAAATTCGACGACATGAGCGCCCAGCGTCAGCTCAGTGAAAAGGGCCGGGACATGGCGCGCCAGATCGGGACGTCGATCAGGGAACTCGCGATCCCGATCGGCGATGTCTACACCAGCCGGCTGAACCGCGCGATCGAGGCGGGCAAGCTGATCTCCGGCCGCGAGGTCAAGCCGGTCGAAGCATTGACGGACAGCAGCAACGCCAGCGCATCGGGAATGGCAAACCCGACCGGTGCAAATGCAAAGGCCGGACAGGCCGTACGCCAGCTCGTCGATGCGGCTCCGCAGGCCGGCACCAACACGTTCCTCGTTACGCACAAGACCAACATCGCCGATGCCTTCGGCAAGGACGCCGGCGACGTGCAGGAAGGCGAAGCCTTCGCCTACCGGGCAAGTACCACCGGTGCGGCGGCTTTCGTGGGGCGCATCAAGCCTGCCGATTGGACCGCGAAGGCAGGCAAGTGACGGCTGGAGCAAGAGCGACATACCGCCGGAGCACCATGTGGGTGGCCGGGCGAGGCATTATCCGCGAGATTCTGCGATTAGACGCGGCCCACGATGTTTCCCAGGCCACTCAAACGCGTCGTTGGAGGCCGGCACCCTGACCGCTCAGCGATCGTCCCAATCGCCACACGGGCACCGCAAGGACAGCTCCCCAAAGGATGCTGTTTCCAAGAACTGCTGCCCACTGTAGCGCGGCCGATAATCCCTTGGTCTGGACGTGAGAGACGGGCCAAAAGAGCGTGTCTGTCAGTGCCCTGGCCAGACTTTCGGCTTGGCTGATATTGCCAGCCGAGTCGAAGCGTCCGATCGCCAGGGAATGACTGATGAGAAGAGTGCTCAACGCCAACAAGAGATGAGCCGTTGCCAGAAATGCGGCGGTCGGGAGGTATCTTGGACGCTTCATTCCGACTTCCAACGCCATGATTGATCGCGCTGCAGGACGAAGCTACAGCCGCCTGAGCGCCACGCTCGCCACCGTGTGGTCGGCGCCCTTCTTCAGGATCAGCGTCGCCCGGGGGCGGGTCGGCAGGATGTTGTCCTCGAGATTGGCGAGGTTGGTACGCTCCCAGATCGCGATCGCTGTGGCGGTGGCTTCCTCGTCCGACAACAGCGCGTAGCGGTTGAAGTAGGATTTCGGATTGGTGAACGCGGTGTCGCGCAGCGACAGGAAGCGCCGGATGTACCACTGTCGCAGCGCGGCTTCGTCGGCATCGATATAGACCGAGAAATCGAAGAAGTCGGAGACCACGGGCACGGCTTTGCCGTCGCGCGGCAGCTTGCCTGTTTGCAGCACGTTGACGCCCTCGACGATCAGGATGTCGGGCTGGTCGATCTCGGCCCACTCGTTCGGCACGATGTCGTAAGTCAAATGCGAATAGACCGGCGCGCGCACGTGGCGGCGGCCGGCCTTGATGTCGGAGAGGAAGCTGAGCAGCAGCGGCAGGTCGTAGCTCTCCGGAAAACCCTTCTTCTGCATGATGCCCTGCCGCTCGAGCACGGCGTTGGGATACAGAAATCCGTCGGTGGTGATCAGCTCGACCTTGGGACGCGGCGACCAGCGCGCCAGCAGCGCCTGAAGCACGCGGGCCGTGGTGGATTTTCCAACCGCGACCGAGCCGGCGACGCCGATGATGTAGGGCACCTTGCGGTCGCGGATGTTGAGGAACTGGCGCTCCGCGTAATAGAGCCGCTGCATGGCATCGACATAGATCGACAGCAGGCGCGACAGTGGCAGGTAGATGTCCTCGACCTCCTGCAAGTCCAGTCGATCGTGCAGCGAGCGCAGGCGATCGAACTCGCCCGGCTCCAGGGTCATCGGCGTGTCGTCGCGCAGCCGCGCCCATTGCTCGCGCGTATAGACGCGGTACGGATTATACTGCTGCTCGGGTGCGCGAATATCCATGACGCGATCTTTCCACCTCGGCTAGTTGCCGCCCTTGCGCGACGCCTTCTCTTCCAACCCTGACATCGAAGTCCGCTTGTCCAATGCGGCTTCGACCTCTTCCAGCTTTACGCCGCGGACCTTGAGCAGCACAAGGAAATGGTAGAGCAGATCGGCGCCTTCGGCGATCAGATGCGCGCGATCGTTTTCGACTGCTGCGATTACGGTTTCGACTGCTTCCTCACCGAACTTCTTGGCGCAATGTTCGGCGCCCTTGTCGAGGAGCTTGCGGGTATAGGACGCCTCGCCATCCGCTGCCGCGCGGGCGTCGATGGTCTCGGCCAGATCGTGGATCGTGAAACGCGGCATACAAAATACCCGGAAAACGCGCCTTGGCCGATTGCCCTGGCCGGTTATCTGACGGGACAAGCCGGTCCCGCCAATCGTGTAGCATTTTTATGGACGGGAGTCGTCAGGCATCGAGGCGCATGGCCAGCCCGCCCCGGGCCATGTGCTCCTTGGCTTCGCGGATGGTGAATTCCCCGAAGTGGAAGATCGAGGCAGCCAGCACGGCGGTGGCGTGGCCGTTGCGAATACCGTCGACGAGGTGGTCGAGATTGCCGACACCGCCCGAGGCGATCACGGGAACGGGAATGCTGTCGGCAATCGCGCGGGTCAGCGGGATGTCGAAACCCTGCCTTGTGCCGTCGCGGTCCATCGAGGTGAGCAGGATTTCACCAGCGCCGAGCGAGACCACCTCCTGGGCATATTCGATGGCGTCGATGCCGGTCGAGTTGCGGCCGCCATGGGTGAAGATCTCCCAGCGCTCTCCGCCACCGGCGCGCTTGACCCGCTTGGCGTCGATCGCGACCACCACGCACTGCCCGCCGAATTTCTCGGCGGCTTCCTTGACGAACTCACGCCGCGACACCGCGGCGCTGTTGATCGAGACCTTGTCGGCGCCGGCACGCAGAAGCGTCTTGATATCGTTGACCTCACGCACGCCGCCGCCGACGGTCACGGGCATGAAGCAGGCTTCGGCGGTGCGCCGGACCACGTCCAGCATGATGCCGCGGTTCTCATGGGTCGCGGTGATGTCGAGAAAAGTGAGCTCGTCGGCGCCCGCGGCGTCATAGGCGATCGCCGCTTCGACGGGGTCGCCGGCATCGCGCAGGTCAACGAAGTTGACGCCCTTGACGACGCGGCCGTCCTTGACGTCGAGGCAGGGGATCACGCGCACCTTGAACATGTGTCAGCTCCTAGGCGGCGCGCGCGTCGCGGATCAATGTGAGGGCGGCTGCCGGTTCGAGGCGGCCATCGTAAAGCGCGCGGCCGGCAATCGCACCGGCGAGCTTTTTCGCGCGCGGCGTCAGCATCGCCTTGACGTCCTCGATCGAGGCGAGGCCGCCGGAGGCGATCACGGGGATAGAGATCGCATCCGCGAGCGCAATGGTGGCATCGAGATTCAGGCCCTTGAGCAGGCCGTCGCGGGCGATGTCGGTGAAGATGATGGCGGCGACGCCGGCATCCTCGAAACGCTGCGCGATCTCGAGAACCGTCACCTGCGAGGTCTCGGCCCAGCCTTCGACCGCGACCTTGCCGTCACGTGCATCGAGGCCGACCGCGACGCGGCCGGGGAATTTTTTTGCGGCAGCCTTCACCAATTCAGGATCGCGCACCGCGGCGGTGCCGATGATGACCCGGGTGATGCCCTTTTCGAGCCAGGCTTCGACAGTCGCGAGATCGCGAATGCCGCCACCGAGCTGCACCGGAATCCTGATCGTCTTCAGCATCGCCTCGACCGCCTCGGCATTCACCGGCCTGCCGGCAAACGCACCGTCGAGATCGACAACGTGGAGATACTCAAAGCCTTGCGCAACAAAGCTCTCGGCCTGCGCGGCGGGATTGAGGTTGAATATGGTCGCACGCGCCATGTCGCCTTGCTCGAGGCGCACGCATTGGCCGTTCTTGAGGTCGATCGCGGGGAAGAGAATCACGGTTTCCATCGCAAGAAGTTCGAGATCAGGGCCAGACCAAAGCGCTGGCTCTTCTCGGGGTGAAACTGGGTGCCGATGGCCGTATCCTTTGCGACGATCGCGGTGACAGGCCCGCCGTAATCGGCGCGCGCGAGCACGTCCGCCTCGTTGGCGGCATTGAGGTGATAGGAGTGCACGAAATAGGCGTGCTGGCCTTTGGGCCCGAGCGGCAGCTTGTTCAGCACCGGATGCTCGCGCAGCACATCGAGCGTGTTCCAGCCCATGTGCGGGATCTTCAGGCTTTCGTCGCGCGGCGTGATCTTCTCGACGTCGCCGCCGACCCAGTTCAGCCCTGGCGTGATGACATGTTCCTTGCCGCGGGTGGCGAACAGCTGCATGCCGACGCAGATGCCGAGCATCGGCCGCGCCTTGACACGCACTGCCTCGGTGATCGCCTCGACCATGCCGTTGACCGCATCGAGCCCGCGCCGGCAATCGGCGAAGGCGCCGACGCCCGGCAGCACCAGACGATCGGCGCTGTAGGCCTGGTCCGGATCGCTTGTGACGAAGACCTTTTGCGGGTTCTCCATGCTGCGCGCAGCGCGCTCGAACGCCTTGGCGGCGGAATGCAAATTGCCGGAACCGTAATCGATGATGGCGACACTCATCTTGACCCTCCCGGTTCCGGAAACAAACCAATGATGCCGCCCGCCGGCATCGGCGGCGGGCTTGAGAATTGCTGCCCCGGCACGTTGCGGGTCGGCGGCGGGCCACCGCGATCGACGGCCCATTGATCGTTGACGATGCCGCGCTGCTTCTGGCTCCAGCGCTCGAAGAAGCGGCGCTCGGCGGTGTCCTCGTCGTCGGAAATCACCACGTCGAGCTGCCGCCATTTACCGCGCGACAGCGTCCAGCGGCGCAGGCTGGAGGCCTCGAAACCCATCAGCAGCGCGACGATGATGTCGGCGAAGAAGATCGAGCTGCGTCCGATTCCGAGGCTGGACAGCCCGGCGTTGAACGCGGCGACGAAGATCACCCAGCCGATCAGCGCCAGCCACAGCCGATTCCACAGCAGCCAGAGCGGGCCGAAAATCATCGCCCAGAAATGGAAGCCGTCGCGTACGAAGACGAACTTCTCGGTCGCGCGCAGATCGGCTCCGGCAGGAGAGGGAGCATGAACTGTGTAGACAGGCATGGTGATGCCCCGTTCTCTAATTTCAGTGATACCGCAAGCGGCGCGTGCCGCCGGCCCGAGATGTCAGCCGCCGAGCGAGCCCTTGGTGGACGGGATTTCGCCCACCGTCTTCGGGTCGATCGCAACCGCCGTCCGCAGCGCCCGCGCCAGACCCTTGAAGCAGGATTCGGCGATATGGTGGCTGTTATCGCCATATAGGGTCTCGACGTGGAGAGTCACGCCGGCGTTCATGGCGAAGGCCTGGAACCACTCGCGCACCAGCTCGGTGTCGAACTCGCCGATCTTGTGGCGGGGAAAGTCGACCTTGAACACCAGGACCGGGCGGCCCGAGATGTCGATGACCACGCGCGACAGCGTCTCGTCCATGGGCATATGCACGCCGGCATAGCGGGTGATGCCCGCCATGTTGCCGAGCGCCTGCTTGATGGCCTGGCCGAGCGCGATGCCGGTGTCTTCGGTGGTATGGTGATAATCAATGTGCAGATCGCCCACCGCCTTGACCGTGAGGTCGATGCGGGAATGGCGGGCGAGGAGATCGAGCATATGGTCGAAAAAGCCGATGCCGGTCGCGATATTGGATACGCCGGTGCCATCGAGGTTCACTGATACCTCGATGTCGGTTTCCTTGGTCTTGCGCTTGATCGTCGCGGTGCGCATGGAAAATCGGTTTCCATTCTGGTTTTGAGCCGAAAACGCCGGTCTTTTAACAGCCAAATGACACCTTCGCTACTGCGGGAACGGCTGGCCGGGCTGCTACTTCTGCCTATGGTGAGCGAAATCGGGCCCGGAGCGGCCCGTTGTGCCGCGGCTCCTGACCGCCTAAATCAGCCCGGACAACGAGGTTCATTCATGCAGGACTCCCCAAACAGCTCGCCGGGCTGGCACGGCACCACGATTTTGACCGTCCGCAAGGGCGGCACGGTGGTGGTCGGTGGCGACGGCCAGGTCTCGATCGGCCAGACCGTGATCAAGTCCAATGCCAAAAAGGTCCGAAAGCTCGGCAAGGGCGACGTCATCGGCGGCTTTGCCGGTGCCACCGCCGACGCCTTCACGCTCTTTGAGCGCCTGGAAGCCAAACTCGAGCAATATCCGGGGCAATTGACCCGGGCCGCCGTCGAGCTCGCCAAGGACTGGCGTACCGATCGTTATTTGCGGCGGCTGGAGGCCATGATGATCGTGGCCGACAAGGACGTCTCTTTGGTCCTGACCGGCACCGGCGATGTGCTGGAGCCCGAGGCCGGCGTGATGGCGATCGGCTCCGGCGGCAATTACGCGCTGGCGGCGGCCCGAGCCCTGCTCGACACCGACAAGGACGCCGAGACCATCGTCCGCCGTTCCCTCGACATCGCCGCCGACATCTGCGTCTACACCAACCGCAACGTCACCATCGAAGCCCTGTCGGCCGGCTAGGGTCCAGGTTTCGACGTCAAAACTGAGCTCCGCGTCATTGCGAGCGAAGCGGCGAAGCGAAGCAATGCCTTACTTCCGATGATCCTCCGTTGCTGATGATGCGCAATTCATGACGCTCGCGATTTCCGAGAAAGCCAAGACGGCGATCCCGCCGACCTACTGGGTCGGCATCGCGCTGCTATTGCTGGCGCTGCAGGCCTCGATCCTGTTTGCGATGGGGCGGGTGCCGATCTGCACCTGCGGCTATGTCAAGCTATGGCATGGCGTGGTGAACAGCTCGGAGAATTCGCAGCACATCGCCGACTGGTACGCCTTCTCGCATGTCCTGCACGGCTTCCTGTTCTACGGATTGACCTGGCTGCTGTTCGTGCGCCTGCCGTCGCCGCAACTCTCATGGCCCGCCCGGCTGATCATCGCGATGCTGATCGAAGGTACCTGGGAAATCGTCGAGAATTCGCCGTTCATCATCGAGCGCTACCGCGCCGGCACGATCTCGCTGGACTATTTCGGCGACAGCATTGTCAATTCGATCTCGGACACGCTGTCCATGATGCTGGGCTTCCTCGCCGCGCGCCTGCTGCCTGTCCCAGTGACCGTCCTGCTGGGGCTCGCCTTCGAAATCATGCTCGCGCTGCATATTCGCGACAATCTGACGCTCAATATCCTGATGCTGATCCATCCGATCGAGGCCGTGAAACAATGGCAATCGGGTCCGCCGATCATCTGACGACAAAAAAGCGGCTTGTCCCGCCCCGCATCTGACCCTAGCTAAGGTCCCATGACAGACTTTTCTCCCCGTGAAATCGTTTCTGAACTCGACCGTTTCATCGTCGGCCAGGCCGATGCCAAGCGAGCCGTCTCGATCGCGCTGCGTAACCGCTGGCGGCGGCAGCAACTGGAAGGCTCCTTGCGCGAAGAGGTACTGCCGAAAAATATCTTGATGATCGGCCCGACCGGCGTCGGCAAGACCGAGATCGCGCGGCGGCTCGCCAAGCTGGCGAACGCACCATTCCTGAAGGTCGAGGCGACGAAATTCACCGAGGTCGGCTATGTCGGCCGCGACGTCGAGCAGATCGTGCGCGACCTCGTCGAGGTCGCGATTGCCCAGGTCCGCGAGCGCAAGCGCAAAGACGTGCAGGCACGCGCGCAACTTGCCGCCGAGGAGCGCGTGCTGGACGCGCTGGTCGGCGCCAATGCCAGCGCGGCAACGCGGGACTCTTTCCGCAAAAAGCTGCGGGCGGGCGAGCTCAACGACAAGGAAATCGAGATCGAGACGCAAGGCGGCGGCAGCGGCTTTCCGATGTTCGAGATCCCGGGCATGCCCGGCGCCCAAATGGGCGCGGTTTCGATCGGCGACATTTTCGGCAAGCTCGGGGGACGCAGCAAGACGCGACGGCTGACGGTGGGGAGCTCGCACGAGATCCTCGTCAACGAGGAGTCCGACAAGCTGCTCGACAGCGATCAGTTGACGCAGGAGGCGATCAGCGCGGTCGAGAACAACGGCATCGTGTTTCTCGACGAGATCGACAAGATCTGCGCACGCGAAGGTCGCGCCGGCGGCGACGTGTCGCGCGAGGGCGTGCAGCGCGATCTGTTGCCTTTGATCGAGGGCACGACCGTTTCGACCAAGCACGGCGCGGTGAAGACCGACCACATCCTGTTCATCGCCTCCGGCGCCTTCCACGTCGCAAAACCGTCCGACCTCCTGCCGGAACTGCAGGGCCGCCTGCCGATCCGCGTCGAGCTGCAGGCACTGACCCGCGACGACATGCGCCGCATCCTGACCGAGCCCGAGGCTTCGCTGATCAAGCAATATGTCGCGCTGATGCAGACCGAGGGCGTCACGCTCGACATCACCGACGACGCCATCGACGCGCTCGCGGACGTCGCGGTGGCGGTGAATTCCACCGTCGAAAACATCGGCGCGCGGCGGCTCCAGACCGTGATGGAGCGGGTGCTGGACGAGATCTCCTTCACCGCTCCCGACCGCAGCGGCGAGACCGTCAAGATCGACGCGGATTTCGTACAGACGCACGTCGGCGACCTCGCCAAGAACGCGGATCTGAGCCGGTTCATTTTGTAATTTCGGGCGGTCGCGCTATCAGTTACCGCGTGACCGCACGCATCATGCAAAACCCCTGGCGCCTTCTGCTCGCGATCAACGCTGCGGTCATCGTCGGCGTCTCCGTTCACAAGATCCAGCTGCCGCCTTACGTCCCCTACATCCACCTTCTGGTCGATTACCATTTCGGCTTCGTCAAGCGCGCGCTGATCGGGGCGGTCGTCGCGCTGTTCACGGACAAGGTGCCGGTATGGCTGGTGTTCGCGCTCGGCGGCGTGACGTGGCTGGTGACGCTCGCCCTTTATGCAAGACTGTTCCAGAAGACGTTCGGCTTCACCGCAAAGACGCTGCCGCTGTTCGTCTTCATCGCGGGCTCGCCGTTCTTCCTCAAGAACTTCATGCACACGCTTGGCCACTTCGACATCTATGGCTGCGCGCTGGCGATCATCCTGCTGCTGGTGCCGGCGGGCTCACTGCTGTTCGTGGCTTTGGCCGCGCTGTTCTCGATCATCCTGGTGCTGGTCCACCACATCCATCTCCTGATGTATGTGCCGACCATCATCGCCATCGTGGTGATCAGGCACTATCTGACGCACGGCTGCGATCGCACCAACGTCGCGTTCGGCATGATTGCGTTGCTTATCGTCTCCACGCTGTTCTTGGCCGCCCAGTTTTTGGGAACGATGCCGATCCCGGAAGCGGATTTCGTGGCGTATCTGAAAACCCGGATGGCCGATCAGTCGCGGACCGAGCTGCTGCGATTCGCCTACATCTGGTACCAGCCGCTGGCGCAGGAGATTTCCGACACCTGGGGCCGCCTGCCCCACAACATCCTGGGCGTGCCCGTATTCGCGCTGCTGATCTGGCTGCATACGCCGCTGTGGCGCTATTTTGCGAACCTGATCGGCGCGCTCGCAAACGATACGCACCGCCGTCTCGTGGTCGCTGCGCTCGCCGGCGTCAGCCTCGCCTATCTCGTGATGTTCGCGATGGTGTTCGACTATTCGCGCTGGATCTCGAACTGGGGGGTCTGCATGTTCCTGATCCTGCACGCGGTGAAGATGCTGCCCGCCGCACGCGAGACGCCGCCGATTCCGTCAGAAGATCAAAAGACCAATATTTTCGGCCTGATCATCACGCTGATCCCCCGCGTCGGGATCGTGCGGCCATTCTAAAATCTCGCCCGGCGAATCCGCACGTAGAGCGCGCCCTCGCCGCCATGGCCGATACCGGCTTCCTCAAAGCCGACCACAAAAGCCCGGAATTCCGGCAGGCTCAGCCATTCCGGCACCTGGCGGCGCAGCACGCCGCTTTCGCCGCCGCTTCGCCCCTTGCCGGTGATGACGAGCACGAAGGTCAGGCCGTCATGGTGGGCGCGGTGCAGGAATCCGGTCAGCGCGCGATGGGCGCGCAGCTGGGTCATGCCGTGCAGATCGAGGCGGGCCTCGATCTCGCTGCGCCCGCGCGAGAGTTTCGTTCGCTCACGCTTCCCAAGCGGCGCCAGCGGCGGAATGGCCGGTTTTGCGACGCGCAGCGCCGGGACGGCAGCGATCGGACGCGGCGATGGCGCAGGCCGCGCGGCAGGCGCGGCGGGTGAAGGCTCCGTGCGCGGCGCAGCTTGCGCCTTCGCCGCGCGATGCTTCCTCAGCGGCTTGACCTGGTTTGCGATCGTATCCCACAGCGCGCGTTCTTCCTCGCTCAGCGCGCGACGGCGCGGCGAGGGACGAGGCTCCGGCACGGGCGGACGGGACGATCGCTTCATTGCTGCCGATGGGGATGATTTTTCACCGGCCGCCGCGGCTCGCGAACAGGCTCTATCAGCGGGCGCGGTGCCGGCAGCGGGACCGGGTTGGCGACGGCGACCGTCTCACCTTTGCCTTGTGTCACGGCTGCGGCCGGAGCCGCCGTCTTGGTCGGATCCTTGGTCGGATCCTTGCTCGGATCCTTAGCGGAATCCTTCGCAGGCTCGGTTTGCGGAAACAGCTTTGCGATCTTCTCCGAGGGCCGTGGGTCCGGCACCGGCAGCCGCGCGCCGCGCACTGTGGGATTGAGGCTCTTCGGCACCAGCATCACGAAATGCATGGCATGGCGCAGCCGCCCGGAGACCCGGCCGGCCTCCTGGCCTGCGCCGAAATAGAGATCGGCCCGCGCGGGTCCGATGATGGCCGAGCCGGTGTCCTGCGCGATCATCAAGCGATGGAACGGCGTCTTCGCGCGTTCGGAATCGATCGGCAGCTCACCCTCGATGAAGAACGGGGTACCGTAGACGTGCAGCGATTTGTCGACCGCGATCGAGCGGCCGGCCGTCAGCGGAATACCTTGCGCGCCGACCGCCTCGTCCTTGTCGGACAGATTGACCTCGCGGAAGAAGATGTAGGAACGGTTCTGGCGCCGCAGTTCCCTGGCGCCGTCAGGGGTCTGCGCCATCCACTCCCTGATCTTCTGCATCGACATCTCTTCCTTCGGAATGATGCCGCGCTCGATCAGGATGCGACCGACCGCCGTATAGGGATAGCCGTTATAGGCGTCGTAGTTGAGCCGGACCGTGCCGCCGTCGTCGAACTTGATCCGCGCCGAGCCCTGGATCTGGGCGAACAGCAGATCGGTCGGGTCCTTCAGCCAGGCAATCTCGAGTCCGCGGCCGGCGATCTTGCCGTCCTCGATCTCGCTGCGGTCATAATAGGGCACGAGCTTGCGGCGGCCGATCTTGCGATACACCGGGCCCTTGTTGGGCAGGCTGACCGAATCCTGCTTGTAGCCGCGCACGAACAGGTTCGAGGGTCGGCGATAGACCGGGATGTTGTAGACATCGGTCTGCGTGCGCGATCCCTCCAGCACCGGCTCGTAATAGCCGGTGACGAAACCATCGGGCTCCCCGAGGCGGGAGATGCGCAGCGGCGCGAAATTCTCCTCGAAGAAGGTTTTGGCTTTCGCGTCGTCAGCAAGCTCAAGAGATTTCGCTGCCCGGCAGGGTTCGCTCAGCGAAGCCCCCAAAGCCTTCGGCTCGGGAGCGCCGGTCTGCGCGCTGATCGGGCGGCAGCTCGCGCGAAACGTCTTATAGGCGGCGAGATGAGCGTCGTCGCTCCAGCCTTTTACGTCGGCCCAGGCCAGCGGCAGATATTGGGCGCCAGGGATTTCGAATGGCAGGGGAAGCTGCGGATACGGCAAGGCCCGCGGCGGCGCGGCGGGCAATTCCGGGAGATGATGGTGATGGCTGCGATAGTGGCGCCGCGCCGCCTCGGCGCCGAGCGAAAACGACGATAGCGCGACGACAGCTGCGCAAAGCGCCGTCGCGCTGGTCTTCAGGAAAGCCTTAATTCGCGCTTCCGGTGCCAACCAGCTTCCAGTTCGGATCGCGAGAGGTGATGTCGCGGGCGAAAGTCCAGATGTCGGTGATGTCGGCGACGGTATCGGCGCTGCCGTCGACGATGTTGCCGGCCTTGTCCCGGGTCGCCGAGATCATCTGCGAGACGAAGCGGATCGTGAGCTGGGCGGTACGGTCGCGCAGCTCGGCGCCGACGAGCTCGGCCTTGTCGATCGAGACGAAGCGCGTCTCGGTCTTCTGCTCGTTCTTCTCGCGCTCCTTGATGGCGGCATCGAAGCTGTCATAGACCTCCGACGACAACAGGTCGCGTAGCGCGCGGCGGTCGCCATTGGCAAAGGCCAGCACGATCATCTCATAGGCGCCGCGGGCGCCGGAGATGAAATGGCGTGGATCGAAGGTGGAATCCTTTTCGACGATGCCGTCCAGGCCCTGCGCCAGCACGGTGCCGGGCTCGGTCAGGCCCTTCCAGCGGTCGGAAGGCGGGGCCGGCTCGGCCGTCGGCGCCAACGGGGCCTGGTCGATGACCTTGCCCGGCATGGTCACGACGTTCTTGTCCTGGGCACCCTGGAGCGCGTTACGGTCGAACGGCGGCCGTTCGTTGCCGGTGCGCTGCCCCAGCACACTGCGCAGCCTCAGAAAGATGAAGACCGCCAGCGCCAGGAAGATGATGGTGTAGATGTCCACGTCGTATTCGCTTTCTAGTCTTCTGTAGATAAGGAGCCGTCCCGAAGGGGTCGTTGCCGGGAAAATCGATCCGGCCAGTAGACCGTTCCACACGGAAACGGCAAGTCTACGTCACCATTTTAGGTCCGCGCGTCAGGTCCGTGGGATGTAGGCACGAAACCTGGCCCGGCCAATGGCGCCTTTTGGCACAGCACCGAGTGTAGCGCGTTTTATGCTTAAGGGGAAACCCGATCCTGCCCGGAAATCGCGCATCTTCAATCGTTTAAGGCGCGACTTGGCTGGATCGGCGGGGGTGAACGACACCGCTGTGGGCGCGGCCTGAATTCCCCATCCGGGACCGTTCGTCCTTGTGGAACGAGGTAGCCCTATGTTAGCCAACCGCCGCGAAATTCAGCCCAATCGGGTAAGGAGACACTCTTATGACCAACGGTAACGGCACCCCTCCCGAGGCGGCCCAGGCTCCCCAGCTCAACGTGCTGGCGCAATATACCAAGGATCTCTCGTTCGAAAATCCGAACGCGCCCAGCTCTCTCCAGCAGCAGAGCCAGCCGCCCCAGATCAACATCCAGATCAATGTCAGCGCCAACAACCTCAGCGAACAGGAGTTCGAGGTGACCCTGTCGGTCGAGGGCAAGGCCGAGACCGCCGGCAAGATCATGTTTTCGTTCGAGCTCGCCTATGCCGGCGTGTTCCGGATCTCCAATGTGCCGAAGGACAATCTGCATCCGCTGGTCATGATCGAATGCCCGCGCCTGCTGTTCCCGTTCGCCCGTGAGATCATCGCGACCGCCGTGCGCGACGGCGGGTTCCCGCCCCTGATGCTGGATCCGGTCGACTTCGTCGGTCTCTATCGTCAGAACATGGAGCGGCAAATGGCCGCTCCGCCGGCCGGTCAGGCCTAACCGGCCGAAGCGGCGGCTGGAGCGGGCAAGAACTCGTTCCAGATCGCCTTGTCGCCGAGGGTCGCGATGAAGGCCCGGTGGGCCTCGCGCTCGGCGTCTGAAATCCGCGGCGTGAGCGGCACCGGCCGCTGCCGCCGCGGCGCATCGGCAGCACCATTGACGCGCATCTCCTCGGCTTCCGAAGCCAGAAGCAGCTGCGATTGCCGCGCCCCGACCAGATCGACATAAACTTCCGCAAGCAACTCGGCGTCGAGCAACGCGCCGTGCTTGGTTCGGCGTGAATTGTCGATCGCATAGCGCGAGCAGAGATCGTCGAGCCGGTTCGACACGCCGGGATGCTTGCGCCGCGCCAGCAGCAGCGTATCGACCAGCCGCTCACGCGGGATCGCCGCGCGCTTGATCCGGTCCAACTCGGCGTTGATGAAACTGATGTCGAACGAGGCGTTGTGGATCACCAGCGGCGCGTCGCCGATGAACTCCAGAAACTCGTCGACGACCTCGTGAAACAGCTGCTTCGTCGCCAGAAACTCGGCCGACAGCCCGTGCACGGCAAAGGCTTCCGCCGGCATGTCCCTTTCGGGATTGATGTAGACGTGGAAACTCTGCCCCGTCGGCATGCGATTGAACATCTCGACGCAGCCGATTTCGACCAGGCGATCTCCACGCAGCGGATCGAGGCCGGTGGTTTCGGTGTCGAGAACGATTTCGCGCATGATTCAGCAAGCCGTGTAAGGCGGCGAATCAGGCTCGCCGCTGCGGCATCTTAACGACCTCGGCGAGGATGTGCGCGATTTGGGCGCGCACCGGTTCGAGTCCGTGTGAGGTATCCACCACGAAATCGGCACGCTTGCGCTTTTCCGCGTCGGGCGTCTGCTTGGCGATAATGGCGTCGAGCTTGGCCTCGTCCATCGTGCCGCGCGCCAGTACCCGCTCGCGCTGGAGTTCCGGAGACGTCGTCACGACGACCACGGCATCGACCCGCGTCTCGCCGCCCGTCTCGAACAGCAGCGGAATGTCCAGCACCACGACCGGCGCGTCAGCGGCGTCGGCGAAGAATTTGTTTCGGGAAGCGCCGAGCATCGGATGGACGATCTTCTCGAGCTGCTTGATGGCGGCGGGATCGTGCACCACACGCGCCGACAGTTTCGGCCGATCGACCTTGCCGTTCGCGGTGGTGCCGGGGAAGGCGGCCTCGATCGCGGGCGCAGCTTCGCCCTCATAGAGCTGATGCACGGCCGCATCGGCATCGTAGACAGGGACGCCGGCCTCCTCGAATAATTTCGCGGTGGTGGATTTGCCCATCCCGATCGAGCCGGTCAGTCCCAGGATTCGCATCAGTGCCCAGCCATATCTGCCATTCACACCGCAACTAGCCGCTCGCGCCGCAGGAACGCAAGCAGCGGCAGCAGCGGCAGGCCGAGAATGGTGAAGTGGTCGCCCTCGATACGCTCGAACAAATGGATACCCAGGCTTTCGAGCTGGTAGCCGCCGACGCTGGTGGCGACTGCATCGCCGGCGACGTCGAGATAGGCCGAAAGCTCAGCCTCGGTCATTTGCCGCATGGACAGGCGGGCGACCGAGACGTCCTCGAAGATGATCTCGCCATCGCGTGCTATCGCCACGGCGGAATTCAACTCATGGCACTTGCCGGAGAGATCGCGCAATTGCGCCAGCGCCTGGGAGCGGCCCGCAGGCTTGTTGAACAGGCGATCGCCAAGGGCCAGCGTTTGATCCGCACCGATGACGGTGCTTCCTGCATGATTGGCCGAGACTGCCGTGGCCTTTTCGCGCGCCAGCAGCAGGGCGATCTCGCCCGGACTCGAAAGCCCCGAGGCAGCCTGGATACCGCGCTCGTCGATATCAGCCGTGATCGCCTTGAACTCGAGCCCGGCATTGGCCAGCAGCATCTTTCGCGCGCTGCTCTGCGAGGCCAGGATCAACGAAGATTTGCCGAGCCACAGACCCATCGCAAAATTATTCCCAAGACTATTCAGAAGGCCGGTTACGCTGGCGGTCGCTATAGAGCTTCATGATCGCCGCGGCGGTTTCCTCGATCGAGCGCCGCGTGACGTCGAGGAGCGGCCAATCGTGCTTGGCGCTCAGCTTGCGGGCGAATGCGACCTCCTCCGCGACTGACTGCCTGTCGATATAGGTGTCACTGCTGGAATCGGCGCCCATCGAGAGCAGGCGGTTCTGGCGCACTTGAATCAAGCGTTCCGGCGTCGCATGCAAGCTCACGACCAGCGGTCGCGTTAACGTTTCCAATTGCAAGGGAACCGGAATGCCCGGAACCAGCGGCACGTTGGCAGTGCGGATGCCGCGATTGGCAAGGTAGATCGACGTCGGAGTCTTGGAGGTGCGGGAGACACCGACAAGCACCACGTCCGCGTCGTCGAGCCCTTCGACATGCTGACCGTCATCATGGATCATGGTGTAGTTCAGCGCGTCGATGCGCTTGAAGTATTCGGCATTGAGCACGTGCTGGGCGCCGACCCGGCCGGTCGTGGCAGCTCCGAGATACGCCTCGAACAATTGCATCACCGGGCCGATGATCGACAGGCTCGGAACATTGATCCCCTTGCACTTGTCCTCGAGCCTGGAAACCAGGTCCTTCTCAAGCAGCGTGAACAGCACGATTCCCGGCGCTTCCTCGATCTCGTCGAGCACACGATCGAGCTGTTTCTGGCTGCGCACCAGCGGATAGACATGCTCGACCGGGGTAACGTTGGCGTACTGGGCGGCAACGGCGCGTGCGACCGTGATCAGCGTCTCACCGGTGGAGTCGGAGACGAGGTGCAGATGGAAATAATTGTTCGAGGTCGGCACAAAAGCTCTTTGTATGAAGGCGGTGTGGTTTGTGGATTTCTGTGGAGCTTAACCGCTCGGAAAGGGATGTGCGACAGCAGGGGCGGGATAACCGCTAACTTTCTTCACACCACTGCCCCTGAGAACAAGTTCGACGCCCTGCCGAAAGGGAAACGGGATTGGGCCGATAACCCCCTTGATAAGCTGCCGACAGAAACGCGCAAGCCTTTGAAGCTGGTCGACTTATCGAAAGCGACCAGAGCGATCGGGTATATGTTGATGGATGTGAATAAGCGCGTGGCAACGGGCGGACTGAATTGTGTGAGTCCAATTCACCGTCACATAGACTCAAACCTTAAGAATCTAAGATTCTTATTGGAGAAGGGCGCTACGGACGGATAAGTGTGCAGGCAAGACCTTAACGGGTTCTTACTATCCCCAGTTCCCTTGCCTCGGCAGAAATCCGGACGCAGAAAAATGTTCGAAGACGTCTATCTCTGGATCAAGGCGCTGCATGTGATCGCCGTCATCTCCTGGATGGCGGGCATGCTCTATCTGCCACGGCTGTTCGTCTATCACTGCGAGGCCGAGATCGGCTCGAAACAGTCGGAAACGTTCAAGATCATGGAGCGTCGGCTGTTCAAGGCGATCATCAACCCTGCCATGATCGTCACCTGGCTCGCCGGGCTCTATCTCGCCTGGGCCGGTCACTGGTTCACCTTCGGCTGGCTGCACGTAAAACTGGCACTGGTCCTGGCGATGTCCGCGGTCCACGGCTTTTTTTCGCGATGGTTGAAGGATTTCGCCACGGACCGGCGCCCACGAAGCCAGAAATTCTATCGGATTATCAACGAGGTACCAACTGCTCTGATGATTTTGATCGTCATCATGGTGATCGTGAAGCCGTTCTAGGCAAGGATCGTGAACGATCGCTCAGCGCTTCGGCTTGCGGAGTGTGAGCCGATTTTCTATATTAGCGATATCCCACCCAACGCAGGCGGATGTGGTCGTGTCTGAGCTTTCCAAAAGCCGGACACCCCATCAGGTTTGAAGCCTCACCGGCGCTCTCCTTGCCAGACCTGCGGACCTTACATTCTCGCGTCCGCATTTCAGAGCCTCCTCGCACCCCCTCCCCAGGTTACCCCACAGGACCACCCCAATGCGGGAAATTAAACTCCAGGACCTCAAGTCGAAGACGCCGGCCGAGCTCGTCTCGTTCGCGGAAGAGAACGGGGTCGAGAATGCCAGCACCATGCGCAAGCAGGAGCTGCTGTTTGCCATCCTCAAGCAGCTTGCGATCGCCGAGACCGACATCGTCGGCGAAGGCGTCGTCGAGGTTCTCTCCGACGGCTTCGGCTTCCTGCGCTCGCCCGATGCGAATTATCTGCCGGGCCCGGACGACATCTACGTTTCGCCGTCGCAGATCCGCCGTTTTGGCCTGCGCACCGGCGACACCATCGAAGGCCACATCCGCAGCCCGAAAGAGGGCGAGCGCTACTTCGCGCTGCTGAAGGTCAACACGCTCAATTTCGAGGACCCGGAAAAGGCCAAGCACAAGGTCAATTTCGACAACCTCACGCCGCTGTTTCCGAATCAGCGTTTCCGCATGGAAATCGACGATCCGACGCGGAAAGACCTGTCTGCAAGGGTGATCGACATCGTCGCGCCGATCGGCAAGGGCCAGCGCGCGCTGATCGTCGCGCCACCGCGCACCGGTAAAACCGTGCTGATGCAGAACATCGCGCATTCGATCGCGCATAATCATCCTGAGTGCTATCTGATCGTGCTCTTGATCGACGAACGTCCGGAAGAAGTCACGGACATGCAGCGCTCGGTGAAGGGCGAGGTCGTCTCCTCGACCTTCGACGAGCCGGCGGTGCGCCACGTCCAGGTCGCCGAGATGGTGATCGAGAAGGCCAAGCGGCTGGTCGAGCATGGCCGCGATGTCGTGATCCTGCTCGATTCGATCACGCGCCTCGGCCGCGCCTACAACACCGTGGTGCCGTCATCCGGCAAGGTGCTGACCGGCGGTGTCGACGCCAACGCGCTGCAGCGGCCGAAGCGCTTCTTCGGTGCCGCCCGCAACATCGAGGAGGGCGGCTCGCTGACGATCATCGCGACCGCGCTGGTCGATACCGGCAGCCGCATGGACGAAGTCATCTTCGAAGAGTTCAAGGGCACCGGTAACTCCGAGCTGATCCTCGACCGCAAGGTCTCGGACAAGCGGACCTTCCCGGCGATCGACATTTCGCGCTCCGGCACCCGCAAGGAAGAGCTGATCACCGATTCGGTGGTTCTGAAGAAGATGTACGTGCTCCGGCGCATCCTGAACCCGATGGGTACGATGGATGGCATCGACTTCCTGCTCGACAAGCTGCGCTCGACCAAGAGCAATTCCGAGTTCTTCGACTCGATGAATACCTGAGCCAGGGTGCAGCGTGGAAATCAGAGGGCGCCTCCGGGCGCCCTTTTCTATTGTGCGGCTTTGTTGCAGCGAAGGTGCAGCATGGTCGGGCATTTTCGGCTTAACCAGATTTATCATAAGTCGCTGATATTGTTATGAAATAATAGAATTCTGGAATGCCATTTTAGCTGGCGGCTTAATCGGCGGCGAGCAATTTTGCAGCAAACCTCGTCCCAGACATATTGCATCGCAATATGGATTTTGCTGCGGGAATTGGGGCAGCAAAGCAACGCGATCCCTCGCCCCGCAACGGATGTTTGCCTTTTCCCCATCAGCCGGACAAATAGGCCATGCATCCGCGAGACCAGACCATCTTTGCATTGTCGTCCGGCCGCCCGCCGAGCGCGCTCGCGGTGGTGCGTGTCTCCGGGCCCGGCGCCAGCCTGGCGCTGACAACGTTGGCAGGTAAACTGACGATGCCGCGGCAGGCCAGCCGCCGGCTGCTTCGTGACGGCGCGGGCCAGCCGATCGACGACGCGGTGGTGCTGTGGTTCCCGGGGCCGGCCAGCGCGACCGGCGAGGACGTCGCCGAATTTCACGTCCATGGCGGCCGCGCGGTGCTGGCTGCACTCCTCGCCGCTATTTCCGTAATTCCGAATATGCGCGCCGCCGAGCCCGGCGAGTTCACGCGGCGCGCGTTCGAGAACGGCAAGCTCGATCTGACCGAGGCGGAAGGCCTCGACGATCTCATTCATGCCGACACCGACCGCCAGCGCCGCCAGGCGCTACGGCAGTTGCAGGGTCTCCTCGGTAATCGCGCGCGTGACTGGCGTGAGCGCATCATCGAGGCCTCGGCCTTGATCGAGGCCGGCATCGATTTCTCCGACGAGGGCGATGTGCCCGCCGAGTTGAGGGCGCCTGCGGTCAAGGCGATCGAGGCTCTGCACGGCGAAATCGCAGAAGTCCTTGCGGCACAGGGACAAGCTGAACGGCTGCGCGACGGTCTGGTGGTTGCGATTGCGGGCGAGCCGAATGTCGGCAAGTCGACACTCATCAACCAGCTCGCGCGCCGCGACGTCGCGATCGTCTCGCCGCATGCCGGCACCACGCGTGATGTGATCGAAGTGCAGCTCGATCTCGACGGCTATCCCGTCACGGTGATCGACACCGCCGGCATTCGCGAGACCGATGATCCGGTCGAGCAGGAGGGTGTCCGCCGGGCGCGAGCGCGGGCCGAAGACGCCGACCTCGTGTTGTGGCTGGTGGAGGGTGGCAGCGCTGTCGATCCGGACGCGATGGGGTCGCTGGGGAAGTCCGGCAGCGGGAGCAGTCCCTCCAGCGGCTCGGTCTGGATCGTGCGCAACAAGATCGATCTCAGCGGAGACAAGGACGCCGGGCCGCGCGGCGGGTTCGGAATCTCAGCGAGCCGGGGGGACGGCATTCCCGAGCTGGTCGATGCCCTCGTGAAATTCGCCGCTGACTTCTTCGGAACGACCGAGGGCGCCTTGGTGACCCGGGCCCGCCAGCGGGATCTGCTGCGCCGGGCGTCGGACAGCTTGCGCCGGAGTCTGGAGCTTGTAGAAGAGGGCGAGGAGCTTGCCGCCGAAGAACTGCGTGCTGCCGCCTATGCCTTGGGCCGGCTGTTGGGTCGGGTGGACGTCGAGGACGTCCTCGGGGCGATTTTCCAGAAATTCTGTATCGGAAAGTAGGGCTAGTTCTTCATTGTAGGACTAGATTGTAGGACCAGCTCTTGTTCCACTCTTTGGACTTTGGCTGAGGAAGAGTGGAGTTCCATGTGTTTCACGTGAAACATTGGCTCTTTGACTCGTTTTGCTTCGTGAAAAACAGGAGGCGGAACAAGGCACTGTCTACTGTGCATGGGGTTGTTTTCACGAACAGCGTTCTGGCCTCGAAGTTCCGTTTCACGTGAAACAGCATCCTCATTCAGTTTCCACTTCCGGCTTCCCGGCCTCTGGGATACAAGTCCGCCTATGCGAACAGAGCGAGAGAGCTTCGACGTCATCGTGATTGGCGGCGGTCATGCCGGCTGTGAGGCCGCGGCTGCTTCTGCCCGCATGGGCGCAGCGACCGCTCTGGTGACGCATCGATTCTCCACGGTCGGTGCGATGTCCTGCAATCCCGCCATCGGCGGTCTCGGCAAGGGCCATATGGTTCGTGAGGTCGATGCCCTTGATGGTCTGATGGGCCGCGTCGGCGATGCCGGCGGAATCCAGTTCCGTGTTCTCAACCGCCGCAAGGGACCGGCTGTCCGTGGACCGCGCGCGCAGGCGGACCGAAAGCTCTATGCCGCCGCGATGCAGACGGCGATCCGGGAGACCGAGGGTCTTTCCGTTGTCGAGGGCGAGGCGGACGAGCTGATCGTGATCGAGGGCCGCGTGACCGGCTTGCGTCTAGCGGATGGGCGCGAACTTCGGGCAGGGGCCGTGGTCGTCACCACCGGCACCTTCCTCCGCGGCCTGATCCATCTCGGTGAGAAGAACTGGCCGGCCGGCCGGGTTGGCGAGCCTCCTGCGATCGGCCTTTCGACCTCCTTTGAGCGAGCCGGGTTCACCCTTGGACGGCTCAAGACGGGGACTCCGCCGCGTCTGGATGGTACGACGATCGACTGGTCTGCCGTCGAGATGCAGCCGGGCGACGAGCCTCCGGAGCCGTTTTCGGTGATGACCGAGCGGATCACCACGCCGCAGATCCAGTGCGGGATCACCCGGACCACGTCCGCGACCCACGAGGTGATCCGGGCCAATGTGCATCGTTCCCCGATGTACTCCGGCCAGATCAAGAGCTCCGGACCGCGCTATTGCCCCTCGATCGAGGACAAGATCGTTCGCTTCGGCGATCGCGACGGTCACCAGATCTTCCTGGAGCCGGAAGGTCTCGACGATAGCACTGTCTATCCCAACGGCATCTCGACTTCGCTGCCGGAGGAGGTCCAGCTCGCCATCCTCGCAACCATTCCCGGCCTGGAGCGGGTGAAGATGGTCCGGCCGGGCTATGCCATCGAATACGACCACGTCGATCCCCGGGAGCTCGATCCGACCCTCCAGACCAAGCGTCTTCGCGGTCTATTCCTGGCCGGGCAGATCAACGGCACGACCGGCTACGAGGAAGCCGCCGGCCAGGGCATCGTGGCCGGGCTGAATGCGGCGCTGGCCGCCAGCGGCGCCGAACTGACGGTGTTCGATCGTGCCGATGGCTATCTCGGTGTGATGATCGACGACCTCGTCACCCGCGGCATCAGCGAACCCTATCGGATGTTCACCTCAAGGGCCGAGTACCGGCTGACGCTGCGCGCCGACAATGCCGATCAGCGTCTGACCGAGAAGGGTATCGCCTTGGGCTGCGTTGGCAGCGCCCGGACGCTGCATCATCGGGCCAAGATGGACGCCCTGAATGCGGCACGAGTGCTATCGAAGTCACTGACGATCACCCCGAACGAAGCCATCAAGCACGGGCTGTCCCTGAACCGGGATGGCCAGCGTCGATCGGCCTTCGAGCTGATGGCGTATGCCGACATCGGCTGGAGCCAGGTCCGCGCAATCTGGCCGGAGCTCTCTGCCATTGATCCCGTCATTGCCGCCCATCTCGAGATCGATGCCAAGTACGATGTCTATCTGGAGCGCCAGAGCGCGGACGTCGAAGCCTTCAGGCGGGATGAGGGGATGGTGCTGTCGGACGTCGATTACCAGCAGGTCCCCGGTCTTTCCAATGAGGTCCGGGCCAAGCTGGAGAAGACGCGGCCGTTCACCGTCGGCCAGGCCGGCCGGATCGACGGCATGACTCCGGCGGCGCTCGGCATCCTCGCGGCCTATCTTCGCCGTGAGGCGCGGAAGGCTTCCAAAGCAATCGCATAGGCGTTTCACGTGAAACAACGCGGGCCGGGCGGCGGCAGATCGTCATCAGGAAAACCCTCGGCGGGCGAGGGCACTGGTCTTCGCTCCGAACCGGCGCCGATCAGGCCGAAGCTCGACAAGGCCAGCGCCAACGATCAGTCGCTGGACTCCATCGTCGCTGCCGACAAGATCGCGGCGCTCAAGCTCGCGCCCGTTTCACATGAAACGGAAGCCCGGCTCGATCGCTACATCGCACTGCTCCGGGAATGGCAAGCCAAGACCAACCTCGTCGCGCCCTCGACGTTGCCGCATCTCTGGACCCGGCACATCGCCGACTCGCTTCAGCTCGTGGCGCTCGCGCCGTCGGCCAAACGCTGGGCCGACCTCGGCAGCGGCGGCGGTTTTCCTGGGGTCGTCCTCGCCTGCGCCATGGCGGGGACCGCCGACGCGAGCGTCCATCTGGTCGAGCGAACCGCCAAGAAGGCGGCCTTCCTGCGCGAAGCTATTCGCGTCACGACATCTCCGGGAGTCGTACATCTCGCCGAGATCGGGGATAATGTGGATAGAATCACCGGCCCGGTCGATTGCGTCACCGCGCGTGCGCTGGCTCCGCTACACCAGCTCATCGGCTTTGCGGAGCCGCTGATGCGCCAGGGCGCAAAAGCGTTGTTTCTCAAGGGTCAAGATGTAGAGTCTGAATTGACCGAAGCCACTAAATATTGGAATATTCAGCCGCAGCTCCACCAAAGCCGGACAGGTGACGGTTGGATCGTCGAGCTGGCTTCCGCCGAACGGCGCGGGTGAGGCGTTCAGGGGTCGAGTGGGGAATTTGCGATGAGCGTGATTGACGAACCGCAGCAGGAACAGACCGCCGTCCCCCAGGGCCATCCGCGCATCCTGGCGCTGGCGAATCAGAAGGGCGGCGTGGGAAAGACAACCACGGCGATCAATCTCGGCACGGCGCTCGCGGCGATTGGCGAGCGCGTCCTGATCGTCGATCTCGATCCGCAGGGCAACGCCTCGACCGGCCTCGGCATCGATCGCCGCAACCGCTCCTGCTCGACCTATGACGTTCTGGTGGGCGAGGCGAGCTTGCGAGAAGCGGTGGTGTCGACTGCCGTGCCGCGGCTGCATATCGCGCCCTCGACCATGGATCTCTCCGGCCTCGAGCTCGAGCTCGGCACCACGCCCGGTCGTGCCTACAAGCTGCGTGACGCGATCAGCACGCTCAACAACAACGTCTCGCCCGACGCCGATTACACCTACGTGCTGATCGACTGTCCACCCTCGCTCAACTTGATCACTGTGAACGCGATGGCGGCTTCCGACGCGATCCTGGTGCCGCTGCAGTGCGAGTTCTTCGCGCTCGAAGGTCTGTCGCAATTGCTGCAGACGGTGGAGCAGGTGCGCTCGACGCTCAATCCGAACCTGTCGATCCACGGCATCGTGCTGACCATGTTCGACTCGCGCAACAACCTCTCGAACCAGGTCGTTGCCGACGTCCGGCAGTTCATGGGCGAAAAGGTCTACAAGACCATGATCCCGCGCAACGTGCGCATCTCGGAGGCGCCGTCCTACGGCAAGCCGGTGTTGGTCTACGATCTCAAATGCGTCGGCAGCGAAGCTTACTTGCGGCTCGCCACCGAAGTGATCCAGCGCGAGCGCGAGCTGCGGACGACGCATTGAGGTGCGCTAATTCGTAGGATGGGTAGAGCGCAGCGAAACCCATCATCGAACGCGCCAACAGCGATGGGTTTCGCTTCGCTCTACCCATCCTACAAGTTTCGAGAATTCAGTTCTGGAGTGCTGCACCGTGAATCCAAGGGAGCTGACAATGGCCGATGAAGCGCGTTCGCGATTGGGCCGGGGTCTTGCGAGTCTGATCGGGGACGTCGGCGGCGAGGCTCAGCATGTCGACCGCCCGCGCGCGCAGCGCAAGGTGCCGATCGAATTCATCAAACCCAATCCGCGCAACCCGCGCCGCGCTTTTTCGGAGGCCGAGCTCAAGGAGCTCTCTGACTCCATCAAGCAGCATGGCGTGATCCAGCCGATCGTGGTGCGTCCGGTGAAGGGCGGGCAGGACCGCTTCGAGATCATCGCGGGCGAACGGCGTTGGCGTGCCTCGCAGATGGCCGGCCTGCACGAAGTGCCGATCGTCCCCGTCGACATCAGCGACAGCGATGCGCTGGAGTTCGCGATCGTCGAGAACGTGCAGCGCGAAGACCTCAACCCGATGGAAGAAGCGCTCGGATATCACGCGCTCGCCAACGAGTTCAAACGCAGCCAGGACGACATCGCCAAAGTCGTCGGCAAGAGCCGCAGCCACATCGCCAACATGATGCGGCTGACGAAGCTGCCCGACGAGGTGCAAGCCTTGATCACGAGCGGCGAGCTGACCGCAGGTCACGCCCGTGCGCTGATCGGCGTGCCCGATCCGCTCGCGGCTGCCAAGCGCATCGTCGAAGAGGGCCTCAACGTCCGCCAGACCGAGGCGCTGGCGCACGAAGAGGGCGTGCCGGAACGCAAGCCGCAGAAGGCGCGCACGGGGGCGAAGGAAAAGGACCCCGACACGGTCGACCTGGAGAAGCGCGTCAGCGACGCGCTCGGCCTCAAGGTCACGGTGAGCCACCGCGACCCCGGCGGCTCGGTCCAGATCAATTATCGCAATCTCGACCAGCTCGACGAGGTAATGCGGCGGCTGGCGAAGGGCGCGCTGTAGGCCGTCATTCGTACTCTCTTACCCTCACCCTGAGGAGCTGCGAAGCAGCGTCTCGAAGGGCAAGGGCCCGGGCCTTCATCCTTCGAGACGCGCGCAAGAGCGCGCTCCTCAGGATGAGGAATTAACGCCCATCCACACGTCATTGCGAGCGCAGCAAAGCAATCCAGAATCTTTCTGCGGAGAGACTCTGGATTGCTTCGTCGCTTGCGCTCCTCGCAATGACGAGGGGAGAGAGAGACACTCTCGCAATGACGCGCGGAGAGAACGGAAGTTCAGCCCCGCCGCTTCGCGTTCGCGGCGATCGACATCAGCGTGCGCTGGGCGATGGCGGCGGCGAGGGTGGATTGCTTGCGGGTGTCGAGCGCAGCGGTCGCGAGCTGCTCGATGATGGCGGCGAGCCGCGCCACGCTGAAATTGCGCAGCGCGGTTTCGACCGCGGGCTTTCGTGAAAAATGCAGGCGCGGATAGCCGCCGTCGAGCACCGCGGAAGCGGGCGTGCCGTCGGCGATTGCGAGCGCCGATTTGTGCAGCCACGCCGCCTGACGCAGCGCCGCAGAGATGATCACGCCTGGATAGGTGCCGGCGATCATGGCTTTGGCGAACTCGTTCTCGACGATCTCGGGCCGGCCGGCGAAGGCGCCGTCGACGATCGGATCGAGTTTCAGCTCCGACGCATCGGCGACGACGGCCATCACGTCGTCCAGCGTGATCTCGCCCTTGCCATGGGCATAGAGGGTGAGCTTGCGCAGCTCGTTGCGCGAGGCCTGGCGGTCGCCGCCGAGGAACGACATCAGCGCCGCGCGGGCGTCCTGCGCGATGCGCAGATTGGCGATGCGGAGCTCGTCTTCCATCAGCTTGGCCAGGTCGCGCTCGGTGTCGGGATAGCAGGCCATCGCGACGGCCGTCTTGGCACGCTCGCAGGCCTTGCGCAGTGGCGATTCCGGACGCAGCTCGCCGGCCTCGATCACGATGCGGCAATCCTTCACGCCCATCTCCGCCAGCGTGTCGATGCCGCTGGCAAAGCTTCGCGAGCCGGCGCGGATGCGGATGGCGCGGCGGCCGCCGAACAGCGGCACCGTCATCGCTTCGTCCACGAGCCGGGACGGCTCGGCGGAGAGCTCGTCGCCATCGAGCTTGACCAGCGAGAAGGGATCGTTGGGATCGTCGACAGCCGAGGCGATCAGCGCATCGGCGCGTTCGCGCACGAGGCCGGCATCGGGACCATAGAGCAGGATGATCGGACGGCCCGCATCGGGGCGGGCGAGAAAGGCGTCGATCTCTTTTCCGCGCAGCGCGACCATGTTGCCTGAGGTTCGTCGTTCCGGGTGCCCCGGAATGACGGGATGAATTAAGTGCCCGCGGTGAAGAACGAGGCGAGGCGCGTCGTGATGTTCTCGGCGATCTCGTTGGCGGCGCGATCCTCGGCATCACGTACCGCGCGGTTGCGGCTGAAGCGCTGATAGGAGCCGGGCATGTCGTAGGACACGCGCGAGAACGTGGTGCCGGTCATCACCGACTTCCCGCTGACGACCTCGATCAAATTGTACTGGGCGTCGAGGCCGTAGTTTTCGCTGCTCGGCAGGCCGGTATTGGCATCGACGATCAGCGACGACTTGCTGCTTGAGAAGCGGATCTCAAGGCGGTGGGTCGGCGGCATGCCGGTGGCGGTGCCATAGAGCTTAAAGGCCAGCGCGTTGCGGACCTCGACGCCGACGCGCGCCTCGCGGGAGGCATTCGCCTTGGCGATCGGGGGCAGATCGACCCCCATCAGCTTCTCGCGCAGGCCGGGGGTGCCGTCGGTGCGCTCGGCATACATCGGCTGGAAGCAGCCGGCCGTCAGGGCCGCCAGGGCGGCGACCGCCAGCAAGCGGGCTGCGATGCGGATCCTAGCCGACAACATTCACGATCCTCTTGGGGACGATAATCACCTTGCGGACGGGCTTGCCGTCCAGAGCCAGTTTTACCGCATCGAGGGCCAAAACGGCAGCCTCGATTTCCGGATTCTCGGCCGCTGTTGCAACTGTGACCTCGCCCCGCTTCTTGCCGTTGACCTGGACCACCAGGGTCACGCTGTCTTCAATCAGCAAATCGCGTTCGATTTGGGGCCAATTGGCCTCGGAAACCAGCCCGCTGTGGCCCAGAACCTGCCAACACTCCTCGGCCAGGTGCGGCATCATCGGGGAGAACAGCTGGACCAGGATCTGGCTGGCCTCCCGGATCGCCCAGACGAGGTCGGGGGTGGGCTGGCCGGGGCGCTGCAATACTTCCGAAAACGTATTGGCGAACTCGCGGATATGGGCGAGGCAGACGTTGAAGTGCAGCCGCTCGATTCCGGTGGTGACCTTGTCCAACGCGCCATGGGCGGCCTTGCGCAAGGCGGTGGCGTCCGGGCCGAAGCTGGCCGGGCGAGCCGTCGGCGCGGTCTTGCCCAGTTTCATGGAGTCGTTCACCAGCCGCCACAGCCGCTGCAGGAAGCGCGAGGCGCCCTGAACGCGCTCGTCGCTCCAGATCACGTCGCGGTCAGGCGGGGAATCCGACAGCATGAACCAGCGGGCGACGTCGGCGCCGTAGGTCTCGATGATGTCGTCGGGGTCGACCGTGTTCTTCTTCGACTTCGACATCTTCTCGATCGGGCCGATCTGGATGTCTTCGCCTGAGGTCAGCAGCGTCGCGCGGCGGCCGTTGGCGCCGGTCTCGACCTTGACCTCGACCGGTTGCACATAGGTGCCGTCGGCCTTCTGATAGGTCTCGTGCACCACCATGCCCTGCGTGAACATGCCGGCGAACGGCTCGTCCAGCGCAATGTGCCCGGTCGCCTTCATCGCACGCGTGAAGAAGCGGCTGTAGAGCAGATGCAGGATCGCGTGCTCGACGCCGCCGATATATTGGTCGACCGGCAGCATCCGGTTGGCGACCTCTGGAGTCGTCGGCGCGTTCTCGTTCCAGGGATCGGTGAAGCGCGCAAAGTACCAGGACGAATCCACGAAGGTGTCCATGGTGTCGGTTTCGCGTTGCGCCTTGCCGCCGCATTGCGGGCAGGTCACGTGCTTCCAGGTCGGATGATGATCGAGCGCGTTGCCGGGTTTGTCGAAGGTCGCATCATCAGGCAGTATGACGGGCAGGTCGGCGTCCGGCACCGGCACCACATCGCATTTGGGGCAGTGGATGATCGGAATCGGGCAACCCCAATAGCGCTGGCGCGAAATGCCCCAGTCACGCAGGCGGAAGTTCACCTGGCGCTCGCCGACCGGCGCGTTGCCGCGCAGCTCGGTTTCGAGACGCTTCGCCACGTCTTCCTTGGCCTGATCGATGGTCATGCCGTCGAGGAAGCGCGAATTGATCATGCGGCCGTCACCGTCATAGGCGGTGTCGGTGATGACGAACGATTTCGGATCCTGGTCCTCGGGGCACACCACCGGAATGTTGCCGAGACTGTACTTGTTGACGAAGTCGAGGTCGCGCTGGTCATGCGCGGGGCAGCCGAAGATGGCGCCGGTGCCGTATTCCATCAGCACGAAGTTGGCGACATAGACCGGCAGCTTCCAGGACGGATCGAACGGGTGGACCGCACGGATGCCGGTGTCAAAGCCCTGCTTCTCAGCGGTGTCGATGACTTCCTGCGCGGTGCCGATCTTCTTGATCTCGGCAATGAACTCGGCAAGTTTCGGATTCTTCGCCGCGGCGGCCTGCGCCAGCGGATGATCGGCCGAGATCGCCATGAATTTTGCGCCGAACAACGTGTCCGGGCGCGTCGTGAAAATCTTCAGCTCGCTCTCGCCGGCCGGCGTCGTCGCCGCATCGAGCGCGAAGCGGATCAACAGGCCTTCCGACCGGCCGATCCAGTTGCGCTGCATCAGCCGCACCTTGTCGGGCCAGCGGTCCAGCGTATCCAGTGCCGACAGCAGCTCCTGCGAGTACTTCGTGATCTTGAAGACCCACTGGCTCATTTCCCGTTGTTCGACAACGGCACCCGAACGCCAGCCTTTGCCGTCGATCACCTGCTCGTTGGCGAGCACGGTCATGTCGACGGGGTCCCAGTTCACCTTGCGCTTTTCGCGCTCGGCGAGGCCTTCGCGCAGGAAGTCCAGAAACATCTTCTGCTGGTGCTTGTAGTAACTGGGATCGCAGGTCGCGATCTCGCGGCTCCAGTCCAGCGACAGCCCGATCGAGCGGAGCTGCTTCTTCATCGCGGCGATGTTGTCGTAAGTCCAGGCCTTCGGCGCGACCTTGCGCTCGATGGCGGCGTTCTCGGCCGGCAGGCCGAAGGCGTCCCAGCCCATCGGATGCAGCACGTTGAAACCCTTGGCGCGCATGAAGCGGGCCAGCACGTCGCCGAGCGTGTAATTGCGGACATGGCCGATATGGATGCGCCCCGACGGGTAGGGGAACATCTCCAGCACATAGTATTTCGGCCGCGAATCGTCGTTCTTGGAGACGAAGATTGCCTGTTGGTCCCAGGCGGCTTGCCAGCGCGGTTCGGAGTCGCGGGCGTTATAGCGTTCGGAGGTCATGGAATCGTTTGGGTTTTCGTGGGTTCGGCCGTCTAAAGACGGCGGACTAGGCCATAGAAGTCCTCAAGGGGTCAATGGGTTGCCGCAATTTGGGAACCTTCGGCGCTGCACCGCATAACTACTGAGGCCGCGTTGGGGTGTGATTAAGGGGTCGATGCCAGTTTGCGACCGACCAGAACTCTCAAGACTTGTGATGGACGCCAGCTTCGACGATCCCGATTACGACTATGCCGCGTCCATTGCCGGACGGGCGATGCGGAACATGGCCGAACAGCGGATCCCTGCAACGCCGACCAATTTCGCCGTCTGGTTCCAATATTTCGCGGGAAGCCATGACGATCTGCGCAACGCGATCGATCTCCTGATCGACCACAATCGACCCTTCGACGTCAGGACCAATCAGGATCTTTTCGAGACCTACGTCGCGCCCCAGGTGAGCGCCATCGTCGTCGACACGTCCGAGCGGCTCCACACCCTTATGGGCGCGGCGAAGGATTTTCTCGCGACTGCGATTGCCGACAATCACTCCCAGATGCAAGCGATCAACGAGGTCGCCGACCAGGGCAACGCCGGTGTCGACCCCAAAGCGCTGGTTGCCCAGCTCATGAACGAGTTGGGCCGCGCGGCCACCCGCGCGACGCGGCTCGAGGCGGGCTTTGCGGAAAAGACCCGCGAGCTCGACGTGATCCGCGACTCTCTCTCCAAATCCGAGGAGCGTGCCCGGACCGATACACTCACAGGCCTTGCAAACCGGCGGGCGCTCGATGGATTCCTGCGCAAGGTGCAGGCGACTGCGGATTGGGGCGAGCCGTTCAGCGTGCTGATGCTCGACATCGACCACTTCAAGACCTTCAACGACAGTTTCGGCCACGGCGTCGGCGACCAGGTGCTGCGCCTGATGGCAAAGGTGTTGCGCGAAAAGGTCCGCGAGCAGGATCTATCGGCGCGCTACGGCGGCGAGGAGCTGATCGCGGTGCTGCCGGATGCCGATCTGGCCGCCTGCGCCGAGGTCGCTGAGCGAATCAGGCGAGCAATCGCGGAATCCAGGATCACCCGTCGCTCGACCGGCGAGGTCCTGCCTGACATCACGGTTTCGATCGGCGTGGCGCAGTATCGGATCGGCGAGGCAACCGCCGACCTCATCGAGCGCTGCGACCGCGCGCTCTATCTTGCGAAGAACGGCGGCCGCAATCGTGTGGTGACGGAGATCGAGCTCGATCGCGCCGCGGCCGCGGGTTAACCCTCAACCGGCCATCATCATTTCCGCCGCGCCGTTGTCGATCACGGTGATGCCGTGCTCGACGACGTTGTTGCGGCCGCGGTGTTTGGCGGCGTAGAGCGCGGCGTCGGCGGCTTCGATCAGATCGCCGGGGCGCAGACTCTCGTTTGGCTTTGCCGCGGCAACACCGATCGAGACGGTGACGATCATGTGGGCGGAAGTGATGTGCGGTAGGCACAGCTTCAATACGGCCGCGCGGGCCTGCTCGCCGATTTCGACGGCGCGCGCCACGTCGGTGTTCGGCAGCAACAGGCAGAATTCCTCGCCGCCATAGCGGGCCGCGAAGCCCATCGTGTCGGCGGCGATGCCGGACAGCGACTCGCCGAGCCTGGTCAGGCAAGAATCGCCTTCGAGATGACCATAGGTGTCGTTGAACAGTTTGAAATGGTCGACGTCGATCATCAAAAGCGCGAGTTCGCTGCCATATTGCTGCGCGCGCATCCATTCGAAGTCGAGCCGGCTCTGGAAGCCGCGGCGGTTGGCGAGCCCCGACAACATGTCGATCGAGGCCATCACCGTGAGCCGGTCGTTGCTCGCCATCAGCTCGCGTTCGCGCTGGCTCAGCTGCGCGGCCATCGCATTGAACGCGCGGGCCAGCGGCACGAACTCGGCCGGCAGACGATTGCGCGCAGCGCGCGCCGACAGATCGCCCTCGCCAAGGCGCTTGGCCATATCGGCCAGCATCTCGATCGGCTTGATCACCAGCTTTTCGGCGGCGATCAGCGCGCCGAGCAGGACGAACACGACGACGAAAGCGAGCTGGAGATAAGCAGTGCGGATGTCGCGGCTCACGGCCGCAGACACCTTGTCCTCGTCGATGCTGGCGATCAGGCGGGCATTGGTGCCGGCGATGCGGATATAACTGACCGCGCGGCGGGAGCCGTCGGCGGCGAGGAAAGACAATGCGCCCTCGTCCTGGTCCGACCGCAGCGCCTTGTCGGCGATCGCGGACATCAGCGGCATGTTGTCGAGCGGACGGCCGACCGCGCTGTGCTGGTCGGCCGGTGCCGCCAGCACGGTGCCGGCGCTGTCGACCAGGACGGCGGTGATGCCGGCGCGGCCACCCAGATTGCTCATGACCTTCGACATCCAGTCGAGGTTGACGGTGGCAAGCACGACGGCATCCGTGACGCCGCTGAAGGCAGACACCGGGTAAACCGCCATCACGGTCGGCGCCAGCACCGGCCGCGACAGGATGAAGTCGCTCAGCACGAAGCGGCCGGTTTCCTGTGCCTGCTGGAAGTAGGGCCGGTCACTGAGATCGAGGCCGACATACATGTTGTTGGTGGCGCACTGGATGCGGCCGTCCTGGCCGGCGATCAAAAGCGTGCGGATCCATGGAAGATTCGACGGCAGGCTCGCGCGCAGCACGTCACAGCTCTTGCTGATGCCGCCGGCGGAGGCGCGGATGAAGGCTTCAGATTTCAGGATGGTCTCGACTGACGAGATCACCTCGCGCTGGGCGTCGGCGCTGTGCCTTGCGACGGTGGTGAATTCAGCTGCGGCCTGCGCGATCTGCTTCGTGCGCGTGTTTTCGAGCGAACGGATGCGCTCGAACATCAAGGGCGCCACCAGAATTACCGCGAGCAACGCAAGCCGCGCCCGGATTCCGAGAACCTGCTTGAGTTTCGCTCGTTTGCGGTTGAAACTGACGTTTGCCATCTTCGCTGCCCACCCCGCGGCCAAGGTAAAGCGAAGGGTTCAAAAACTCTTTCTTGAACTCGGTAAAATTAGAACTAGCTCCGCAACAACCAGTACCCATGCGACATCATGACTGAAGCCAACGCCGCGCCGGTAACCGGCCATTCACCAAACGCGCTCGCCGCGGTCGAAGCCGAAATCGCGCGCGCCTGCGCGGATGCGCGGCGCGAACGTGCCTCCGTGACGCTGATCGCGGTCTCGAAAACTTTCGCAGCAGATGCAATTACCCCGGTCATCGACGCCGGACAGCGCGTATTCGGTGAGAATCGCGTGCAGGAGGCCAAGGGCAAATGGCCCGCGTTAATTTCTGTTTACTCCGATATTGCGCTGCATCTGATCGGGCCGCTGCAATCCAACAAGGCGAAAGAGGCCGTGGCGCTGTTCGATGCCATCCATTCGGTCGACCGCCCGAGCATTTGCCAAGCGTTAGCCAAGGAAATCGAATCTCAGGACAAGCACCCGGAACTGTTCGTCCAGATCAATATCGGCGAGGAGCCGCAGAAGGCCGGCATTGCCCCCGGGGAGGCCGACGCCTTCATCGCGAGCTGCCGCGACACCTACGGGCTGACGATCTCCGGGTTGATGTGCATCCCGCCGGTGGACGAGCCGCCGGCGGCGCATTTCGCGCTGACCGCCAAGATCGCCGCGCGCAATGGATTGAACAAGCTCTCGATGGGCATGAGCGCGGATTTTGCGACCGCCATCATGCTCGGCGCCACGCATGTGCGGGTGGGAAGCGCGATCTTCGGGCACCGGTAATTTCGCCGGGGGCGCGTAGCGCCTACGCGAATCCCACCGACACCTTTCCCAGCACCCCAAAATCCACCGCAAAATGATCGCCGGCCTGGAGCGGCAGCGGCGGATGGCACGTGCCCGTGGTCACCACCTCCCCTGCCCGCAAGGTGATGCCGAGGCCACGCAGCTCGTTGGCCAGCCAGACCAGGGCGATTCGGGGGTCGCCGAGCACGTTCTTGCCGTGGCCGAGATAGCGCTCGCCGCGTAGCGTGATCTGCGGCCGCTCCTCGACGAGATCCATGGCGCGCCAGTTCGTAGTGGTCGCCGCACCCAGCACGAACAGATGCGCGCAGGCATTGTCGGCGATGAGCTGCGCCTCGCCGGCGCCTGCGAAATCGGCAAAGCGCGAATCGGGAATCTCGATTGCAGGATGCAAGCCGTCCACGGCGGCCAGCATCTCGTCGACAGTGTACGCCGCCGCGCGCGGCGGCAGATCGCGTCCCATGCGGAAAGCGAACTCAGGCTCGCCGACGCGCATCGCGTTGCCCTTCATCGCAGCCGTGCCGCCATCGGCGATCACGGTGTCGCTCATGATGCGACCGGCCAGCGGTCCCGCGACATTGATGTGCTTTTGTCCGGACGCGCTTGTCGCTGCGATCTTCCAGCCGAACAATGTCCCGCTGAGCGCAGCCTGCACGGCGTAGCCCTCAGCGCGGCCCTGTGGCCGCAACCGTGGCTCCAGCGCGTCAAGCTTGGTGCCGTCGCGCCAATGTTGAACGAGGACGCGCGATGTGGCGGCGATCTGATCCCTGTCGAGCATGTATCCTCACCCGATGATGATTTTTGTTTTTGGTCCCAGCCGCCGCAGCAACTGTCGCATCGCCGCTTTGGTCATCGCGACGCAGCCTGCGGTCGGGCCGAAATTGTCGCGGGCCAGATGCAAGAACACTGCGCTGCCGCGGCCGGCGATGCGCGGCCTCGTGTTGTGGTCGATTTCGATGATGAAGTCATAGAGATGATCGGTCCGCTTGAGCCGGTCGCCGCCCTGCCCCTCGCCGAGCCGGATTCCCTGATTGTAATGACGGTCCCCGGGATCCTCGCACCAGGCGTCCGTGTCGCCGATGCTCCTCGCCGGCAAGAAAGTCTGCGGGCGGCTGTGCCGGTCGCCCCGCCACCACAAGCGCCTGGGACGGAAGCTGCCCCTCGGGGTGCCGCCATCGCCCTCGCGCTTGTTGGCCAGAATGCCGCCCCGCCCCAGCGCAACCGGAATCGTCAGCGCCCCCGCGGTCAGCCAGCCCCGGCATGGATTCCCCGCCGCAGGCTTAACGCGGATCGCGGATAATGGTCCGGCGCCTCGGTTCATGGTGTAACTAGCTGAAGCAGCTTTGTTTTTCATGTGAACGTGCAATGTCGAATTCATTACAGGACATTCATCGAAGCGCCCTGCTATTCTGGGTTAGAGTGGTTCTGGCTTGTGAATCGGTAACAGCCCACTACTTCAACACGAACAACAATAATAACAGCGACCCCTAAACTTCCCTCTCGGCTGGGTGCAGCATGGATGCGCGCCGCGCCGGACCCCAAAAGGATGACCCCCTATGGCCAATGCCCGCAAGATCCTGATCGTGGATGACGATACCGATCTGCGCGATACGTTGGTGGAGCAATTATCGCTGCACGAGGAATTTGAAGCCTCCGCCGTCGATACCGGCGCCAAGGGCGCGAGCGCCGCGAAGGCCAATGCTCCCGATCTCGTTCTGATGGATGTTGGCCTGCCCGACACCGATGGCCGTGAAGTGGTCCGTTCCTTACGCAAGGGCGGGTTCAAGGCTCCGATCATCATGCTCACCGGGCATGACACCGATTCCGACACGATTTTGGGGCTGGAATCCGGCGCCAACGATTATGTCGCAAAACCCTTCCGCTTCGCGGTTCTGTTGGCTCGTATCCGCGCCCAACTCCGCCAGCACGAAGCCAGCGAGGACGCGGTGTTCTCGGTCGGCCCCTATTCTTTCCGGCCCGGCTCCAAGATGCTGACCGCCGCCAATGCACGCAAGGTCCGGCTGACGGAGAAGGAAACCGCCATCCTCCGCTTCCTCTACCGGGCCGGCCAGATGCCGGTCTCGCGCGAGACCCTGCTCCAGGAGGTCTGGGGCTACAATTCCGGCGTCACCACCCACACGCTGGAAACCCACATCTACCGCCTTCGCCAGAAGATCGAGAAGGACGCCGCTAACCCCGAGATCCTGGTCACGGAAGCCGGTGGCTACAAGCTGGTGCCGTGATACGCTTCAGGGGCGTGCGAATCGTTTTAGATCGCGTGCCTTTGAGCCTCGGACCTGAATGTCAATCGACGACGATGTAGTGCTTCTCGAGCGTGTCCCGACACTGCGCCTGTTGGGAGACGCTTCGTTGCGCATGCTGGCGATCGGCTCCGAGCAGCGTGACTTCGTCCGCGGCGACGTCCTGTTCAATCTCGGCGACGATGCCGATGCCGGCTTCGTGGTCCAGCGCGGCGCCTTCCGGGTCGACGACGGTGCCGGCGCGGAGATGATCGCAGGTCCCGGTGCTCTGATCGGCGAGCTGGCGCTGGTGGTACCGATGAAGCGTCCGTCGAGCGCGATCGCACTGGAGCACGCCACCGTCATCCGCGTCGCGCGCAGCCTGTTTCAGCGCGTGCTCGAAAGCGACCCTGCCGCCGCCGTCCGCCTTCGCGACGAATTCGCGGTTCGCTCCAGCCAGATCGCCAGCGATATCCTGATGGCGGGCGCGAAGCTGACGTCGTAGTCCTGAGAAGCATCCGTAGCCCGGATTTCGCTGCGCTCCATAAGGGCTGCAAGATCACACCTCCAGCGTCACCGTGACCGGCACATGGTCCGACGGCCGCTCCCAGCTCCGCGCATCGCGAAGAATCTTGAAATCGCTGACCGTATCCTTCAGCGCGCGCGAGACCCAGATGTGGTCGAGCCTGCGGCCACGGTCGCCGACGGTCCAGTCCGCGGAGCGATAGCTCCACCAGGTATAGACTTTCTCCGACATCGGAATGCGCTCGCGGGCGACGTCAACCCACTCGCCGGCGACGAGCGCGGCTTGCAGCTTCTCGGTTTCGACTGGCGTGTGCGAAACCACTTTCAGAAGCTGCTTGTGCGACCAGACGTCGTTCTCATGCGGGGCGACGTTGAGATCGCCGACCAGGATGTGGCGATCCTCGCCGCGCGGATGCAGCGGCTCGCACGCCTTCATCTCGTCGAGAAAGCGGAGCTTGTGATCGAATTTCTCGTTCAGCGCGGGATCGGGAATGTCACCGCCGGCCGGCACGTAGAAATTATGCACCACCAGGGGCTTTGCGATCCCGGCCTTCTCTCCGAACGACACCGAGATGTGGCGTGAATCCACCTTGTCGCAGAAGGTGCGGATGTCCTTCGACTCGAATGGAATCCTCGAGACGATGGCGACGCCGTGATAGCCCTTCTGCCCGTTCAGCGCGACGTGCTCATAGCCGAGCCGCTTGAAGCGCTTCAACGGAAAAGCGTCATCGATGCACTTGGTTTCCTGGAGACACAGCACGTCCGGTCGCGCGCTCTTGAGAAATTTCGCGACCAGATCGATGCGCAGCCGCACCGAATTGATGTTCCAGGTTGTCAGGGAAAAACGCATGAGATTGATCTAACAAACTCCATCCGTCCTGGCCGGGCTTGACCCGGCCATCCACGCCTTTTTGTAGGTCCAGAACGTGGATGCCCGGGACAAGCCCGGGCATGACGATCGTCGGAGCAGCGAGTAGGTCTCAGCCCGGCGCGGGGCCGTAATTGGTGAAGTCGATCTTGAACATGCCGGGATCGAGCTTCTTGCTCGTGTCGAGATTGTAGACCGCGATCGTGGTGTCGTAGCCCTGCGGGTCGGTGACGGTCCATTGCTTGAGCTGGCCGTCCTTGGCGCCGAACATCAGCATCAGGCGGCTGGTGCCGACCAGCGCCTGCTTCTCCTCGATGGTGACGCTGACGAAGACGTCGTCGGCCGAGACGTTGACGACGTTGGTGTCCTTCATCAGGTCGATGCGGTCGGACAGCAGGAACCGCAGCGGCGTCTGCGACAGCGGATAGACGTCCTGTGTCGCGAGCTTGCGGTCGCGCACCACCAGCGACGATCCGTCGGCGACGATGTCGATCGGGCTCGGCGCGTCATATTCGAAGCGCACCTTGCCCGGCTTCTGGATGTAGAAGTCGCCTTGCGTCTTGCTGCCGTCGGGACCGACCTGAACGAAATTCCCAACCAGCGTCGACAACGACGACAGGTAGGCGCTGACCTTGGCGGCCTGGGCCTTCTGATTGGCATCGAAGGTCTGGAAGATGCTGCTCGGCACGTTGCGGCGCGGATCCGGAATCACCGGATTCGGCGGCGTCTGGGTCGCGCCGGTGATCGACGGGCCCCCGGCGGTGGCACCGCCATCGCGGCCCTTCGGCGCGGGCTTCGGCACGGGAACGGTCTGCGCGAATGACGTCGCGGTCACCATCGCGGCGGTGACGAGAAGCACGCCGGCCATGCGCGCGCTTCGCGCAGCGACGATGGCAGCGAATCGAATGTCCGGATGTCTGATCAACGCGTCGTCCTGTGTGGCTGGGCGCCCTTTTAGCGTGATTTCGGCCAAAAGCAGATAACGTTTTTGCGTGAAATGGTCGTCTGAGGCGGCTCGCCTCACATATGGCTGTCTTCTTCCTCGACCAGAATCTCGCGCTTGCCGGCGTGGTTGGCGGGTCCGACGATGCCTTCCAGTTCCATGCGCTCCATCAGCGATGCGGCGCGGTTATAGCCGATTTGCAGGCGGCGCTGGATGTAGCTGGTCGAGGCCTTGCGGTCGCGTTTGACGATGGCAACGGCCTGCGAGAACAGATCGCCGCCGCCGTCCGCACCCATGCCGGAGGCGTCGAACACCGCGCCATCCTCGCCCTCGGTGGGCTCTTCGGCGGTAACGGCTTCGAGATATTCCGGCTGTCCCTGCGTCTTGAGGTGGCGCACGACCTTCTCGACTTCCTCGTCCGACGCGAAAGGTCCGTGCACGCGGCTGATGCGACCGCCGCCGGCCATGTAGAGCATGTCGCCCTGGCCGAGCAGCTGCTCGGCGCCCATCTCGCCCAAAATGGTGCGGCTGTCGATCTTGGACGTCACCTGGAAGGCGATGCGGGTCGGGAAGTTCGCCTTGATGGTGCCGGTGATGACGTCGACCGACGGCCGCTGCGTCGCGAGGATCACGTGCAGGCCGGCGGCGCGCGCCATCTGCGCGAGGCGCTGCACCGCGCCTTCGATGTCCTTGCCGGCAACCATCATCAGATCGGCCATTTCGTCGACGATGATGACGATGTAGGGCAGCGGGTCGAGCGAGAGTTTCTCTTCCTCGTAGATCGCCTTGCCGGTCTCCTTGTCGAAGCCGGTGTGCACCGTGCGGGTGGGCTCTTCGCCCTTGGCCTTCAATTCGAGCAGGCGCGTGTTGTAGCCGTCGATGTTGCGCACACCGAGCTTGGCCATGTTCTTGTAGCGCTCTTCCATCTCGCGCACGGCCCATTTCAGCGCGACCACCGCCTTCTTCGGGTCGGTCACGACCGGCGTGAGCAGGTGTGGAATGCCGTCATAGACGGAGAGCTCGAGCATCTTCGGATCGACCATGATCAGTCGGCACTGGTCCGGGCGCAGCCGATAGACCAGGCTGAGGATCATGGTGTTGATGGCGACCGACTTGCCCGAGCCGGTAGTGCCGGCGATCAGCATGTGCGGTGTGCGTGCGAGGTCGATGATGACGGGGTCGCCGCCAATGGTCTTGCCGAGGCAGAGCGGCAGCTTCGCGACCGTGTCGATGGTTTCCTTGGCCACCAGCAGCTCGCGCAAATAGACTTTTTCGCGATGCGCGTTCGGCAGCTCGATACCGATGGCATTGCGGCCCGGCACGACGGCGACACGCGCCGACAGCGCACTCATCGAACGGGCGATGTCGTCGGCCAAGCCGATCACGCGCGACGACTTGATGCCCGGCGCCGGCTCCAGTTCGTACAGCGTGACGACGGGACCCGGATTGGCTTTCGCGATGTCGCCGCGCACGCCGAAATCCTGCAGCACGCCTTCGAGTGCGCGCGAATTGGCTTCCAGCTCGGCCTTGCTGAGAGGCTGGCGATCGCCGGCCTTGGGGGCGGCCAGTACGGACACGGACGGAAGCTCGAACTTGTCGGAGGATTTCCTGGAAGCGGCCTTCGGCGCAGCCTTTTTGCGCGGGGCGCGCGCGGCCGGCTCCTCCTCTTCTTCCTCCTCGTCCTCTTCTTCGTGATCGTCCTCGCGGTGCTCGTCTTCGGACTGCGGCGAGATCGGCGGCGCGGCGCGGCCGCCACCGAGATTCGGCTCATGGCGGCTGAACGCAACGGCCTTGGTCTTCGGTCCGCTCGAGACCAGCGAGCGATAGGCGGCGCCGAGCAGCCAGATCAGCCGCGCCTTCGTGCTCATCAATGCGTGGAACAGCCAGCCCAGCGACACCGAACCGCGATCGCTGTCCTCGTCCTGGTCGAGCGGCTTGTCGTCATCCTCGATCTCCGCGAGCTCGTCGTCATGCTCGCGCGCGCCGAGGCCGCAGGCGATCAGGAAGGTCGCCGCCATCGCGGCGAACAGGATCGTGCCCAGCACCATGCGATAGATCGTGCCCGGCGGTCCGAAAATCACCGCGGGCGCGCGCACCAGGGCATCGCCGACCACGCCGCCGAGGCCGGTCGGCAGCGGCCAGGCGCCGCCATGCGGCCAGCAGCTGACGAAGCCTGCCGCGATCACCGTGCAGAGAATCCAGGAGCCGAGCCGCAGCGCCTCGCGGTCGAACGGACGATGGGTCAGCATGCGCCAGCCCCAGACCGCGACGGTCAGGACCAGCATGATCGCGCCGAGCCCGAGGATCTGCATCGCAAGGTCGGCGCCGATTGCGCCGCCATAGCCGAGAATGTTGCGGATCGGCCGCGACGTCGCGTGGCTGAGGCTCGGATCCTGCACCGACCAGGTCATCATCGCCGCCGAGGCGACGCCCGACAAGGTGATCAGGCCGAGACCGCTGAGCTCGCGCACACGCCGCGCCAGCCCCTCGCGGATCGAGGGCGGCAGATGGCCGACCAAGGGAATGACACGTTCGATTGCCGACATGCTCATGGGCCCCGCCTAACCCAGAGTCTCGACCAGACGGTGCAGAGCCTGCGCCGTGGTCTCGCCATCCTGCACCAGTGCGAGGCGAATGTAGCCTGCCCCGGGATTGAAGCCGTCGGGCTGGAGCCGCGCCAGATAGCTGCCGGGCACCACGCGCACGCCTGCTTCCGTGAAGAGTTTTAGACACACAGACACGTCGTCGCCGATTTCGGACGTGTTGAGCCAGACGCAGAAGCCGGCATCGGGCCTGCGATAATCGTAACGATTGCCGATGATCTGGTCGGCGAGATCGAACTTGATCCGGTAGAGCCTGCGATTCTCCTCGACATGCGCCTCGTCGCCGTAAGCAACTGTCGCGACATGCTGGAGCGGAACCGGCACCTGCGGCGCCGCAATGTTGCGCAGCTCGAGGAACATGCCGATGAACTTTTTGTCGCCGGCGGCAAAACCGACGCGCATGCCCGGCAGGTTGGAGCGCTTCGATAGCGACTGGAACGCAACCACGCGGGTGAAGTCGGGGCCGGCGCATTCCAGCGCACTGCCGGGCGCCTCGAGGGTGTAGATTTCCGAATAGCACTCGTCGCTGAGGATCACGAAGCCGTAGCGATCGGCGAGGCTCTTCAGGCGCGTGAAATAATCGCGCGACGCGACCGAGCCCTGCGGATTGGCGGGTGACGCCAGATAGAACGCCACCGTGCGCGCCAGCGTCGCCTCGTCGATCGCGTCGAGATCGGGCAGAAAACCGTTCTCGACCGTGGTCGGCAGAAAGATTGGCTCGCAAGCGGCGGCGCCGGCGCCGGCGCCATAGACCGGATAGAACGGGTTCGGCATCAGGATGGCGGGTTTGCCGGGACGCGGGCCGACATAGCGCGCGGCCGCGATCGCGGCGAGGAACAGCCCCTCGCGGCTGCCATTGAGGACGAGAATCTCGCTCTCGGGGTCGAGCGGCCGCGGCAGCTTGAAGCGCGACGACAGCCAAGCGCTCGCTGCCTTGCGGAACGGGTCGGTGCCCTTGTTCGCGGGGTAGCGGCCGAAATCGGCGATGTGCTTGGCCAGCACCGGGCCGACGAAGTCCGGCACCGGATGCTGCGGTTCGCCGACCGCAAGCGAAATCAAGGGCTTGCCGGGTTGATGCGGCGCCAGCAGCTCGTTCAGCCGGACGAAGGGCGAGCGTTCGGTATCGGAGCTTCCACCGGCCTGCGGCGCGCGGGATGAAGCGGTCATAGCCATTCTGGGCGCCAGCACTCTCGGAACAGCCGGTCGCATGGATACGCCGGCGGGGAAGCGGTTCAGTTCACCATAGATAGGGCGAGGTTAAGACGCGATTAACCATCGGTCGCCGCCTCCGTCCAGGGCAGGAATAATGCGGCCGGATAACAACGAGATGCATGGCCGCGCTGGCGCGGACCGCGGCAAGCAACCGATGCGCCGGACCTCTCAGCGACCCCGCCGGCGCCTAATGACCCGGCAGCTTCTCGAATGTCGCCATGCCCGCGGGGATCGCGTGAAACTCCTGCTTGTCGCAGGTGTAGATCGCCATCTGCGGATGGAACTGTTTTGGCTCGTCCAGCGTACCGACCTTCACGATCGTCGCCGGCAGTCCCGGCACTTTCGTCACCAGATGCGTGCCGCATTCGGCGCAGAATTCGCGCGTGACGGCGCGCTCGAGGTCCTTGCGCGTGAACTGCTTGGGCTGCCCGGTGATGTAGCTGAAGCCGGCCGCCGGCATCGCGATGAAGGTGTTGGGCGCGCCGCCCGAGATGTACTGGCACTCGCGGCAATGACACTGGGCCTGCATCATCGGGTCGCCCTCGGCGACATAGCGCACTTCGCCGCAATAGCATCTGCCTTCCAAACGCATGACGACCTCCCGATTGTTGTTTCTTGTGGTCGATATTTCTGCGCCGGCTGCCTGGAATGGCAATCTTTTTCTTTCGCCTGGACGGACCAAGACAGACCGCCTGCAGCCGGTTCGTGCACTATCTCTTGGCAAGTCCGCAGCCGTTGAATCCCCGGCCGCGCCAGCACCCGCTGCTCATGCACTCGGCTTCCAGCCGTGGACAAGCGGTTGAAGCGCAATCCGCGCGGCCGCCCATACTGACGCATGCCGTGGCGCACCTGCTTCGCATGAACGAACAGCTCATGCCACTTCCGGTCTGCCGCGGTTGCCCTGCTCCGGCCTGATCTGGCGGCAGCACGGCCGTCTTGTCCTCGCGCTTGGGCGCCCGCTTCGAATCAGGTTGGCCCGGACTTGCAGCGGGGCTCTGTGTCGTCAGCTTGGAGAGTTCCATCCGACACGGTCGGCTGGTCTCGGTGCGGACGCCGGCGCCGGTGGTTCCTTTCAGCTCGAGTGCGAGCTTGTACTGATAGGGCGCGCCGGCGGTGCGGCGCAGCGGATCATTCTCGCCAATCAGCCCGCTGACGGTGACCGTCGCGCTGCCGTCCGCTTCGATCTTCCCGTCATAGATTGTCGCACCGGGCTTGCCCTCTTCCCCGGAGAGAGTGTGCAGCACGCCATCCTTGACGCGCAGCGCATACTGGAAATAGGCGTCGGGAAATGGAGGCTTGTTGTCGCAAGTCTCCTTCGCGATCCAGGTTCCATCGAACGCGGTTACGTGCTTGGCGGCGTCCGCTGGTTTCGCCAAGGTCTCGATGCGTGATTTCGCCAGATCTGCGAAGGCGCAGGCCGGGAATCGTACGAGGTGATCCTTGAATGCCGCGAGCGTTCCCAGCGCTTCCGCGCTGCGCCAATGGTCTCCGGCCTCCGCGCAAGGATCGACCTGGGGCGTCGCAGGCGACAACGCCGCCGTCTCGGGCTTGCCGTTCAGGTAGAACTCGCCGAAGAACGACAGCGACAGCTCCGGCACTTGCGAGCCTTTGGAGCGCTGGTAGACGCCGGCGCTGATCGTCTGAAATACCGTGTTGACGTTGCCCTTGTCGCCGATGTGCTCCAGGAACGCGCTGGTATACGGGCTGTTGCGGCCGCTGCCGTCGTCGGCGGTCCGGCCGGCCTGTGTTGCATAGGAAATGATGGTGCCCTCGGGACTTTCCATCTTGGCGAGGCCGCGTGAGACGGTGACGCCGCGGCCCTGTCCGACGTTTCGCCGCAACTCGTCGGCAAATGGATTGTCGCGGCAGGCGTCGAGTACAAGGATCCGCAGGTTTTTTGCCTGCTGCAGATCCGCCAAAATTTCATCGGCGCGCACCAGGCGCCGCAGGTCGACCTCATCGCGGACGACGGCATCGACCGGCACCAGATAGTTGACGCCGGCGAACTGCAAGGCGTGCCCGCTGTAATAGAACAGGGCCACGTCGGCGCCGCGGGCCTCGCGCGCGAAGCGAAGAACGGTCTCCTGCATGGCGGCCTGATCGAGATCGGTCGCGATGAGAGGATCGAATCCCGATCGCTTCAGGGCCGCTCCAACGTCGGCTGCATCATTGGTCGGATTGGGCAGCGCGGGAACGTTCCTGTAGGCGCTGTTTCCGATCACCAGCGCGACCCGCTTATCGGCCTGGGCTTCCAAAACGGACAGGACGAGCAGCCATGAACACAATGCAAGGCGAATGAACAGGCGCATGAGATAAGCCCCAATCCGCCCATGATATTCCTCAACGCCGATACAAAGCAATTTGTGCGGGCCTCCGCGAGGACAAAAAGAAAGGGGCTCCAACTTGCGCTGGAGCCCCTCAACGGTCGGGATATTGCCGGGTATGTGCCCCGAACCGTAGTTGTGGGCGCGGCCCCCCGAGGAGGCCGCGCCCGGGAGGAGACTTACATGTTGTAAGCGCGCTCGGTGTGCTCGGTGATGTCGAGGCCTTCCCGCTCGCTCTCGACATTGGCGCGGAGGCCAACGATCACATCGACGACCTTGTAGAGGATCGCCGAACCGATGCCCGACCACACCAGCGTGGTGCCGACGGCCTTGAGCTGGGCGATCATCTGTACTGCGAAGTCGTAGTCGGCCACCTTCGGCGGGATCGCGGTGTAGTCCATGATCCCGGCGCCGCCGAGAGCAGGATTGACCAGGATGCCGGTGCCGAGGGCGCCGACGATGCCGCCGACGCAGTGCACGCCGAACACGTCGAGCGAGTCATCGTAGCCGAGCGCGTTCTTTACGACGGTGCAGAAGAACAGGCAGACCACGCCGACCACGAGGCCGAGGACGATCGCACCCATCACGCCGGAGAAGCCGGCGGCAGGCGTGACGGCCACGAGACCCGCGACAGCGCCGGAGATGACGCCGAGCACCGACGGGTGACCCTTGATGATCCACTCCGCGAACATCCACGACAGCGCGGCGGCTGCAGTAGCGACGAAGGAGTTGGTCATGGCGAGGGCTGCGCCGCCGTTGGCTTCGAGGTTGGAGCCGGCGTTGAAGCCGAACCAGCCGACCCAGAGCAGCGAGGCGCCGATCATCGACATGGTCAGCGAGTGCGGGGCCATCAGCTCCTTGCCGTAACCGACGCGCTTGCCGATCAGCAGAGCGCCGACGAGCCCTGCGATGCCGGCGTTGATGTGCACCACGGTGCCGCCTGCGAAGTCGATCGCGCCCGCCTTGAAGATCCAGCCGGCGTCGGCGTTGATCTCGTCGAGCTTGGCCTGCGCCGCGGTCTTGGCCGCCGCGTCAGTGGCAGCAGCGAGCGCCTTGGCTGCGTCCTGGATCATGTCCGGGCCGGGCCAGTACCAGACCATGTGCGCGATCGGGAAGTAGATCAGCGTCACCCAGAGCGGGATGAAGAGCGCGATCGCAGCGAACCTCATGCGCTCGGCGAAGGCGCCGACGATCAGGGCGGGCGTGATCGCCGCGAAGGTCATCTGGAAGCACATATAGATGAGCTCCGAGATGTTGGCGTCGACCGAGAAGGTCGCAGCCTTCGAATCGGTGGTGACGCCCATCATGAAGGCCTTGGAGAAGCCGCCGATGAAGTCGGAGCCGCCGGTGAAGGTGAGGCTGTAGCCGTACACAGCCCAGATCACGGTGACGACGCAGACGGTGTAGAACACCTGCATCAGGACGGAGAGCATGTTCTTGGAGCGGACGAGGCCGCCGTAGAACAGCGCGAGGCCGGGGATCGTCATCAACAGCACGAGCACTGTCGATGTCAGCATCCAGGCGTTGTCTCCCTTGTTGACCGTTGGCTCGGCGTAGGCTGCGGTCGCAGCGAACATGCCGACTGCGAGAGCCGCCAATCCCGCGCCGTAGGGACGCTTAAACGTCATTGTATTCACTCCTGATTGGTAAAGGTTGAGCGCGAAATCAGAGGGCCGCTGCATCGGCCTCGCCGGTGCGGATCCGAACCGCATGGTCGAGATTGATGACGAAGATCTTGCCGTCGCCGATCTGTCCGGTTTTCGCGGCGGACGTGATGGCATCGATGGTCTTGTCGACCTGGTCGGAGGCGACAGCGACCTCGATCTTGATCTTGGGCAGGAAGCTCACGGCATATTCGGCGCCGCGATAGATTTCCGTATGACCCTTCTGGCGGCCATACCCCTTGACTTCCGTCACCGTGAGACCGTGAACGCCGATGGCGGTCAGGGCGTCACGGACTTCTTCCAGCTTGAATGGCTTGATAATCGCCATAACAATTTTCATGGGTACTATCCCCGCTTGGCCCGGTCCGGACATGGCCGGGCGTTTCTCGACTGGTTCGCCACGAGGGAGAAAGTTCACTACGCGGGCACAGCCAGGACCCATAGAATCAAATGCCGTGCCAGATCGGGCGCGTTGGCTAACGGACTATGAAAACGGGTGTTTTCGCGTTTGGCGCGTATCGCGCTGCAGTGCGCTATTACGTCGCGCTCAATACCTGATCATGCCTGATTAAAATAAAGGCACGACAGACTGCCGACACAATGGTGCTCACGCGTCGGGCAGCAGAAAGGTAATTTAGTAAGGCAGGCGCCTGTTGCAGGGTTTCTCCTGCTGCCAAATATCGGGCCCCTCGCAATTGTGCTCACGGGAAACGCAACCGGCCAACCAGCTTGGGCGGGTCGAGGCTTGCCGGACGGTGCCGGCAGAGACCATCAGGCGGCGTCGCGCTCTGCAAAAACCCTATCGATCAGTCCCCAGTCGACCGCCTGCTGTGCGGTCATGAAGTGGTCGCGGTCCAGGGTGCGTTCCACGTCCTGCTCAGGGCGCCCGCAATGCTGCGCATAGAGCCGGATGATGCGCCGCTTGGTTTCCTGCATTTCGGTGGCATGGATCAGGATGTCGGACGCCTGGCCCTGAAAGCCGCCGAGCGGCTGATGCACGTGGAGGCTTGCATTGGGCAGCGCGGCGCGGTGACCGGGTTCGCCGGCCATCAGCAGGAACGAGCCCATGGAGCGCGCGGTGCCCATGCACAGCGTGTGGACCGGCGCCTTGATGAACTGCATGGTGTCGTACATCGCGAGGCCGCTGGTGACCACGCCGCCATAGGAATTGATGTAGAGATTGATCGGCTTGTTCGGATTCTCCGCCTCCAGAAACAAGAGCTGCGCGCAGACCAGTCCGGACATCGCGTCATTGACCTCGCCGTTGAGGAAGATGATGCGCTCGCGCAGGAGCCGCGAATAGATGTCGAAGGATCGCTCGCCGCGGGCGGATTGTTCGACGACCATAGGGACGAGCTGAAGCATGTCGCGCATCGGCGACCTCCATTTCTGCAGGTGATGAAGTCTTTTTGCCGCTAGGCCGCGCGCATCAGACAGCAATTGGTATTTGCGGCCTGCGGCAGCTTTACGCGATCCTCGCAGGCTTGCTGGATGATGCGAACGCGGGTGCCACCGGCTTCGTTCGGTTCGATCCGGAAGATGACGTGGCTTTCGCGAAACGGCGGTTCGGAATCGCGAAGCCGGTAGCGCACCTCTTCGCCCACGATCGATGATTCAGGCTCGGCGCCCACAAGGTCGGAATGGGGTAGCCAGCGCTCGCGCAGGGCCGGAATGGTCACAGCGCGCCAGACCTTGGCCGGCGGCGCATCGAATTCATATTCGAGCACGAGCGCTGCGTCGGAGGGATCAGGCTTCACGGCGTCACTCATTGATCCATATCCTTCAAGAGATCGGCGAGGGCATCCATGCGTTTCGGCCAATAGGCGCGGTAGCGCGCAAGCCAGGCCCCGATAGCGACGATTCCTTCGGGATCGACTTCGTAATTCACAAAGCGGCCCTGCCGCTGTTCGCGCACCAAGCCTGCCCCGCGCAGCACCGCAAGATGCTGTGACATCGCCGGTTGGCTGATCTCCAATCCATCGCGCAAAGCGCTCGCATTCAGGCTTCCGCCGGCAAGCTTCTCAAAGACCTTGCGGCGGGTCGGGTCGGCCAGCGCCTTGAAGATATCGGCTTCGATCATGGCAACACATAAGCATACGCTTATGTATTGCGCAAGCCCCCGATTACTGCAGCGCCTCGCCGTGCTGCGAAATGTCCAGTCCTTCGAGCTCGTGCTCGCGGGATACGCGCAAGGGCACGAAAAGGCTGACCAGCTTGAGCAGGACAAAGCTCACACCCGCCGACCAGACGAAGGTGACGGCGACCCCACCGAGCTGGATCAGTAGCTGTTGCGGATGGCCTTCTAACAGGCCGGCGGTGCCGCCGATCGCGCTGGTTGCGAACACGCCGGCCAGCAGGGTGCCGGTCATCCCGCCGATGCCGTGGACGCCGAACACGTCGAGCGAATCGTCATAGTCGAAGCGGTGCTTCAGCCAGGTGCAGGCCCAGTAGCAGACGAGGCCTGCGATCACGCCGATGACGATACCGTGCCAGGGCGCCACGAATCCCGAAGCCGGCGTGATGGTGCCGAGGCCGGCTACCGCGCCTGAGATCATGCCGAGCACGGAAGGCTTGCGCCGCGTCGACCATTCGATCGCGGCCCAGGTCAGCGCGCCGGAGCAGGCTGCGAGATGGGTCGCGATGATCGCCAGCACCGCGCGCGAATTGGCCGCGCCTGCCGAGCCGCCGTTGAAGCCGAACCAGCCGACCCACAACAGGCCGGTGCCCATCACCGCAAGCGACAGATCGAACGGCGAAAGATTTTCGGTGCCGTAGCCATGGCGGCGTCCCATCACCTTCGCGGCGACGAGGCCAGCGGTGCCGGCCGACAGATGCACCACGAGGCCGCCGGCGAAATCCAGCACGCCCATGCCGGCGAGGAAGCCGCCGCCCCAGACCCAATGCGCCAGCGGAATGTAGACGAAGATGAACCAGGCGACGGAGAACAGCAGATAGGCGGAGAACCGCATCCGGTCGGCAACCGCGCCCGCGACCAGCGCCACCGTGATGATCGCAAACGTCATCTGGTACAGCATGAACAGCGCTTCCGGGATCGTCTTCGCCGCCGGGTTGACGCTGTCCATGGTCATGCCGGCGAGGAACCAGCGGTCGAGCGTGCCGATCCACGGACCGTCGCCGACGAAGCACAGCGAATAGCCGAACGCGACCCAGAGAATGGAGATGATCGTCACCGCGGCGAGGCTTTGCGCCATGGTGGCGAGCACGTTCTTCTTGCGCACCATGCCGGAATAGAACAGCGCGAGCCCCGGGATCGTCATCATCAGCACCAGCGCGGTGGCGACGATCATCCAGGCGGTGTCGGCTGTGTTGATCTCGGAGCCTGCGGCGCGCGCCGGCGAAGCCATGATCGACACAAACCCGATCGGCGCGGCCATAGCAGCCGCGCGGCGCAACAATCCCGCCATGTCGATTTCCCCCAGCATAGTGATTGCGTCGCACGCTGCGGCGTCGTTGCCCGGTGCAATCTAGATAAGAGTTAGTCCCTGTCTCACCGCACTTCACCCCTCATCCTGAGGAGCCCGCGACAAGCGGGCGTCTCGAAGGACGGCCGCGGGCGAGTGCCGGGCCTTCATGGTTTGCCCGGCGATGCAAAGCATCGTCCGGAAACGCGTTCCGCGCTCCTCACCCTGAGGGTCTTCAGAGCGCGTCGGTGTCGGTTTCGCCGGTGCGGATGCGGATCGCGTGATCGATCGGCGTGACGAAGATCTTGCCGTCGCCGATCTGGCCGGTGCGCGCCGTCGCGGTGATCACGGCGACGGCCTTCTCGGCGATATCGGAGGCCACCGCGATCTCGATCCGGAGCTTGGGCAGGAAGTTCACGACATATTCGGCGCCGCGATAGATTTCGGTGTGGCCCTTCTGACGGCCATAGCCCTTCACCTCGGTCACGGTCATGCCGTGAACGCCGATCGCCGTCAGGGCCTGACGGACCTCATCGAGCTTGAAGGGTTTGATGATCGCGACGACGAGTTTCATGGTCAGGCCTATTCCCCGGGGATGCGCCGCGCCGTATGTCCCCGGCGCTGCGTCAATCTGGCATCTTTCCGGGCAAATGGCATAAAAAACTTGCAGATTGAAGCGGAAAAACGTGGAGCCATGTGAACGGCCGCCTCTGTACAGGGCAGCCGTTCATCCTCCACAATGCGTTTTTGGCATGGATGCGGTGAACCCAAGCGTCCCGGCCTGTACATAAGTATGTTTGAGGGGGGACGCATCATGGCGAATTGGTTCTACGCATCCGAGGGCAAGCAGCAGGGGCCCTATCCGGAAGGGCAATTCCGCGACCTCGTCGCCCAGGGAATTGTGCGCCCGGATACGCTGGTGTGGTCGGAGGGCATGGCCGGCTGGCAGAAGGCCGCCGAAATCCCCGGCCTGATCGGCGACGGCGGCGGTGCGCCCCCGATGATGCCGGCCGGTGGACCGCCGATGATGGGCTCCGGCGGTTATGCTGGCGGTGGCGGCGGAGGATCGCTGGCGGTCGATTTCGGCATCCTCGAGTTCACCTGGCGCAGCATCGTGATGCTGATCGGCATGTGCTTCATCATCCCGGTGCCGTGGGTGTTCGTCTGGTACACGAAATGGATCGTGTCCTGCGTGCAGGTCCCCGGACGGCCCAATCTCAGCTTCACCGGCAATGCGATGGCGCTGGTGCCCTGGTATTTCGGATTCATCGTTCTGGCGATCGTGATCGGCTACATCGGCGTCCCGTTGCTGAGCAATTTGATATTCATCGCCCAGATCGTTCTCTACTGGCTCCTGATCAAATGGATGGTCGCGAACCTCGCCTCCAACGGGCAGCCGCTCGGCCTGAGCTTCACCGGCACGGTCTGGGCCTATGTCGGCTGGAGCCTGCTGTTTGCGATCTCCATCATCACCATCATCGGCTGGGCCTGGGTCGCCGCGGCTCAGATGCGCTGGTTCTGCCGCAGCATCGAAGGCACTCGGCGCGAGATCGTCTTCAACGGCAGCGGTCTCGGGATTCTCTGGCGGGGCATCGTGGCCGCATTCCTGTGCGGCTTCATCATCCCGATCCCCTGGGTGTATCGCTGGATCATGAACTGGTTCGCGTCGGAGACTGCCTTGGCTCCGCGAGGATCGCTCCGGGCATGACCTCGAGAGCCATAGGCGCGATCAATCGCGCTTATGCCTCTGGGGTTTTCCGTTCGCGCACGGAGCCTTCCTGCGCGACGGAGGCGACCAGCGTGCCATCGGGCTTGAAGATCGAGCCCCGGGTCAACCCGCGGCCGCCTCGCGCGTTCGGCGAGTCCTGTGCGTAGAGCAGCCATTCGTCCGCTCGGAACGGACGGTGAAACCACATCGCGTGGTCGAGGCTCGCGGGCATCATGCGCTTGTCGAACAGGGTGCGGCCGTAGCGTGCCATGATCGCGTCGAGCAGCGAAAAGTCCGACGCATAGGCCAGCGCGCACATGTGCAGCGCCGGATCGTCCGGCAGCGTCGCTGCGGTCTTGATCCAGACATGGATGCGGCCGTCCTCGATCTTCTGTCCGAAATAGCGGCCGAGCTCGACCGGGCGCAGCTCGATCGGACGGTCGGATTCATAGTAGCGGCGGATGAACTCCGGCATCTCCTTGAACATCGGCTGCTTCGCCACCTCCTCCGCGGTCAGCTTTTCCGGCGGCGGCACGTCGGGCATCTTGTCCTGATGGTCGAACGCGCTCTCCTCCTCGGCATGGAACGACACCATGACCGAGAAGATCGCGTTGCCGTGCTGGATCGCGGTGACGCGGCGCGTCGAGTAGCTCTTGCCGTCGCGCAGGCGCTCGACCTGGTAGATGATCGGGATCTGCGGATCGCCCGGCAGGATGAAATAGCAGTGCAGCGAATGCGGCAGCCGGCCCTCCACGGTGCGGCAGGCCGCAACCATCGCCTGTCCGATCACCTGGCCGCCGAACACCCGCTGCCAGCTGGTCTTGGGGCTGTTGCCGCGGAACAAATTCACCTCGAGCTGTTCGAGGTCGAGGATCGAAATGAGGTCGATCAGGCTTTTGGACATGGTGGTGCTTTCAAAATGCCTCGCCATTCCGGGTTGGTGCTTGTGCGCGCCCCGGAATGACAGCTCGGGCCGTTCCGCCCTTGTTTCACCGCACTGTTTCGCCCACCTCAAGTCTGCTAGCAAGACCAGGATTTGGCCGGGAATTGGGTATGTCAGTACAGGGTAGCATTGTCATCGGTGGCGGCGCGTTTGCGGGCCTTGCGCTGGCCCTGGCGCTGCGCCAGGGCCTCGGCCCCGAGATCCCCGTCATCGTCGCCGACCCCGCGCTCTCCACGCGTCCGAGCCGAGACCCGCGCGCGACCGCGATCGTGGCCGCCTGCCGCCGCCTGTTCGAGGCGATCGGCGCCTGGGACGACGTCAGGGGCGAGGCGCAGCCGATCCTCGACATGGTCGTTACCGATTCAAAACTGGAAGACGCCACCCGTCCGGCGTTCCTCAACTTTGCCGGCGACGTCGCGCCGGGCGAGCCGTTCGCGCATATGGTCGAGAACCGCCGCCTGATCGATGCGCTGGTGGTGCGCGCCGAGGCCGAGGGCATCGATCTCCGCGCGACCACCGTGTCGTCTTACGACGCGCGTTCCGAGGGCATCGACGTGACGCTCGGTGACGGCAGTGTCGTTGCGGCGAGCCTCCTGGTTGCGGCCGACGGTGCGAAGTCGAAACTGCGCGAGCGCGCCGGCATCGCCACCCATGGCTGGGAATATGACCAGTCCGGCATCGTCGTCACCGTCGGGCATGAGCGCGATCACGAGGGCCGCGCCGAAGAGCATTTTCTGCCCGCTGGTCCGTTCGCGATCCTGCCGCTATCGGGCAAGCGCTCCTCGCTGGTGTGGACCGAGCGCCGCAGCGAAGCCGCGCGCATCATTGGCTTGAGCGACGAGGAATTTCACGGCGAGCTCGAGCGACGCTTCGGCCTGCATCTCGGCGAGGTGAAGGCGCTCGACAAGCCGCGTGCGTTCCCGCTGTCCTATTTCGTCGCGCGCTCCTTCATCGCCCAGCGTCTCGCGCTGGTCGGAGATTCCGCCCACGTCATCCACCCGATCGCGGGCCAGGGTCTCAACATGGGGCTGAAGGACGTCGCCGCGCTGGCCGAGGTCGTGGTCGATGCCGCGCGCCTCGGCATGGATATCGGCGGCGCCGACGTGCTCGAACGTTACCAGCGCTGGCGGCGCTTCGACACCATGGCGATGGGCGTTGCCACCAACTCGCTGAACTTCCTGTTCTCCAACCAGTCGACGCTGCTGCGCACGGTGCGCGACATCGGCCTCGGCCTCGTCGACCGCGCCCCGCCGCTGAAGAACCTCTTCATCCGCCAGGCCGCGGGTTTGACCGGTGAGATACCGCGGTTGTTGAAGGGCGAGGCGTTGTAGGATTTTCGTAGCTCCATCCGGCTATATAAAACCCTCAATCGATCTTCCGCGCCTCTTCAGGCAGCATGATTGGGATGCCGTCGCGGATTGGATAAGCGAGCTTGGCGCTGCGCGAGATCAGCTCCTGCTTTGCAGAATCGAACTCCAGCGGGCCCTTGGTCAGCGGGCAGACCAGAATCTCCAGCAATTTGGGATCGACGCTGGGTTCGGGGCGTTCGGTGGGCGCGTTCATTTTTGTCTCCGACGATCGGTTGCCTCTAGCACAGAAAACCGCGGCCGCCCATTGCGGTCCGCTAGGCCGATACCATCCGCAGGATCTCGTCGAGCAGGCCCTGGAGTCGTGCCGCCGGCACCGGCGTGCCCGACAAGGCAAAACCGAGAAAGGTCCAGTACAGAACCAGCGCCCGCGCCTGCGCTGTCGCGGGCGCAAGCCCCCGCTTCGAGAGCAGCGTCTCGATATAGTCCAGTCTGCGCCGGTCGATTGCGCGCACCGCCGATTGTGCCGCCGCATCGAAGGCCGCCCAGTTCCGCACCGCGCGCTCGAGGTCGAGCCGCGCGCCAAACGTCCTGCGCAGCAGCGCTTTCAGCGGCTCGTCACTGGCGGCTTCGACATCGGCGATGATCTGCTCGGCCGCGATCTCGCGCCAGCGCTTCAGGACAGTGGCGTGGAACGCGCCGAGATCGGCGAAATGCCAGTAGAAGCTGCCGCGCGAGACGCCCATGGCCTTGGCAAGCGGATCTGCCTTCAGGGCCGTGAAGCCGCTTTTAGCCAGCGCCTTCAGTCCCTCCTTGATCCAGTCGTCGGCAGAGAGCTGTTCGGTCATGTCGGGTTCCCCGGAGTTCGACCATACACTAGTGTATTGACAGGCAGCAGGCCAGCACTTATCTATCCATACATAGCTGTATGGATGAAGCCTTAGGGAGCCCCTGACCATGCGTGACCTCTTGCTCCAGTGCGCCGGCGTCCTGACCATTGTCGTCGCGCTCATCCATGGCATCCTCGGCGAGGCCAGGGTCTTTGCCCGCGCCCGCATCGAGCCGGAACGGCTCCGGACCCTGATCCGCCTGGTCTGGCAGGCCTCGACCGTCGCCTGGATCGGCGGCGGTGTGCTCCTGATCGCGGCGCCCTGGATGGAATCGGAGCCGGCGCGCCACTGGATCGTCGTCACCATGGCCGGTGTGTTCGGCTTCTCTGCCTTCGCCAACGCATGGGCCACGCGCGGCCGGCATTTCGGCTGGATGGCGCTCAGCACCGTCGTCGTCATCGCGGTTGCCGGCTACTGAGTACCAAAACGAGAAGTCACGCGTTACAGCGGAGAGCGGCGCCATGGAAAATCGTGTTCGCCTGACCATTGACGACGGTGTGGTTCATGTCCGGCTGAATCGTCCGGACAAGATGAACGCGCTCGATCCGGCGATGTTCGAGGCGATCATCGAGGCAGGTAGCAAACTTGCAAAACGCAGCGACGTCCACGCTGTCGTCCTCTCCGGCGAAGGCCGCGCCTTCTGCGCGGGGCTCGATCTGGACCGGCTTCTGGCCACGACGACCGGCGAGTCGTTGATCCCCTCGGTCGATCTGACGCGCCGAACCCACGGTCTGGCGAACTATGCCCAGCACCTCGTGTGGCTCTGGCGCGAGCTGCCCGTGCCTGTGCTGGCCGCAGTCCACGGCGTCGCCTTCGGCGGCGGCTTCCAACTCGCGCTCGGCGCCGATCTCCGCTATCTCGCGCCCGACACGAAGCTCGCAATCATCGAGGCGAAATGGGGGTTGGTGCCGGATATGGGTGGCACGCAACTCATGCGCCGTCTCGCGCGCGAGGATGTCGTGCGCGAATTGACCTACACCGGCCGGGTGTTCTCGGCGCAGGATGCGCTTGCCTATGGCTTTGCCACGAAGCTCGCCGCCGATCCCGTGAGGGCTGCGCTGGCAATCGCGCACGAGATTGCAGGCCGGAGCCCCGATGCGGTCCGCGCCGCCAAGCGGCTGCTCAATCTGGCCGCGACCTGCGACGTGGCCACCGGTCTCGCTGCCGAAACGGCCGAGCAGGCGGCACTGCTCGGTTCCGCCAATCACGTCGAGGCGGTCACAAGCAATCTCGAAAACCGCACGCCGCGATGGTGTCACCCATGAGCGCAACATGAACGAACTTTGAAGCATGGCTCTGACACTCGTCACCGGCGGAACCGGCCATCTTGGCCGGGATATCGTCGATCGCCTCGTTCGGGACGGACATCGGGTCCGGGTTTTCGCGCGATCGCCTGCCGTGCGACCGGACGTCGAATGGGCAACCGGCGATCTCGCCACCGGCGCCGGGCTGCGGGAAGCTCTGCATGGTGTCGATACGGTCATCAACGCGGCGACCTGCTCGCCGATCGCGCGGCGCGGCGGTGTGCGGCCCGTGGACTTCTTCAGATCGCCCTCCGCCGTGGATGTCGAGGGAACGGAGCGGTTGCTGTCGCTATGCCGGGAGGCGTCGGTGCGGCACTTCCTGCACGTCTCGATCGTCGGCCTCGAAGAGGCGACCCTGCCCTACGCGCGGGTCAAGCTGGCCGGCGAGCGGCTGGTGCGTGCGTCGACCCCGTCCTGGTCCGTGGTTCGCGCAATGCCGTTCTACTATTTGGTCGACAAGTTCCTCTCGCGCCTCGCCTGGCTTCCGCTCTGGCCGGTGCCGACCACGACGTTCGATCCGGTCGACGCTTCCGATGTGGCCGCTCATGTCGTGACTTGCGCGTTCGACGGGCTGAGCGGCGAGCGCACGGAGATCGGCGGCTCCGAAGCGCTCGATCTCGTTACCTTCGCCCGCCAATATCAGGATGCGAGGAAACTGCATCGAAGGATCCTGCCGATCGGCCTTTCGGATGCGAAGGCCCGGGGCATGGGTATTGTCGTCAGCCGCGGCGTGGGTGGACGTCTCTCGTGGTCGGATTGGCTGCGCGCAAACCGTGAGACGTAAGGCCGCAGTAGTCCGGCAAATGCGTGCTGCATACGGAGAGAACTGATCTTTTTCGGATCGTTAGAATAACTCTAAAGCCTGTCGACGCTGAACCGGATTGACTTCATCATGTGCTTTGCTTCCTTCGGTCCCGCTTCGCGGCTTCGCGTAGCGCACACGACAGAAGAGGAGACGTTCGTGAAGGTCATTCGTGTTGTTGCCATTGCATTGACGATCGGGATTGGCGCGGGATCGGCGGCCATGGCTGACGGTTTCAAGGACTGCACCAAGCTCGACAAGGCGTCGTGGAAGCCGGCGAGCGAAGCCGAAGCCAAGGCCAAGGCGCTCGGCTACGAGGTGCGGCGCTCCAAGATCGAAGGCTCCTGCTACGAGGTCTACGGCGTCAAGGAAGGCAAGCTTTACGAACTGTTCTACAGCCCCGAAGATCTCAGCCTCAAGCACACGATTGCGAAGTAGACGCGCGAGATAGTCTGCGCGAATGGTCTGCGCAAAGTTACGCCTGAGGGTGGCCCTCGCTTGATTGAAGAACCGGTACCGGAAGCGCGCGGGGTGTCCAACCGGACCCCCGCGGATCGAACCGCTTCGCGGACACTCGCGGTCTGGGATGTCCCGCTGCGCCTCTGGCACTGGGCGCTCGCGGCTTGCGTTCTGGCCGCCTGGTTCACGCCCACCGTCTATGACGGACTTCACCGCATCGTCGGCTATGCGGTGCTCGGGCTTCTCGCCTTCCGTCTGGTCTGGGGTTTTTGGGGAAGCCGCTATTCGCGCTTCCGCATGGCCGGCGTCAGGCTTCGGGCCGCGCCGCGCTATCTCTGGAATCTGCGCCGCGGCATCACCGGCCGCTATATCGGGCTCAATCCCGGCGGCACGTTGATGCTGGTGGCGCTGCTGGCCTCACTCGCGGTCTCGACGATATCAGGCGCGATGTCGGTGACCGTGACCTTCTTCGGCGTCTGGTGGGTCGAGGACACCCATCATTATTCATCGGACGCGGTCATCGTCCTGGTCGTGCTGCACGTCTTGGGCGTGCTGCTGATGGGCCTTCTTCAGCGCGAGAACCTGATCCGCGCGATGATCACGGGACGCAAGCGCATCCGCGGTCACCTCTAAATGTCCGTTGCGGATCTCGGCAGAGGTTGTTCGCGGTCTGATGGCGCTACATCCTCCGCGCAAACGCTCGGCAAATCGAATTGCATCGATAGCGTTAACCTGCCGCTAAGCATGCAATCAGGAGTTGCACCAAATTAACGGGAAGAACGTTTAGCCCATCCACCATCGGCGATATCGGACGACGGAGGCGATTTCGATGTTCCGCGTTTTTACCTGCCTCACGGCAGAGCATGATTGGCGCCTTGTCATGCTCGCCGGTCTGGTTTGCTTCGCCGCAAGTATTGTAGCCGTCAGCATTTTTCATCGGGCGATCGCGTCGCGAGCTTGGACCCGGCTGATGTGGATTGCGATCGCCGGCGCGGCCATCGGTTATGGAATCTGGGCAACGCATTTTGTTGCAATGCTCGCCTACGAGCCCGGAGTCTCAACCGGTTACGGCATCGCTCTGACAGCTCTGTCGCTCGCCGCGGCGATGATCCTGACGTCATGCGGTTTTGGCGTTGCCGTCAGCAATTCCGGCCCGTGGCGCGCGGCTGCCGGCGGCGGAATTATCGGCGCCGGTATTGCGAGCATGCACTATCTCGGCATGTGGGCCCTCGAAGTGCCTGGCCGCGTGAGCTGGTCGCCGGAGCTGGTGCTCGTCTCCATCGCCCTCGGCATGGTCCTGGGCTACGCCGCCCTTGCGGTTGCGCTGGGCAGCAAGAACAAGTGGGGGACCTTCGTCGCGGCGCTGCTGCTGACTCTCGCCATCGTGTCGCATCATTTCACGGCTATGGGGGCCGTGCAGATCATCCCAGACCCGACGCTGGCAAGCGATACCTTGTCGCTTTCTCCCGGCTTCCTCGCCGTGGCAATTGCGGGTGTGGCTCTGTCAGTACTCGGGATGAGCTTTATCGGCGTGCTGGCGGATCGCCGCCTTGCGACCAGAACCAGCAGATTCGAGGAAATCATCAGTGAGCTTTCGCTCGCCAGGCAACAGGTGGAAGATTCGCAAAGCAAATCCAGGACCAGAAAATCAGGCTGGACACGGCCATCAACAACATGGTCGAGGGCCTTTGCATGTTCGATGCGGAGAAGCGGCTTGTCGTCTGCAACGAGCGTTATGCCCTGCTCTATCGGCTGCCGCCGGAGCTACTGAGGGCGGGGACATCGCACACCGACATCATCAGGCATCGCATCGTGAAGGGAGTCCTCAAGGGCGACCCCAGCGAGGACGCTGCCGAGCAATTCATCTCGAAGCTGGCCGCGTTGCCTTTCGATGCTGTCTCGAGCAGAATCGACGAGTTTGCGGATGGTCGGCTGATCTGCGTGACGCGACAGCCAATGGCCGGTGGCGGATGGGTGGCTACGCATCTCGACGTCACCGAGCAACGCCGGTCCGAGGCGAAGATCACTCATATGGCGCAACACGATGCGCTGACCGATCTGCCAAATCGCGTGCTGCTCAGAGAGCGGATGGAGCATGCCATTGCGGTTACGCGCAACGGCGGCGTCGATCTAGCCGTGCTCATACTTGACCTCGATCGCTTCAAGGAAGTCAACGACACCCTTGGACATCCGACGGGCGATTCCCTGCTGCGCGCCGTTGCTGCGCGTCTGCGCGAATGCACCACGGAAACTGCGTTGATCGCTCGACTGGGCGGCGACGAGTTCGCGGTGATCGACTACGTGACCAGCCCAGCCGTGGAAGCCGCCGCCCTCGCCGAGAACATCAGAAAAGCGCTTTGCGAACCGTTCGATCTCGGCGATCACCGGGTCACGGTGGGCACCAGCATCGGCATTGCCATCGCGCCGCGTGATGGCAACGATTCCGACGTGATCATGAAGAGTGCGGATCTCGCTCTCTACTCCGCCAAGAGTGGCGGACGTGGTGCATTCCGCTTCTTCGAGCCGGAACTCGACGAGCTCATGCATGCGCGACGCAACCTGGAGCGCGACATGCGGGCTGCGATTGCCGGCCATCAATTCGAGCTCCACTACCAGCCGTTCGTCAGCTCCGCGACCGGCAAAATCAGCGGCTTCGAGGCCTTGCTACGCTGGCATCACCCACAGCACGGTCTGGTCATGCCGAACGAATTCATCCCGCTTGCGGAGGAGACCGGCTTGATCGTGCCGCTGGGAGAATGGGTCCTGAGAACCGCCTGTGCGGAAGCGGCCAAATGGCCTGCGCATGTCAGGATCGGGATCAATCTGTCTCCCGCTCAATTCAGGAGCAAGGAGCTTGTTGCGGTCGTCATCGGCGCGCTGGCGAGTTCGGGAGTCGCGTCGCACCGACTCGAGCTCGAGGTCACCGAGACGGCGATCATGCATGACAGCGAAGCTGTTTTTGCAGTGCTCGGACAATTGCGCGAACTCGGCGTGCGGATCGCCCTGGACGATTTCGGCACCGGCTATTCATCACTGAGCTTTCTGCAAAGATTCCCGTTCGACAAGATCAAGATCGACCGCAGTTTCGTCAACGAATTATCCAGCGCGAGGGCAGAGGCGCACCATCTCGCGCGAGCAGTGGTTCGTTTCGCAATCAGCCTCGGTAAGGTGACGACCGCCGAGGGCGTCGAAACGAAGGAGCAGCTGGATATCCTCCGTGAGGAGGGGTGCGTCGAGACGCAAGGCTACTATTTCAGCCGGCCGATGCCTGCATCCGACATCGCCAGAATGATGCGAGGTGCCGGAGCGGCCGTCCGCGCTGCCTGAGCGTCCAGGCCCTCACTGCAGCGGCGGATCGCCGCTGGTGCGCTTCTTGGCGAGATCCATCTCGGTGACGGCGATCAGGATTTCGGCGCGGGTCTTCAAGTCAGGCGCTTCCAGCATCGCTTGCTTCTCGGCCACGCCATAGGGCGACATCATCGCCAGCGCGTTGACGAGCGCCTCATTGGGGGCGGTCTCGACGCCCTCCCAATCGACCTTGAGGTTGTTGGCCTTCAAAAAGTCCGCCAGCACCGTCAGCAGCGCCTCGCGATCGACCTCGTCCTCGCCCATGCGCGGCGTGAAATCGTCGACGAAGGCGAAGAAGTCGACCTTGCACTGCCGGTAGGCGGTGAGCACTTCGAGCTCCTCGAGCACCCTGAAGCGCGAGACGCCGGTCAGCTCGAGAATGTAGCGGCCGTCGCCGGATTCGGCGAGCTGGGTGATGCGGCCGACACAGCCGACGCTGAACAGCGCCGGCCTGTCGGAGTTCTTCCGCGAGTGCGCGATGTCGGGCTGGATCATCCCGATCAGGCGATGGCCGTCGCGGAAGGCGTCGTCGATCATCGCGAGGTAGCGCGGCTCGAAGATGTTGAGTGGCATCTGCCCGCGCGGCAGCAGCAGCGCGCCCGGCAGCGGAAACACCGGAAGGATCTCCGGAAGGTCGGCGGGCCCGCGATATTCGATATTGATCGGCATCTGCCCGGTCCCCTGGCCTTGCCTGCTCGCCTTAGGAAAACAGGATGATCGACAAGCGCTTGCGTCCCTCGACGGTTGCATCATCCGTGCCGCCCCAGGCCTCGAAGAACTGCACCAGCTGCTTGCGGGCGCCGTCGTCGTTCCATTTGCGGTCGTGCTTGATGATCGCGAGTAGTTGCTCGGTGGCGGCGGCGCGGTTGCCTTGCGCGTTGAGCGCGGTCGCGAGGTCGAATCGCGCCTGATGATCGAGCGGGTTTGCGGCGACTTTCTGTTCCAGCTCGGCGACCGGCCCGAGCGATTGCGCCTGCTCGGCGAGATCGATCGCGGTCTGCACGGCTTTCACCGCGGGATCGTTGCGCTTGGATTCCGGCACCATGGCCAGCGTCTGCTTGGCCTGCTCCATCGCGCCGGAGGTGGCGTAGCATTTCGCAAGTCCGGCAAGGGCCGCGATGTTGGTCGATTCGTGCTCCAGCACTTCCGCGTAGATCTGGGCGGCCGCAGCGGCATCGCCCTCGGCGAGCACGGCCTCGGCCTCTTGGAGGATTTCCGCGACATTCGGCTCACCCGGGGCGGTCACGCCCTTGGTCAGCTTCTCGATGAAGGCGTTGAGCTGGCTCTCCGGCACCGCGCCCATGAAGCCGTCGGCCGGCTGGCCGTTGACGAAGGCGATCACCGCCGGAATCGACTGGATGCCCATCTGGCCCGGGATCGCCGGGTGCTGGTCGATGTTCATCTTGACCAGCTTGACCTTGCCCTTGGCGGCCTTGACGGCCTTTTCCAGCAAGGGCGTAAGCTGCTTGCAGGGGCCGCACCATTCCGCCCAGAAGTCGATCAGCACCGGCTGGTGCTTCGATTCCTCGATGACGTCCTTCACGAAGGTCTGGGTGGTCGTGTCCTTGATCAGATCGGTCGCAGCCGGGCCCGCCGCTCCGTTACCCTGTTCGATGATCGTCACGGGATCCCCTCGTCTGTATCTGGAATGGCGGGTCTTTAGCACGCCGCCAATTCATATGCTTCGCTGTCCGCCCTAAAATTGGGCCGGGGCGGCCGAATTTCAATCCGTGCGCGACGATTCGGCGGTTGCGGGGCGTTTTTGGCCGATTTGGCCGGGTTTGGGTCCATATGGGCCGTCCAATGCGAATCTATGCCGCGCGTAGCTGTTGCATTCGGCGTCCGGTTTTGGCATACGACAGCCGTTGCCGGTCGCCTTACGCGGCCGACACAGGATGCGGGTGTAGCTCAGTGGTAGAGCACGACCTTGCCAAGGTCGGGGTCGAGGGTTCGAGCCCCTTCGCCCGCTCCAATTTTTCCCAAAGCATCCAGCCGAGCCGGACGGGGTCGTGGTTTCCCACGCCGGTGGCGGCTGTATTGGGCCTCGAATGACAGTTCTGGTCACAGGCAGCGCCGGCCATCTCGGGGAGGCCCTTCTCCGCACGCTCCGCGGGCGCGGATCGCTTGTGCGCGGGGTCGATCTGAAACCGTCGCCCTTCACCGATGCCGTCGGCTCGATCGTCGATTCTGATTTCGTGCGAGGCCAGATGGCCGGCGTTACCGCCGTGATCCACACTGCGACGCTGCACAAGCCGCATGTGGCAACCCACAGCAAGCAGGATTTCATCGACACCAACGTCACTGGCACGCTCAATCTGCTCGAAGCGGCGGTGGCCGCCGGCGTGCGCAGCTTTGTCTTCACCAGCACAACCAGCGCGTTCGGCTCGCAGCTTCGGCCCGACGCCGGCCAAGCCGCTGTGTGGGTCACCGAGGACCTGCCGGCGGTGCCCAAGAACATCTACGGCACGACCAAGCTGATGGCCGAAACTCTCTGCGAGCTGTTCTGTCGCGAGCGCGGCCTGCCGGTCCTGGTCTTGAGGACCTCGCGCTTCTTCCCCGAAGACGATGACGATCCTGCAATGCGATCAGCTTACACGCTGGAGAACGCGCAAGCCAACGAGCTGCTCTATCGCCGGCTGGATATCGCGGACGCGGCGAACGCCCATCTGCTCGCCGGCGAGCGTGCGCCGAAGATCGGGTTTGCCCGCTACATCGTGTCGGCCACGAGCCCGTTCGAGCAGCGCCATCTGGCAGCACTTGCGCGCGATGCGGCCAATGTCGTGCGCGAGCTCTATCCGGATTGTGCGGAGCTCTATGCGGCGCGCGGCTGGCGGCTGTTCCCCGAGATCGACCGGGTCTATGTCAACGACCGCGCGAGGCGCGAGCTGGGCTGGCGGCCCGAATTCGACTTCGCCCATGTCCTGAACTGCCTTCGCGATGGCCGCGATTTTCGCAGCACGCTGGCGCGCGATGTGGGGTCGAAAGGCTATCACGAGACGATTTTCGGCGATGGTCCCTACCCCGCCGCCCCGTAGTCGCCGCTTTTGCCAATTTGCCCGATGCATCAAATGCCTGTCCGGAGTCACCGGGAGCAAAATGGCCTCCGCCGTTCTACTGTGCATGGGGTTGTTTTCGCGTTTTTTGTTCCCGACCGTCGTGCTGCCTGCAAATTGGCCATGCGCTGCCTCGATTCCGCGTTGCAGCGAGACCGTTGCCGCTGTCGTGCTCGGGCCGAGAACATCCGTCTCAATTTTTATCGAGGGCAATTGCGGCGCATGCGGCGCGCTTCTCACTGCTCGCAGATGTGCTAACCTTTTTGCGTCTGTCCTCTCGACAGACTCAAAACTTCGCCTCTCGACTAGCCATAATAAAATAACGTGCAGCCCTGACGGCTGCCTTAGGGAGTGACGCGATGACATCGATGTTCCATCGATCCGTGTTGGCGCTTGCGGCCGTGGCCCTTCTTGCGGGGACCAGCGCTGGCTACGCGCAGGACAAGAACAAGCCGCTGAAGAAATACGAATCCGGCACCAAGGAGTTCTGGACCCATCCGCCGGATGACTGGTTCCTCGGCGACGAGACCGAGGCGCAGAAGGGCCTGGCGCCGCCGTCGGGTCCGCCGACCGGCGCGTCGGAGGCCGAGCTCGCCAATATCGTCAAGAAGGTCAAGCTGCCGGCGGGCTTCAAGATGGAGGTCTACGCGTCCGGTGTGCTGGCCGCGCGGCAGATGGCCTGGGGTGACAAGGGCACGCTGTTCGTCGGCTCGTTCGGCCTCGGCAACGTCTATGCGATCAAGGACAACAACGGCAAGAAGGAGGTCAAGACCATCCTGAAGGGGCTGAACATGCCCACTGGTCTGGCCTTCAAGGACGGCGCGCTTTACGTCATCGCGGTGGACAAGCTGATCCGCTACGACGATGCCGAAGCCAAGATGGATAATCTCGGCGAGGGCAAGGTCGTCTATGACGATATGCCGTCCTATGCCGCGCACGGCTGGAAATACATCGCGGTCGACAAGGAAGGCTGGTTCTACATTCCGTTCGGACCGCCCTTCAACATCGGCGTGCCCCCAACCAGCGTCGCGCAAATCCGCCGCGTCGATCCCAAGACCGGCAATGCCGAAGTCTATGCGCTCGGCGTCCGCAACTCGGTCGGCGGCGACGTCGATCCGCGTACCGGCAAGTACTGGTTCACCGAGAACGCGCGTGACTGGGTCAGCGATGATCTACCCAGCGACAAGCTGAACATGATCTCGAAGATGGGCGAGCACTTTGGCTATCCCTATTGCCATCAGGGTGACCTGCCCGATCCGAAGTTCGCGATGGGCCACAAATGCTCCGAGTTCACGCCGCCGGTGCTGAACCTCGGCGCTCACGTCGCTCCGCTCGGCATGAAGTTCTATACCGGCGATCAATTTCCGCCTGAGTACAAGAACAACATCCTCATCGCCGAGCACGGCTCCTGGAATCGTCACAAGTACCAGGGCGGCCGCATCATGCGCGTGATCGTCGGACCCGACGGCAAGAATGCCAAGCAGGAGGTGTTTGCTTCCGGCTGGATCGAGGGCGACCAGGGCTATCTCGGCCGTCCCGACGACATCATCCTCGCCAAGGACGGCTCGATCCTCGTCGCCGACGATTGGGCCGGCGCGATCTACCGCATCAGCTACAGCAAGAAGTAGCGTACAAGGACGCGAGGCTGCGGGGCCGAGGGGCACCGCAGCCTTTCTCGTTTTCAATTTCGCACGCTGTGGTTCCGAATCTGCGCGCTGCCTGCGTACAAGTCTGGAACCCAAAACCACGAACGAGGGTTATCGAGTCCGGGTTCGTCCTCAGGCGCGCTCCGGGAATGACGAACTCGTCAAAGCGGAATCTTCAATCATGCGCCGGCAGGTCATCTCGCTCGCTATCAACGCGCTCGCGCTCACAGCGCTCGCATTCGTCCCGGCCCAGGCCGCCGACAACGCCGCGATCAAGGAGAAGGCCGCCGTCTGCTCCGGCTGTCACGGCGAGAACGGCATCTCGCAGACCGAGAATATCCCCTCGCTCGCCGGCCAGCCCGATCAATTTCTGCAATGGCAGCTCGTGTTCTTCCGCGCTGGTTCGCGCAAGAACGACCAGATGCAGCCCATCGCGGAGGAAATCACCAACGAGGACGTCCGCAATTTCGGTGCTTATTTCGCGCAAATGACGCCGCCAAAGGGCGAGGAAGACAAAGACCCGGACCTGTCGAAAAAGGGCGCGCAAGTTGCCGTCGGCCGCCGCTGCGCCTCATGCCATACCGATAGCTTTGCCGGCACCAAGGCCGTCGCGCGACTCGCGGGTCAGCGCGAGGAATATCTGGTCAAGGCGCTGCGCGACTACAAGACCAACCAGCGCGTCGGCGGCGGCGGTGCCGCGATGGCCGATGTCGCCTATCACATGAGCGACGAGGAGATCACGGCCGTCTCGCACTATCTCGCGTATTTCAAGTAGCGCGAGGCTGCTGCCTACCCCGCCCGCTGCTTCTCATACGCTTTCAAATGCGTGTACGCGATGCGCAGCTTCGGCACCGGCACCTTGGCGGCATCGGCGCGCGCGATGAGGTCGCCGATGACGTGATCGGCCTCGACCGGCAGGCCAGCCTTGACGTCCCGGAACATCGACGCCGTCATCGGCGAACCCTCGGTGGTGAGGTTACCCTTCACGCGCTCGAAGAACGGACCGCCCGGCGTGTAGCCTGAGGCGGTGGCGATCGCGCTGGTCTCGTCCAGCATGCCGAGCAAAAAGTCCCTGCCGCCGGGGGCGGCGAGAATGTTGCCGACGGAGGTGCGCATCAGGCTGGTGGACGCCGCCAGCGAGGAGAGGAACACCCACTTCTCCCACATGTCCTGCATGATGTTCTGGCTGGCCGTGGCACCATTGATGCCGCCCTTGAAGGCCTCGTCGATCGCCTTGACGCGATCCGACAGCTTTCCGTCGCGCTCGCCGTAATTGATCGACTGCATCGGCTGGAGCTGCACCACCTCGCGCTTCTCGTTGAGCGTCGCGGCGATGGCGCAGAGGCCGCCGAGCACGCGCTCCTTGCCGAACTTGCCGTCGAGGATATCGAGATGCTTCATGCCGTTGAGCATCGGAATGATCGCCGTGTCGGGCCCGACCGCCGCCGCGAACGACTTGATGGCGTCGTCGAGATCGAACGCCTTGCAGCTCAACAGCACCACGTCGAACTTGTCCTTGAGCTTGTCGGCCTCGACCCGCGGCGGGTCCTTCAGCGTCACGTCGCCATTCGGGCTCTTGATGACGAGGCCGGCGCTCGCGAGCTCGCTGGCGCGCCGCGGCCGGACCAGGAAGGTGACGTCGCGGCCGGCCTGCAACAGCCTGCCACCAAAATAGCCGCCGATGGCGCCGGCACCGACCACGAGGATATGCATGGGATTGTCCTTGTTGTTGCTCTTGCGGTTGTGCTTGCAATAGTTCTTGCAGTTGTTCTTGGCGATCTATTTATAGTCGTGATTGCGAGCGAAGCGAAGCAATCCAGAATGCTGCCGCGATCACATTCTGTCGCTGGAGAATGAGCGGGCTACTTTCCCGACACCATCTCCTCGACCTCGCGCAGCTGCTCCTTGCCGAAGAACATCTCGTCGCCGACGAAGAAGGTCGGCGAGCCGAACGCGCCGCGCGCGACGGCCTCCTCGGTGTTCTTGATCAGCCTGCCCTTCACTTTGGGCTCTTGCGCGCGGGCGAACAGCTTTTGGGCGTCGAGACCGGAAGACGCCAGCGCCTTCGCCGCGATTTCAGGATCGTCCATTTTCTTCGGCTCGCGCCACATGTGATGGAAGGCGGCCGCGACATAGGTCTCGAACACGCCTTCGAGCTGCGCCGCGATCGCTGCGCGCATCAGGTTCAACGTGTTGACGGGGAAGAAGGGATTCATGACATAGGGTTGAACCTGGAAGCGCTTGACGAAGCGCTCGGTCTCGACCGTGTGGAATTCGCGCTTGTTCTTGATGCCGGCGAGCGTCTCGGCCGGCGACTTGTTGTTGGTCGACTTGAAGATGCCACCGAGCAGGATCGGCACGTACTCGAACTTGACACCGATGCGCTGCTCGATCGCCGGAATCGCGAGATGACTGAGATAGGCGTTCGGACTGCCGAAATCGAACAGGAATTGCGGGGCTGTGCGGGTCAAAATCGTTCTCCCTGACGTCGGTTTTTCACATTGTGGCGCAGCGCGCGCCACGGGTCCACCGTTTAATGACGGTCGTAATCTCTTGATGATGTCGTCAGATCAGACGCCGGATCGTTCGCTTGCGCCACACCAGAAGGTAATAGCCCATCTGCAAAAGGAACATGGCGCAAAACACGATCGGATAGGCGGCCCACACACCTTGTAGGCCGATCGTGCGGCTCAGGATCACCGCAGATGGCAGCTCGATTGCGACGATGGCGACGATCGAGAGCAGCATCGGCGTCAGCGCCACGCCGGCAGCACGCATCGCGCCTGAAAACACGGTCGCAAGGCCAAACGGCACCGAGCTCCACAACGCAATCTGGAGCAAGCTCTTCGCGAGATCGAGCACGATGTCGTCAGTGATGAAGACACCGAGCACGGCGCGCGGCGCGAGATAGATCAGCGCCACCAGCCCGCCCGTCAGGACGATGTTGAACATGAGGCCGGTGCGTACGATGCCATCGAGCCGCGTTCTGTCGCCGCGGCCAACCGCCTGCGCGCCGAGGATCGAGACCGCGATCGAAATCGATATCGCCGTGAACTGCGTATAGCCCATCACCTGGTTGACCGCGCCATAGGCGGCGGTGGCGTCGGACCCATAGGTGTTGACGAGGCCGAGCAGCACCAGCTCGGCGATCGCCATCACCACCATGCCGATCGCGCTCGGCAGTCCGATGCCGAGGATTTGTCCCAGCACCACACGATTGAGCCGGAGATGACGCAGCAGTGCAGCGTCCGGTGCCAACGGATGTTTCTTCCGCAGCAAATAGGCGGCCAGCGCGATCAGCGTCAGCGCGTTGGCGATCGCCGCCGCCCAGGCCGGGCTGGTGATTCCGACCGCCGGCAATCCGAGCGATCCGTGGATCAGCATCGGCGTCAGGATCAAGCCGATCGCGGTCGACAACGCCAGCGCCAGCAGCGGCGTCAGCGCATCGCCGACGCCGCGGATCATCGCTGTCATCAGCAGGAAGACGAAGCCGAGCGGCATGGTGAACAGCATGACACGGGCATACGCGCTGGCCTGGTCGAGAATGTCCGCGGGGGTCGCAAGCGTCATCATCAATTGCCGGCTGAAGATCCCGCCGATCAGCGCAATCGAAATCGACAGCAACAGGCCGACCGCGAGCGTGGTGCCCACGACAATCTTGATCCGACCCTGCTCGCTCGCGCCATGGGCCTGGCCGATCAGGACCGTGGCGCCGGTGCTCAGCCCCATGACGAAACCGAACAGGAAGAATAGTACCGGGAAGAACACCGACACCGACGCGAGCGCGTCGACGCCGATCATTTGGCCGATATAGACGTTGCTGACGGTGCCGAACAGCGATTGCAGCGCATTGCTCAGCATCAACGGTGCGAGGAAGCGCAGGAACGTCGTCCAGAGCGGTTTGGAGGCGGACATGGATGTGTCTTTCATCAGAGCATGCGAAGCCGTTGCCGCGCAATGCGCGGCTCGACCGTTGATGGGCTTGTGAGTAAAGGCGCGCCTAGGCGCGGTCGCTATAGGCGAGCTTGACGATGTGATCGCGGATGTCAGTGGGCCAGTCTGCGATCAGTCCGGTGAAGCGCCGCCGGTCGTCCGCGAACAGAGCGCGCGAAGCTTCCTCGAACTGCGGCAGATTGCCGGCCATGGTCGACATGAAGTGATAGGCCGCATCGCGCGCCTGACGTTCGCGGTCCTTGTCGCCGCTCGCGCGGCGCGCTTCGTCGACGAGCTTTCGCAGCGCGACCGAGGCGCCGCCGGCTTGCGCGTTGAGCCACTCCCAGTGCCGCGGCAGCAACGTGATCTCCCGCGCGACCACGCCGAGCTTCGGCCGGCCGCGGCCACGCGGTTCGCTCGACGGTGTCGTCTCCTCAACTGGAGGCGGGACCAGCTTTGCCAGCCGCGCCAACACCTCGCGATCCCCGCCGCGCAGATCGAAGTCGATTGATCGGCCCGTGTCGTCCTCGAAGATGATGATGGGCTCGTCCGGCAATGGGGCGATCCGCTTGACGACCAGCGCGACCTCTCCTGCCGGTCCCGACGCCAGTCGGCGCGGGCCTTGGAATGCGGTGAAAATCCTCTGCATCGAGATCACTGCCAAATTGACGACATTGGGCAGTTTAATACCCGGGTAAATTCGCGGCGTCAATATACCCGGGTGAAAATATCCGACGGGATGGCTCGACATTGCGTTCCCGGGCTGGCACGTACGCGGCCGACCGACCACGCCTAGCCCCCGGGGACCACGCGATGCTGACCGTTCACCACCTCAACAATTCCCGTTCGCAGCGGGTGCTGTGGCTGCTCGAGGAGTTGGGCGTGCCTTACGAGATCGTGCGCTATCAGCGCCAGCCCGACATGCGCGCGCCGAAGGAGCTGCGCGCCATCCATCCGCTCGGCAAGTCGCCCGTCATCACCGACAACGGCAACACCGTCGCCGAATCAGGCGCGATCATCGAATATCTCATCGCCACCTACGGCAACGGCCGGCTGGTCCCACCGCCGAACACGCCCGAGCGGCTGCGCTTCACGTATTGGCTGCACTATGCCGAAGGCTCGGCGATGCAGCCGCTGCTGTTAAAACTGCTGTTCACGCTGATGCCGAAGCGCGCGCCGGCGCTGCTGCGCCCCCTGGTACGCAAAGTCTCGAACCAGGCGCTCACCGCGCTCGTCAATCCGCAGCTCAAGCAGCACATGGATTACTGGGAAGGCGAGCTCGGCAAGAGCGAGTGGTTCGCCGGCAGCGAGTTCACCGCGGCCGACATCCAGATGAGCTTTCCGCTCGAGGCAGCCCAGGCGCGTGGCGGGCTCGAGCTCGGCCATCCCAAGGCGATGGCGTTTCTGGAGCGCATTCACGCGCGGCCGGCGTACAACCGTGCGCTTGAGAAGGGCGGGCCGTATCAGGTGGGGCGGTAAGTTTCCTCGCCGCCCCGGGACGACGGTGCCCGTTAGTCCGCGTGCAATATCCGCCCGCGGGTCTCCGGCAGCGCGAAGGCGGCGATGAAGAACAGCGCGTAGGCCACCACTGCAAACATAGCGATCGCGTTCGCGAGTGACGTCGTCGCCGAGAGCGAGCCGACGAGGAACGGAAACAGCGCGCCGATGCCGCGGCCGAAATTGTAGCAAAAACCCTGGCCCGAGCCGCGCAGCCGCGTTGGATAAAGTTCGGTCAGGAACGCGCCGATCCCCGAGAAATAACCCGAGGCGAAGAAGCCGAGCGGGAAGCCGAGCACCCACAGGATTTCGTTGGTCAGGGGCAGCTGCGTGTAGAGCAGCACCACCGCCATCGCGCCGATCGAGAAGATCAGGAACAGATTGCGCCGTCCGATCCGGTCGGCGAGCCAGGCGCCGACGAGATAGCCGATGAAGGATCCGATGATCAGCGTCGATAGGTAGCCGGTCGAGCCGACGATCGAGAGGTGCCGCTCCTTGGTCAGGAATTGCGGCACCCAGAACGTAACGGCGTAATAGCCGCCCTGGCAGCCCGTCGCCATCAGCGACGCCAGGATCGTGGTTTTCAGGATCGGGCCGGAGAAGATTTCCCAGAGCGCCGGACGATTGCCACTCGCGGCCTGTTTGGCGCGGGCTTCGGCCGCGACCTCGGGCTCGGTGACGGAGCGGCGGATGTAGAACACCAGCAGCGCCGGCAGCGCGCCGATCACGAACATCCAGCGCCATGCCGTCTCCGGCGGCAAAGCCGAGAACAGGATCGCCTGCGACAGCACCGCGAGGCCCCAGCCGACCGCCCAGCCTGATTGCACCGAGCCGACCGCGCGCCCGCGATATTGCGGCCGGATCGCTTCACCCATCAGCACGGCGCCCGCCGCCCACTCGCCGCCGAAGCCGAGGCCCAGCACCGCGCGCGCGATCAGGAGCTGTTCGAAATTTTGCACGACCGCGCAGACCAGCGAGAACACCGAGAACCAGATGATGGTGATCTGGAGCGTCCTGACCCGGCCGATATGGTCGGAGAGATAACCGCCGAGCCAGCCGCCGATCGCGGACGCCAGTAGCGTCACGGTGCCGGCAAGGCCGGCCGATCCCGCATCGACCTTCCACAGCGCGATGATGGTGCCGATCACCAGCGGGTAGATCATGAAGTCCATGCCGTCCAGCGCCCAGCCTGCCGCGCAAGCCCAGAATGTCCGGCGCTCCGGTGCGTTCATGTCGCGATAGAAGGCAAGAAGGCTGGTGTCTTCGATCTCGGCGCGTTCGATGCGCTCGGTCGGATCGGTCGTGGTCATGAGCGTCTCCCCGGCAATTCCCTTATGCGGGCGGTGGTAGCACGCGCGGTGGCTTGCGCAAGCACGAGCAGGCCTTCGCGCTATGCCGGGACAGAGCTACTGCCCCGCGGCTTCCGCGCCTCGCGTGCGTGGATCGGGTGCGCCAAGCGGCCCGTTGGCGGTCACCGCGATCGAGTTCGCCGATGTCTGCCCCATCGGCTCGACGATGAGGTGATCCATCGCCTTCAGCTCGAGCAGGACATTGTCGGGAAAGCCGCTCTCGATCCGAACCTCGTCTGGCAGCCATTGGTGATGCAGCCGCGGTGCGGCCACGGCAGCCGCAACGTCCATCTTGTAATCGAGGACGTTGACGATCACCTGGAGCACGGTCGAGATGATGCGGCTGCCACCGGGCGAGCCCGTCACCAGCACCGGCTTGCCGTCCTTCAGAACGATAGTCGGCGACATCGACGACAGCGGCCGCTTGCCGGGCCCGGGCAAATTGGCCTCGAAGCCGACGAGGCCGTAGGCATTGGAAGCGCCGACAGCTGCGGTGAAATCGTCGAGCTCGTTGTTGAGCAGCACGCCCGTGCCGTCGGCGACGAGGCCAAGGCCGTAGCTGAAGTTCAGCGTATAGGTGTTGCTGACGGCGTTGCCGCTGCCGTCGACGACGGAAAAATGCGTGGTGTTGCTGCCCTCGTGCGGCGAGGTGGCGGTGGAAACGAGCTGCTTCGACGGCGTGGCGCGATCGGCGGAGATGGTTGCCCGCAGCTTGGCGGCGTAGTCCTTGGCGATGAGCGTCCCGATCGGTGCGTTGACGAAGGCGGGATCGCCCAGGTAGCGCGCACGGTCTGCATAGGCGCGCTTCATGGCCTCGATCAGCAGATGCAGCGAGGCCGGAGATCCTTGCTTCAAATCGGCGAGCTGGAAGCCTTCGAGGATGTTGAGCGTCTCCACCAGCACCACGCCGCCGGACGACGGCAACGGCATCGACACGATGTCATAGCCGCGATAGGTGCCGCGCACCGGTGCGCGGATCACCGCCTGATAGGATTTCAAATCGGCCGGCGTCATGATGCCGCCCGCGTCGCTCACGGCCTTGGCGAGTTTTTCCGCGACCGGACCTTCATAGAAACCGCGCGGACCCTGTGCGGCGACGGCCGACAGGGTTTCGGCGAGATCGCTCTGCACCAGCCTGTCGCCTTCGCCGAGTGGCGTGCCATCAGGCCGCGAGAAGATTTTGGCTGACGTGGGCCAGCGCGCCAGGCGCCGGTGCCAGCCCGGCAGTGTGTCGGCAATGTCGTCGCTGACGACGAAGCCGTCGCGGGCGATCGCGATCGCGGGCTCGAGCAATTGCGCCAGCGTGAACTGGCCCGAGCCATATTTTTCCAGGGCCAGCGCAAGTCCCGCGACGGTGCCGGGCACGCCGACGCCGAGCGCGGAATCCCGCGACTTCGCCGCATCGGGCTTGCCGTCGGCGCCGAGGAAGATCTGCGGCGTGGTCGCAGCCGGCGCAGTCTCTCGATAGTCGATGGTGATGTCTTCGTTGCGCTCGGCGGAATGAATCACCATGAAGCCGCCGCCGCCGATATTGCCGGCGCGCGGATAGGTCACCGCCATGGCAAAGCCGGTCGCGACCGCGGCATCGACGGCATTGCCGCCGCGCCGCAGGATGTCCGCGCCGACCTGCGCCGAGATTTTCTCCTGCGCCACCACCATCCCATGCTCGGCGGGAACGGCGTGCACCGTGTCGAGCGCGGGCGGCACATAAGCTCGCCGCGCATCCTGCGCGGTCGCGGTTGGAAGGCTGAACGCCAGAGTGGCAACGAAGGCGAAAAATGCTCGCCGTGTCGAAAAAGACGACATCATCAAATTTCCGCAGCGGCCTTCGGCCAGTTCACACGCGCCGCCGCAATGCTATACGGTTTGACCCAAGAGAAGCAAAACTGTTCGTGATGAGGTCTGGACGATGACGACGATTACCTCGGATGCGCGCGTCAAGGCGGAGCGGACCTTTCCGCCGCGCGCCGCCGTCGTCAGCTGGATCTTCTTCGATTGGGCCGCGCAGCCTTATTTCACGTTGATCACGACCTTTGTGTTCGCACCCTATTTTGCCACCGCCATTGCGCCGAATCCCGCTACCGGCCAATCGCTGTGGGGCTTTGCGATGGCTGCCGCGGGCCTCGCGATTGCGCTGATGTCGCCGCTGCTAGGCGCCATTGCCGATGCTTCGGGCCGCAGGAAGCCATGGATCGCTGGCTTCGGCGCAGTGCTGGTGCTGGCATCCTGCACGCTGTGGATCGGAAAGCCCGGCGATCCCTCCATCATTCCGCCGCTGCTCACCGCGGTCGCGCTCGCCAGCGTCGGCGCGGAATTCGCCACCCTCTTCAACAACGCGATGATGCCAACCCTGGTCCCGCCGGAGCGGCTCGGCCGGCTCTCCGGCACCGGCTGGGCGACAGGTTATATCGGCGGCATCGTCAGCCTGATCATCGTGCTCGGTTTGCTCGCCGCCAATCCCGAGACCGGCCGCACGCTGCTCGGGCTCACGCCTTTGTTCGGGCTCGATCCCGCCAGCCATCAGGGCGACCGCGCCGCCGGACCGTTGACCGGACTTTGGTTCATCATTTTCGTGACGCCGATGTTCCTGTTTACGCCGGACTATCCGGCGAAGCGCCCGGTGCGCGAGGCGCTGCACGAAGGCCTGTCGGAGCTGAAGCAATCGATCAAGGGACTGCCGCAGCGGAAATCGCTCGCGGCGTTTCTGCTCGCCAACATGATCTACACCGACGGTCTGGTGTCGCTGTTTGCCTTCGGCGGCATTTATGCCGCCGGTACGTTCGGCTGGCACACGATCCAGATCGGCACCTTCGGCATCATGCTCGCGATCGCCGGCGCGTTTGGCGCATGGCTTGGCGGCAAGCTGGACGATCGCATCGGGCCGAAGCGTGTGATCGCCGGCAGCATGCTGGTCCTGCTGCTGGCGGTGGCGGCGATCCTGCTGGTCGACAAGGATTCGATCTTCTTCATCAAGGTCGCACCGCCCGCGCCTGGCGGTGCATTGTTCGCCGCTGCGGCCGAACGCGCTTATCTGGTGCTGGGCTGCCTGATCGGTGCAGCCGGTGGTCCGCTGCAAGCCGCCTCACGCACGCTCCTGATCCGCCTCGCGCCGAAGGACCGCATCGCGCAGTATTTCGGTCTGTTCGCACTGACGGGGAAAGTGACGTCCTTCATCGGCCCGCTCCTGATCGGCGTGATCACCGCGGTGACGGCGAGCCAGAAGGCCGGCATGGCCGTGCTGGTGGTGTTCTTCGTCGCGGGGCTGGGACTGTTGATGCGGGTGCGGGAGTAGCCGCACTACCGCAATTCCATCCCGTCATTGCGAGGAGCGAAGCGACGAAGCAATCCAGACTTTCTCTGCGGAAAGATTCTGGATTGCTTCGCTGCGCTCGCAATGACGAAGTCGGTGGAGTCGTCGCAACTCTTGCAGCCCGCACGCCAGTCAATCAGTGCCTGAAGTGCCGTGTCCCCGTGAACACCATGGCGATGCCGTGCTCGTCGGCGGCCTTGATCACTTCGTCGTCGCGCATGGAGCCGCCGGGCTGCACCACGGCGGTGGCGCCGGCCTCGATGCAGGCGAGCATGCCGTCGGCGAACGGGAAGAACGCATCCGACGCCACCACCGAGCCCTTGGTGAGCGGCTCGGCGAGCTTCAGCTCGGCCGCCGCATCCTGGGCCTTGCGCGCCGCGATCCGCGCTGAATCCACGCGGCTCATCTGGCCGGCGCCGATGCCGACGGTGGCGAGATCCTTGGCGTAGATGATGGTGTTGGACTTGACGTGCTTCGCCACCCGAAACGCGAACTTCAGGTCGCGCATCTCCGCATCATCAGGCGCACGCTTGGTCACGACCTTGAAAATCATGTCGTCGACCACCGCATTGTCGCGGCTCTGCACGAGAAGGCCGCCCGCCACCGTCTTGGCGGTGAGGCCGGGCGCGCGCGGATCGGGCAGGCTGCCGGCGAGCAGAAGGCGAAGGTTCTTGCGCGCGCCGATGATGGCGATCGCCTCCTCGCTGGCGTCAGGCGCGATGATCACCTCGGTGAAGATCTTTGTAATCTCCCGCGCGGTATCAGCGTCGAGTGCGCGGTTCATCGCGATGATGCCGCCGAAGGCCGAGGTTGAGTCGCAGGCCAGCGCCTTGCGATAGGCACTGACGAGGTCGGAGCCCTCAGCGACGCCGCAGGGGTTGGCATGCTTGACGATGACGCAGGCCGCGGTGCGCCTGGCGTCGAACTCGCCGATGCATTCATAGGCCGCATCGGTGTCGTTGATGTTGTTGTAGGAGAGCTCCTTGCCCTGGAGCTGCCGCGCGGTCGAGACTCCCGGCCGCTTGTCGGGCGTCGCATAGAACGCCGCGGTCTGGTGCGGGTTCTCGCCATAGCGCAGCGACTGGATCAGCTTTCCGCCGAAGGCGCGGAAATCGGGTGCGTCGATTTCGAGCTGACGTGCGAACCAATTCGAGATCGCGGCATCATACGCGCCCGTGCGCGCGTAAGCCTTGGCGGCAAGGCGCCGGCGCAGCTTCAGCGTGGTTGCGCCTTTGTTGGCGGCGAGCTCGTCGAGCACGGCCTTGTAGTCCTCCGCCTCGACCACGACGGCGACGTCGTCATGGTTCTTCGCGGCGGCGCGGATCATCGCGGGGCCGCCGATATCGATGTTCTCGATGCAATCCTCAAAGCCCGCGCCTTTGTCGACGGTCGCCTCGAACGGATAGAGATTGACGACCAGGAGATCGATCGGTGCGATGCCGTGCGCCTTCATCGCTTCCGCATGGTCCTTGTTGTCGCGGATCGCGAGCAGGCCGCCATGCACCTTCGGATGCAGCGTCTTGACGCGGCCGTCCATCATCTCGGGGAAGCCGGTCAGCTCGGAGACGTCCTTCACCTTGAGGCCGGCCGCGGCGATCGCCTTGGAGGTGCCGCCGGTCGAGACCAGCTCGACATCATGCGCGGCAAGCGCCTTTGCGAAGTCGATCAGGCCGGTCTTGTCGGAAACGGAAAGAAGTGCGCGGGTGACGCGGCGGGGCTGGTCAGTCATGAGCAAGATCCTCTGTCTGAAGGAGTAATGCCCAGGCGCGCGGCAGCTATGTCCCACGCTTCCCGATGGTGCTCCATCCAAGGTCGCCAGTCGCGCGAGCGAGGGCTCGATAGCAGTTTTCGGTCGCTTTCACAACGATCAGATGGGGCCGGATCGCGGGCGTTTACAGCGGAAGTTCCGGCTCCCGCCGCGCGTTTCTGCGGGCATTGGTGATCGCCGGCGAGGCGGTGGAGCGCACGAAACTCCAGCGGATCGAGGGCGCCTGCCGCGCATCCTGGCGGATCACGATCTGCGCGGTGCGGCGCGGGCCGTCATTGCCGGCCAGGAACACGCTGTCCTCGAGATCAACCTTGTCGTCCAATGCCTCGAAGGTCCAGACGTCGCGGTTCGGCAGCACCAGCATGACGCCGCGGGCATCGGACAGCCGGCTCGCCTTCACCGCCGCGTGCAGATGGAAGCGCAGCGCGAAATCGGCATCCGCGCCCTTGAAGCGTCCGCCCTGCGGCGGCGATAGCGTGTCCTCACCGTCGATGCGCGCGCCGTCATTGGCGATCATCAGCACGCGGCGGTGGATCGCGCCGAACTTGGCGAGATAGCCATCATGCGACGTCGTCAGCAGCGTGCCGTTCTGCACGATTTCGCGATAGCTCTCGACCTCGACGGGGCCGCTGGTGACGGGCGCGCCATGCAAGAGCCGCTTCATCGCCGACATCTCCACGAACTGGCATGACGAGGTGTCGTGATAGGTCAGCGTCGAATGCGCTGCCGTGCCGCGTGCGAACGGCCGCCAATTGTCGCGGCCCGTGGTCGGCATGCCGCAATTGGTGACGATGCGGCTGATGCCGGAGGACAGTTCGAACGACAGGCAGCCGGCATGGGCGTCATGGCTGACGCCGGCCTGCGGCGGCGGGCCGGTGTCGATGATCACGGTGGTCTGTCCGGCATCGAGGCGCTGGAAACCGGTATGCGGCATGTTCGCCATCGGCGCGCCGTGGGTGTCGTCATAGGCAAGCAGCGTCGCGAGCAGGTCCGAGGGTGTCGCACTCATGCCGTTGAACAGCGCGAAATTGCCGTCGCCGTGGCGAAAGAAGCGCAGCATCGGCATCATGCGGTCGATCGCGTTGAGCAGCGCCGGCGGCGGCGCGATGTTGCGTGCGGCAAAGGTCTGCCGCAGCGGCAACAGGTCGATCAAGAGCTCGATCAGCGCACCCGGGTTGCGCGAGATATGTCCGCCGTCGGGCAGGATCTGCCGCTGCAATTCATCCGAGAGCTTCTTCGAGACGCTGCGGATGTGACTTGCCTGGTTGGCGAGGCACAGCGCCGCATAGCACAGCGCGATCAGCACCTGGAGTTTTGGCACCCCGTCGGGGATGTTGACCATGGTGTAGCGCAGGAAGCGGATCTCGCGCGCCAGCGCGCGCAGATAGCGGCGGTAGAATTTGTTGTCGGTGTCGTTGAGCACCAGCGGCGCCTGCGACAGCAGCGAGATCACGCGTCGCGCCAGCACGTCGGCGCGTCGCGCGACGGCACGGCGCTTGCCGCCGGGGTTGGCGATCCAGTCCTCTATCAGCGCGCGCGCATTCGCGCGTGTCAACGCGGTGTCGGCGGCGCGCAAATGGCGCAACCAGCCGAAGCCGAGCAGCGCGACCTCCCAATCCTCCGACGGCGGCTCGAGATCGAAGATCGAGCGGCCGTGGCAATTGACGATCTTGCCGGCGAAGACGAAGCGGCCGGCATAGATCTCGGCGGCGCGGGTCGCATCCGCGGTGCGCAGGTCATGCGGCGCGATGATCAGCCGGTCGGAGCGGCCGGGCCAGACCCGCGACAGGGCGACGGAACCACCGCTCGCGCGCGCGAGCACATTCCGCGCGAAGCGGTTCATCACCAGCGTCGAGATACGTCTGCGTTGAGCGACCGACACGCCTTGCCTTGATGGGGAGAGGATTCCGACGAATCCTTCTTAATCCCAAAATCGGGCGGCCGACACCACCTTGAACGATGCGAATCAGCGCCGTGGTCGCAAAATCCACTGCAAAATCAGGATTTAACGAGCCGAGCCGCAAAAAATCCGTCGAGCCCGCCGAGCTTGGGATCGGCGTTCGGCAGATGGCTGGGCAGGGTGCGCAAATCGCCCTCGGCGGTGATGATCTCGCTGAGCCCCGACACCTCGGACGCATCGACCGGGACGCGGCGAATCGCAGGCTCTGCGGCCAGTAGCGTGGCGATCGCATGCTCGCCCTCTTCGGGTTCCAGCGAGCAGGTGCAGTAGACCAGCGTTCCGCCGGGCTTGAGCAGCGAGACCGTTTTTTGCAGCAACCGCTGCTGGAGTGTGGTCATCGCGGGGATGTCGGATTCCTGCCGGAGCCAGGACACATCGGGATGGCGTCGGATCGTGCCGGTCGAGGTGCAGGGCGCATCGATCAGGATGCCGTCGAAGCCATCGGCCGGACCCGCCCATTCCACGGCGTCGGCGACGACGGTCTCGGCCTGGAGCGACAACCGCGTCAGATTCTCGCGCAGCCGCGCCACCCGGGCGGGCGAGCGGTCGATGGCCGTGACATGCGCGCCGGCCTGCGCCAGCTGCGCGGTCTTGCCGCCGGGAGCGGCGCAGAGATCGGCGATGGATTTGCCGGCGATGTCGCCGAACAGCCGGGCCGGCAGCGCGGCGGCGGCGTCCTGCACCCACCATTGTCCTTCGGCGAAGCCGGGAAGCATGGTCACCGCGCCGTGCAGCACCGTACGCACCGATCCAGTCGGCAGCACCTCGCCATGTAGCCGGCTCGCCCATTGCGCGGCGTCCGACTTCACGGTCAGATCCAGCGAAGGATCGTGGCTGAGCGCGAGCGCCATGTCCCTTGCGACTGTCTCGCCGTAATGCGCGCTCCAGCGCGCGAGCATCCAGGGCGGCAAATCCAGCGACTGCGCGGCAACCTCTTCCACCAGCGCCTTGCCCTCGCGGGCGCAACGGCGCAGCACGGCGTTGACGAGGCCGGCATAGCGGGCGGCCCGGCGGTCGGACTGCACGAGGCGAACGGAGAGATCGACGGCGGCGTGATCGGGCACGTCCATCCAGAGGATCTGGGCGGCGCCGATCAGCAGCGCGCTCTGCGCGCGCGGCGCATCGGAGGGGATGCCCTTGTCGAGCAGGCGGGACATCACGTGGCCGAGCGTGCCGAGCCGGCGCAGCACGGTGGCGACCAGGCGCCGCATCAGCGCGCGATCGCGGTCGGGAAGCGTCTTCAGTCCGGGATGGGCGCCGCTGCCGTCGAGCTGCTCGTCAAGTGTGCGGTGCTTCTGCAGCACGCCGTCGACGATGTCGGCAGCAATCCGCCGCGCGGCAAGACCAGGCACTTCGGATGGAGGGGCAAAACGTTGAGATGGCATGCGGAAGCAAGGTTCTCAGCAAGCGGCAGTTCCGCCGCAATGGGCGCATGCCTTGAGGACGCGATCTCTGACACGCGAATATGCCAAATGTAAGAATCGCTTCCGGGTTTTTCGACCCTTTCGGAGCAATTTCAGGAATGCGTTATTGGGCGTCGCGCCGCGGATCGTCCTGCGCTAGAAATTCGACGATGAGTGACCGGCCTCACGTTTCCGACCGCAAGCCGCTATCGCCGGCGGCCCAGCGAGCGCTGGCCGAAGCCGAAGCGCGCCGGCAGGCTGCGGCGGTGGCGCATGCCGAAGCTGCGCCGAAAGAGGTGCAGGGACCAAAGGGACCCGAGCCCACCCGGTACGGTGATTGGGAACGAAAAGGCATCGCCTCGGACTTTTGAGGCGCGTTTCACGCACACTTGCCGGTGCAGCCGACTCAGCCCTAGCGTGCGCGAATGCCGCGCTTCGATCCCAGCCATCAGTATCGACCCTCATTCCGCGGCTCGCCGTTCGGCCGTCGTTTCTCCGGATTGTTGCCGTGGATGTTCGTGGTCGGCGTCGCGCTGGCGGCTGTGCTCATCTTCAGGCACGGGACGAACTGGACGGTCCCGCACCCGGATGGCGGCGGCACGCGGGACGCCGAGATCGTGCTCCAGCAGGGCGGCCATCCCGATCGTCGCGAGTCGGTCGACGTCGTTCGCACCATTGACGGTGACACCTTTCTCGCGCGTTTTCGTCAGCGCGACGGCCGCGATCTCGTCGTGCGCGTTCGCTTGCGCGGCATCGACGCACCCGAGATGAAAGCATCCTGCCAGGAGGAACTGGACAAGGCCGAAGCCGCGGCCCGCGCATTGCGCGATCTGCTCGGCCAGGGCGGCGTGACGATCACCAATCTTGGCCCTGACAAATATGGTCGGGTTCTCGCCGACGTCGCGACCAGGCGAACCGCCAACGTTTCGGCGGTGTTGCTCGCCGGCGGTTACGCACGGAGCTACAATGGCGGCCATCGCGACGGCTGGTGCGCGCACGGTTGGCGCTTCTGGTAACAAGAAAGCCGCGTCAACGGACGCGGCTCTTGTTGTCGGGATCTCGTCCCGGGGATCAGCGCGTCACGACCACCGTGGTGCCGACCGAGACGCGGCTGTAGAGATCGGTGATGTCGTCGTTGAGCATGCGGATGCAGCCATAGGAGACGAAGCCGCCGACCGAGCCCGGCACGTTGGTGCCGTGGATCGCGTATTCCCCGCCGGACAGCGTCATCGCCGCGACGCCCATCGGATTGCGCGGCGAGCCGCCCGGAATGACGTCAGGGATGCTCGGCTTGTCGCGCTTCACCTCGGCAGGCGGCGACCAGGCCGGATTGCGGTACTTGCCGTCGATGCGGGTGGTGCCGGCCCACTGCTTGCCGGACTTGCCGACGCCCACCGGATAGCGCACGGCGTGGCCGTTATCGAGGACGAGATAGAGCCGACGCTCGTTGGTTTTGACCACGATGGTGCCCGGCGAATAGTCGGCCAGGTGCGTCCCCACCATTTCCGGCCGGGCCTGCGCCGCGGTCGACATCACGACCACCGCTCCGATGGTGGCAGCCAGCGCCACTGCAATCCTGATCGACATCGATTTTCCCCTTGACCCGAACCAATCGTCCAAAATGACGCACAACCGGCAATCGCCGACCCGCCAAGTCCTCGTTAGGGGCATTCTTAACCGCGCCTGTTAACCGGATGGTTTCCACGCACGGCCGCCAAGGGCCAGCCAGCAGGGGGAACAAAGGAAATGTTCGAAACAAAGTAAATGACCTGGAAACAACACTCAGCGGGAAAGATGCGGGCGCGCGGGCACGCGCCCTGACGAATGCGTGAGCGTGTGAACGGCTGTTGTTTGGGGGGCGTGGGGAGCGCGGTGGAATGCCGTTGGTTTTGTTTCCCGGACGCGGCGCGGCACGCAAGTGACGCGACGCAGAGCCGGGACCCAGATTTGTGCAAGGATAGATGGACCCCGGCTCTGCAGCGCACCGCTGACTGGACGATGCTTCGCATCGCCAGGGCTGCGCTGTGTCCGGGGCACGAGAGACCCTGGCTCAGACCGACTTCTTGTTCTGCCGGTTCTTGACGAGATCGTCGACCACCGCGGGATCGGCCAAGGTCGAGGTGTCGCCGAGGCTGCCGGGTTCGTCCTCGGCGATCTTGCGCAGGATGCGGCGCATGATCTTGCCGGAGCGGGTCTTGGGCAGGCCGGGCGCGAACTGGATCTGGTCGGGCGAGGCGATCGGGCCGATCTCCTTGCGCACCCAGGTGACAAGCTCCTTGCGCAAATCCTCGGTCGGCTCGACACCGGCCATCAGGGTCACATAGGCGTAGATGCCCTGGCCCTTGATGTCGTGCGGGAAGCCGACGACGGCGGCCTCCGACACCTTCTCATGCGCGACCAGCGCGCTCTCGACTTCGGCCGTGCCCATGCGATGGCCGGAGACGTTGATGACGTCATCGACACGGCCGGTGATCCAGTAATAACCGTCAGCATCGCGTCTGCAGCCGTCGCCGGTGAAGTATTTGCCCTTGTAGGTCGAGAAATAGGTCTGCTCGAAGCGGGCGTGGTCGCCATAGACCGTGCGCATCTGACCCGGCCATGATCGCGCCAGGCACAGATTGCCTGATGTCTCGCCGTCCAGCACCTTGCCGTCGGCGTCGACGATCTCAGGCACCACGCCGAAGAACGGCTGCGTCGCCGAGCCCGGCTTCAGCTTGGTCGCGCCCGGCAGCGGTGTGATCAAAATGCCGCCGGTCTCGGTCTGCCACCAGGTGTCGACGATCGGGCAGCGGTCGTCACCGACGACGCGGTGATACCACTCCCAGGCTTCCGGATTGATTGGCTCACCGACCGAGCCCAGCAGGCGCAAGCTGGCGCGCGAGGTCTTGGTCACCGGCTCGTCGCCGAACTGCATCAGCGCGCGGATCGCGGTCGGGGCGGTGTAGAAGATGTTGACCTTGTGCTTGTCGATGACGTTCCAGAATCGCGAATTATCCGGGTAATTCGGCACGCCTTCGAACATCAGCGTGGTCGCACCGTTGGCGAGCGGTCCGTACAGAATGTAGCTGTGGCCGGTCACCCAGCCGACGTCGGCGGTGCACCAGTAGATGTCGCCGTCGTGATAGTCGAAGACGTATTGATGCGTCATCGCGGCGAACAGGAGATAGCCGGCGGAGGTGTGCAGCACGCCCTTCGGCTGGCCGGTCGAGCCCGACGTATAGAGGATGAACAGCGGATCTTCGGCGTGCATGTGCTCGACCCGGCATTCCGTCGTCACCATCGCGGCAGCCTCGTGATACCAGAGGTCGCGCGTCGGGTTCATGTCGACCTTGCCGCCGGTGCGCTTGACCACGACGACCCAGTCGACGCCGTCTGCCTTGGCGAGCGCCGCGTCCACATTGGCCTTCAGCGGCACCCTCTTGCCGCCGCGCAGGCCTTCGTCCGCGGTGATGATCACCTTGGACTGGCAGTCGTTGATGCGCTGGGCGAGGCTGTCGGGCGAGAAGCCGGCGAACACCACGGAGTGAACCGCGCCGATCCGCGCGCAGGCCAGCATCGCGTAGGCCGCTTCCGGAATCATCGGCAGGTAGATGGTGACGCGATCGCCCTTCATGACGTTGCGGGTGCGCAGGATGTTGGCCATCCGGCAGACCTCGTCGTGCAGCTCCTTGTAGGTGATGTGCTTGGACTGCGAGGGATCGTCGCCTTCCCAGATGATCGCGGTCTGGTTGGCGCGGGTGTGGAGATGCCGGTCGATGCAGTTATGGGCGACGTTGAGGACGCCGTCCTCGAACCATTTGATCGAGATGTTGCCGGGCGCGAAGGAGACGTTCTCGATCTTCGTCGGCGCGTGCATCCAGTCGACGCGCTTGGCCTGCTCGGCCCAGAAGGCGTTCGGGTCCGAGATCGAGCGGGCGTACATGTCCTTGTACTTGGCCTGGTCGATCCAGGCGCGCTTCGCCCATTCCGCGGGGACGTCGTAGATCTTCTCGGACATGTTTCGCTCCCTCCACATACGGCAAGCCGAGCACGGGCCACTGGCGAGCCGGCTTGATCGTTGAACTGATTATGCGTCGGGCTAACCGGACCCGACAAGGTGCACAAGCTGGACCTTCGGCGAGCGCCCGGCCCTGAGAAGGATCAAGGCCACCGGGCCGGACTGTCGCAGATCTGGAACAGGCCGGGGCCGCTTTCGGGCCTTTGCCCAAAACCCTCGGAACAGGCCGCCGCAGAGCCCCATGCATTCGCCAGAGGTATTTAGAAACCGCACCTCACTGATTCGGGACTCGCAATGCTGTTCGGAACACCCTAAGTGGCTAACCCGGGTCCAACGAAACCCTTGGAACAAAGATCAGAACAGCGGCATTGACCGATAACAAACAGGGCTAAGGCTTAAGACTATGATGGATCAGCAGAATTTCGGGACGATACGGCCCGCTTCAGCCGATCCTGCAGCCGTTGCGCTGGCCAAAGCACTCGGACAATGGCCGAAACCGGCAGGTTCCGCCCGTCTTAGCCCGAAAAAAGCGTTCGACACGGCGCCTGCTGCAACGGTCGAGGCGCTCGCCAAGGAACTGGGCCTGCGGCTCGGCGACCAGAACGAGCTGAAGATCCGGCGCATCAAGCGCGGCAAGGGCTATTCCTTCGTCCGTCCCAATGGCGCGCATATCCGCGATGCCCGCACCATCCGCCGGCTGCATTCCATGGCGGTGCCGCCGGCCTATCGCGAGGTGCGCTACTCGGCCGATCCGAGCTCGCATCTCCAGGCGGTGGGACGCGATGCCGCGGGCCGGCTGCAATATCGCTATCACGCCGATTGGGAGAAGGTCCGCGAGCAACGCAAGGCGCATCGGCTGGAGAAACTCGTCGGCGCGCTGCCAAAGATCCGGCGCAAGGTTTCGGCGTTCCTGTCGGGCGAGGAACCGACGCGCGAGTTCGCGCTCTCGGCCGTCATCGAATTGATTGCGCGCACCGCGATCCGCCCCGGCAACGAATCCTACGCCCGCCTCAACGGCACCCGCGGCGCCACCACGCTGCTGAAGTCCAACGTCACGCTGGAAGACGATTGCTTCGTGCTGACCTTCAAGGCCAAGGGCGGCAAGGCGGTGCGGAAAGAGTGTGATGCTTCCAAGCTGGTGCGTGCCATCGGCATTTTGCAGGACGTGCCCGGCAAGCGCATGTTCCAGTATCGCGATGCCTACGGCGTCGTGCGCGCGGTGAACACCACGCAGGTGAACGCGTTCCTGCGCGAGATCGCCGGCATCAAGATCTCGCTGAAGGATTTTCGTACGCTGATGGCATCCGCCGTCGTCGTGGAATCGCTGTCGCGGATTACGCCGGCGACCAGCCAGCACGGCCGCAAGAAGCAGGTGCTGGAAGCGATCCGCGCCGCCGCCGACCAGCTCTCCAATACGCCGGCGATCTGCCGCAAGAGCTATGTGCACGACACCATCGTCACCGCGTTCGAGGACGGCATCCTCGAGCGCTTCGCCGCGACCATGAAGGGCCAGCGTTCGCAGGCCAGGCGCGAGCAACTCTTGCAGCAGGTGGTGGCGACCGCGGCGGTCTGACCTTCTCCCGTCGCTACGCGTTGTTGGAAACGCCCCTGTCGGGACCGGGATCGCCGCCTGCGGCCGCGGTCGTGAGCCGTTCCAGATAATGCGTCCATCCCGTCGCGTGGGCGGCAGCCTGTTCCTCGGTCGGCAGTCCGCTATGGGTCATGCGCAGCAGCGTGCCGCCGTCGCGTTCGATCAAGTCGATCTCGATCAGGCTCGAGCCGGGCGGCACTTCCTGGCCGCTCTCCCATCCAAAAGTGTAGGCGAGACGATGCACCGGCACGACTTCGCGGAACGCGCCGCGGGCGACGCTGCCGCGCGGGCCGATGCCTTTGAGCAGATACAGCCCGCCGGGATGCGGCTCAGTGGTCGCGTCGGAGCCCATCCAGCTCAAAATCTTCTCGGGGTCGGTCAGGTAAGCGAAAACGGTGGCGCGTGGGGCTGCGATCTGGGTCTCGCGTCGCACTATGAAAGGTTCGGTCATCGGCGATCATCCCTGGGCTGACACTGGGACATGGCGGCGCTCGCGCGGCCCGTCAAGGATTGCCCGTGACAAAGACGGCCTGCCTTCGTCATGATCGGACCATGCACCTCTCGCCGACGCTCGCCTGGCTTGTCGATGCCGCCGCCGATAGCGCCGGGGCGGACCGCCTGCTCACGGAACTCGGCGCACATCTGGTCGCCGACGGCGTGCCGCTTGCGGCAGGCAGCCTGACGCTGGAGGTGCCACATCCGCTGATCGCGAAGCGGACCTGGTTGTGGCGCGCGGAGAGCGGCCGGGTGATCGAAGCGCTTGGCTTCGCACCAAGCGGCCTCGCGCCCGACACGCCCAACGACGCCGGCCGCCGCTGGCTGCGCGACATCGCGGACGGTGAGGTGCACGAAGACGCGGTTGGACCGCCCGATGGGCCTTTGCTCGGCTGGATCGGGCCGCGTCCGTTCACCGCGGACGAGATCGAGCAATTGCGCCAGGCTGCGCGCTTTGCTGCGACGCCCCTTGCGGTGCTTGCCGCGCGTGCAACGTTGCGCGCGACGTTGGATGCTTATCTCGGCAAGCGCAGTGCGGAGCGGGTACTGGCGGCACCCCTGCGGCGCGATCTCGGCGAGACCATACAGGCCGCGCTGCTCTATGCCGATCTGCGCAACTTCACGCTCCTGTCGGAAACCACGCCGCCTGCCGATGTCATCGCGGCGCTCGATGCCTGGTTCGATCGCATTGCCGGCGCGGTTCACGCCTTCGGCGGCGAGGTGCTGAAATTCATCGGCGACGGTGTGCTTGCGATCTTTCCGGTGGTCGAGGCGTCCCCGCGCCACGCCTGCGATGCGGCTCTGCGCGCCGCGAGCGCAGCCGAAGCCGGGATGACGTATCTCAACGCGGAACGCCGCGCCCAAGGTCTGCCGCCGCTCGCGTTCGGCGCGGCGCTGCATCTCGGCGGGATGCTGTGGGGCAATATCGGCGCCGCCAATCGGCTCGATTTCACGGCGATCGGTCCCGCCGTCAATCTCGCCAGCCGGCTCGAAGGATTGTGCAAGCCGCTCGGCAGAACCGTGCTGGTGTCGGGCGCGCTCGCCGTCGAGACGGACATGCCTCTGATCGCGCTTGGATCGCATTCGCTACGCGGCATAGCTGCGCCATGTGAGGTGTTTGCGTTGCCGGAGACGCAAGCTCGGATATCGTAGCGCTGATGGAGCAAAGCTAATCCCGGATCGGACTACACACCTGCAATTGCAGCAACTACATCCCACCCATCTTGCAGACGAGCTTCCATTCCTCGGCCGTCACCGGCTGCACCGAGAGGCGCGAATACTTCACCAGGGCCATGTCGGCGAGTTTCTTCTCGGCTTTGATCGTGGCCATCGTTACCGGCGTCTTCAAGGGTTTGTCGGCCTTGATGTCGACGCAGACGAATTTTGCGGTCTTGTCGGTCGGATCGGGATAGGCTTCCTTGATGATCTCCGCGATGCCGACGATCTCCTTGCCCTCGTTGGAATGATAGAAGAACGCCTTGTCGCCCTTCTTCATGTTCACGAGGTTTATGCGCGCGGTGTAATTGCGCACGCCGGTCCAGGCTTCGCCCTTGGCGCCCTTCGCCACCTGCTGGTCCCAGGACCACACCGACGGTTCGGATTTCACCAGCCAGTAGTTCATCGCAAACTCACCTCATTGTTGTTGGACCGGGATCCCTGCGGTTCGCCGCTAGGCTAAACCAGCGCGCGCAGGCCGTTAAGTGCAACCTGCGACGCGGTAGAGGCCGCCGTCATTCCTCAGCCTTGAACGGCCTTGTCAGCAGCCCTTCGATCGCGGCGTCAATCGTCAACCGGCCATCCAGGATGGCAGCCACTGCCTGGGAGACCGGCATGTCGACGTGCCGCGCGGCCGCGAGCTCGACCAGCACGGGCGCAGTGAATGCACCTTCCGCAAGCTTGCCCGCCGGCGCCGCCTCTCCGCGACCGAGCGCTATCCCGAGCGCGAAATTGCGCGATTGCGCGGTCGAACAGCTCAGGAGCAGGTCGCCGAGACCGGAGAGGCCGGAGAGCGTTTCCGTGCGCGCGCCACAGGCGCGGCCGAGCCGCGCCAACTCGCTGAAGCCGCGCGTGGTCAGTGCGGCGAGTGCGGAGGCGCCGAGCTTGCGGCCGACCACGATGCCGGCGGCAATCGCCAGCACGTTCTTGGCCGCGCCGCCGATCTCGACGCCGCGGACATCCGTCGTGTGATAGGGCCGGAAGGTCGCCGAGCCCAGCGCCTGCACGAGGTGGCTGGCCAGCGCTTCTTCCACCGCCGCCAGCGTTACCGCAGTCGGCAGGCCGCGCGCGACGTCGTCGGCAAAGCTTGGGCCCGACAGGATCGCCGGCTGCGCGTGAGGCGCGGCCTCCGCGATCACGTCGGTCATGAATTTGTGCGTGCCGTGCTCGATGCCCTTGGCGCAGGCGACGATCGGCACCGGCTTTGCGAGGTGCGAAGCCAGCATGTTGACCGCGCCGCGCAGATGCTGCGCCGGCGTCGCGATCAGCAGCATGTCCGCGCGCGCCGCCATGGTGAGATCGCTCGTGACGATGATCTCCGGCGCGATCCGTACGCCGGGCAGCCGCGGATTGTCGCGGCTCGATGCGATTCGTATTGCGTGCTCGGCATTGCGAGCCCAGAGCGTCACGTTTCGTCCGGCTCGCGCAGCCACAGTCGCGAGCGCCGTGCCCCAGGCGCCTGCACCGATCACCGCGACGGATCGGAACGCTGTCATTGCTTAGTATCCCGCCCGCGTTTTGCCGTACCCGGCCGGTGCCGTCGCGTTCGCATCGAGCGACCAGCGCGCGCGGGGCTGCGCTTCCATAGTGTCGGTCATGCCGAGCGCGAGACGTTCGGCGCCGGCCCAGGCGATCATCGCGCCGTTGTCGGTGCAGAGTGCGGGCGGTGGCATGATCAGTTGCGTTCCGGCTTTCCTCGCAACGTCATGCAGGGCGCCGCGGATAGCCTGGTTGGCGGCGACACCGCCGGCCGCCACCAGCGCACGCGGCGCGCCGAACTGCTCGCGGAAAAGTTTGAGACCGACGCTCAACCGGTCCGCGGTGGAGTCGAGCACGGCAGCCTGAAAACTCGCGCAGAGATCGCTGACGTCCTGCGGCGTGATCTCAGTTAGCCGGCTCGCTTCGTTGCGCACCGCCGTCTTCAATCCCGACAACGAGAAATTGGCGTCGGGGCGTCCTTGCATCGGCCGCGGAAACGCAAATCGCCCCGGATCGCCGCTTGTTGCCGCGCGTTCGACCTGCGGGCCGCCCGGATAGGGCAGGCCCAGCATCTTCGCGACCTTGTCGAAGGCCTCGCCGATCGCGTCATCCACGGTGGTGCCGAGCCGCACATACTCGCCGACGCCGGTGACCGCAACGATCTGGGTATGGCCGCCCGAGGCGAGAAACAGGCAATAGGGAAATTCGAGTGCATCGGTGAGGCGCGGCGTCAGCGCATGCGCTTCGAGGTGGTTCACCGCCACCAGCGGCGTGGCGTGGACCATCGCGATCGCCTTCGCGGTGGTGAGACCGACGATGACGCCGCCGATCAATCCGGGGCCCGCGGCGGCCGCGACACCGTTGAGCTGGGCGAAGTCGATGCCGGCCTCGTGCATGGCGCGGTCGATGATGCCGTCGAGCAGGTCGACATGGGCGCGTGCGGCGATCTCCGGCACGACGCCGCCGAAACGGGCATGCTCCTCGACCTGCGACCGCACGATATTGGACAGGATCTTGCCGCTGCCGTCAGGCGTGCGCTCGATCACGGCCGCGGCGGTCTCGTCGCAGGTGGTTTCTATGCCCAGTACCAGCATTGGCGAATTGGTATCCAATCTGCGCCCTTCTCACCCCTTGCGCTCATCCGCAAAGCAGAGTTCTGGTACGTCCGGTAGCATTCCGGGGTCGGCTTGCGCAATCGCCACGCGCAGCTCTCCTCGTGAATACGTCACCGCCACGTGCCCGGAACCAAGCGATGTCCATTCTTGTCACACGGCCGCATCCCGACAATGTGGCGACAGCGGAAAATCTGCGCGCGCGGGGTCATGTGGTGCTGCTTGCCCCGGTGCTCAAGTTCGAGCCGGTCGTCTTCCATGACGAGAGTGAGACGGGCTACAGCGCCGTCATCGTCACGTCGGCCAATGCGATCCGTGCCGTCGCACCGCAATTGCCGGACCTTGGCCTCCTGCCGCTGCCGCTGTTTGCGGTCGGCGAGCACACCGCTGCCGCGGCGCGCGATGCAGGCTTTGCCGAGGTGGTGGTCGCCGGCGGCGATGCCGCGGCTTTGCGCGACAAGGTGATGGAGAGCGCGCGCAACAAGCGGCTGAAGAAAAAGAGCACGCTGCTTTATCTCGCGGGCGCGGATCTGTCGCGCGACCTCAGCGATGATCTGGGCGCCGAAGGATTTAGCATCGTCACGCAGACGACCTATCGCATGGTCCCGGTCAAGCTGTTGCCGCGCGATGTCTGTGAGGGCTTTGCCGCCCATGGGATCGAGGCGGTGCTGCATTACTCCCGGCGCAGCGCGCGGGCTTTCCTGGAGGCCGCGCGGGGTGAAGGTGTCGAAATCTCGGCTCTGGCGATCCCGCAATGCTGCCTGTCCGAGACGGTCGCAGGCATATTGCGCGAGGCCGGTGCCTCGCAGGTTCTGGTGGCCGCGACGCCGGACGAAAATGCCTTATTTGACTCCTTGGAGCGTGCTTTGCGCACCCGTTTGGCGTAAGAGGTCGGGCCGAATCCCACGCAATCGGATTCGTTTAGGGCATGTAAGTGTGAGGAACCGTCACGATGGCCGACGACAAGCCTGAAGACGCAGGATTGGCTCCCGAGTCCAGCCGTGCCAAGCGCACCCCGCCCACCATCGACCTCGAGGCAACCGAAGTCTCCACCCAGCCGCAGGAGGTGGCGGGCCAGCCGCAGGCTGCGGCGACCGAACAGGCCGCGCAGGAGCAGGCCAAGTCTGAAGAGGTCAAGCCCGAAGAGGCCAAGTCCGAAGAGGCCAAGTCCGAAGCCGCCAAGTTCGACGAAGCTAATGCCGAGCCGCAGCCCGAACCTGCCGAGGAGCGGTCTTCCGTTGCGTCCGCGTCCGTATCGCCATCGATTTCACCTTGGATTATCGCTCCGTTCTCGGGCGCGGTCGCAGCCGCAATTGTGATCGCCGTCGGCTGGATGCTGGGCTGGCCTGCGGTGCAGGCACCGCCGGCCGCTCCGCAAGTGACGGGCGCAACGGTCGATGCGCTGAGCGGGCGCGTTGCCGCGGTCGAAGCCAAGGCGGGCAAGCCTGCCGCCGATCCGGCCATGCTGGCGCGGATCGATGCGCTGGAGAAATCCGCAACCGGCCTGCGCAGCGACATCGCCAATCTGCGCGCGCAGTCTGACAAGACCGCGGGCGCCCTGAACGACGCGAAATCGGCGCCGCCCGCTGTCGCGCCCGATCTTGCCGCTCTCAACGACCGCCTCGCGCAGCTCGAGCGTGCCACCAAGACCGAACGTGCCGAACTCGCGCAGCAGGGCGAGAAGATTGCCGATGCGAGGACGATGGACGACAAGCCGCTGCGCCATGTGGTGGCGGCGGCCCTGCTCGACGTCGCCGTTCGCCATGGCGACGCTTACGAATCGCAGCTCGCCGCGGCGCGGTCGCTTGCGGCAAAGCCCGATATGCTGAAGCCGCTCGACACCTTTGCATCGTCCGGTATTCCGACGCCGGTCGCGCTGAGCCGCGAGCTCCTCAACATCGTGCCAAAACTGTCGCCGCCGCCGGAAACCCCGGCCAGCAGCGCAGGCATCGTCGAGCGCCTTCAGGCGGGGGCGTCAAAACTCGTTCGCATCGAACGTACCGACGGGATCGGCAGCGATCGCGGCGCTATCGTCTCGAGGGTGACGGCCGCAGCGCTTCGCAACGATTTCGTGGAAGCTCGGCGCGAGGTGAAGACGCTGCCGGAGGCCGACCGCGCACCGGCGCAGGCCTGGCTCGACAAGGCCGATGCCCGCGACGCCGCGCTCGCGGCGTCCCGCAAATTCGCCGACGATGCCATGGCGGATCTCGTCAAGCCCGGTCAATAAAGATTCGCGCAATAATCCGCGCGTATAGGGATCGTCATGCTTCGCATCGTCCTCTTCCTTGTCCTGATCGCGCTGGCGGCGGCCGGCGCGGCCTGGGTCGCCGACCAGCCCGGCGATCTCGTCCTGACCGCAGGCGCGTTCCGCGCCACAACGACGTTGCCCAGGTTCGTGTTCTTGCTCGGCCTCTTTGCCGCGGCAGTCGTGCTGGTCTGGAGTCTCCTGACGATGATCTGGCGCGCGCCGGGGCATCTGCGCCGCCGTCGTCACGAGAAGCGTCACGCCCGCGGCCGTCACGCCATCACCCACGGCCTGCTCGCGATCGGCCATGGCGACACCGCGCTTGCTCGTCGCCACGCCGACACCGCGCGGCGGCTGGCCGCGAACGACCCGCTCGCACTTCTCTTGCATGCGCAATCCGCGCAGCTCGAAGGCAATCGCGACGAAGCCCAGCGCGTCTTCCGTGCCATGGCCGAGCGCGAGGACACGCGCCTGCTCGGCTTGCGCGGCCTGTTCATCGAGGCGCAGCGCGCCGACGATGCGGTCGGCGCGGTGATGATCGCCGAGGAAGCGATCAAGCTGTCGCCGTCCTCGACCTGGGCCTCGCATGCGGTGCTCGGCTTCCGCTGCGCGCGCGGTGACTGGAGCGGCGCGCTCGCGATCCTCGATTCGAATCTGTCCGCGGGCCTGATCGACAAGCAGGCCTATCGCCGCCAGCGCGGCGTGCTGCTCGCCGCACGCGCGCTGGAATTGGAGACGATGGACCGCGATGTCGCGCGCGGGAGCGTGATGGAGGCGATCAAGCTCGCGCCGACCCTGGTGCCGGCCGCAGTGCTTGCCGCAAAATTCGAGAGCGAGGCGCATCAGGTGCGCCGCGCCATGAAGCTGGTGGAAGCCGCCTGGCTCGCCAATCCGCATCCCGACCTCGCGGATGCCTATGCGCATGTGAAGCTCGGCGATTCCGCACGGCAGCGCCTGCAGCGGGTCGAGACGCTTGCCGCCAAGATTCCTGTCGATAAGGCTGGTTATGCCGAGGGCCAGCTCGCGATCGCGCGCGCCGCGATCGATGCGTCCGAGTTTGCCCGTGCGCGCGAGGTGCTGGCGCCTTACATCAACGATCCGACCCAGCGCGTGGCGCTGCTGATGGCCGAGATCGAGCGCACCGAGCACGGTGACGGCGGCCGTGCCCGCGCCTGGACCTTGCGCGCGGTGCGCGCCCGCCACGATCCGGCCTGGACCGCGGACGGCTATGTCAGCGAGCGCTGGCGTCCGGTTTCCCCGGTCACCGGCCGCCTTGACGCGTTCCAGTGGCAAACGCCGGTCGCGAGTCTTCCTTCCGGCAAGGGCGACACGATCGAATCCTCGGCCTTCGAGGAAGCCATGCTGGCGGCCCCGCCGCCGAAGCGGGTGACGGCGGCCCCGAGCGAAAGCCCGGCGGAACCGCCGGTAACGGCGCCGGATCCGTTGCCTGCCGCACAGGACAATTCGCCCCCCGAAGTCAAAGAGGCCGCCAACGAAGAGCCGGTCGTCGCGCCCGCCGAGCCGGTTAAGCCGGATCCCGAGATCGCCGAATCATCCCCGGCGGCAGCAACGCCGGTGTTCCGGACCCGCGCCGACCTCGGCAAGCCGACACCAGCGCCTATTCCCGCCGTCATCCCGATCATCCGCGCCCCGGATGATCCCGGGATCGACGACGAGGGTCCGAGCGATGAATTTACGGAACAAATCGGCACGGCCAAGGTCCAGGCCGGCGGCTGGCGCGGATTCTGGTCCCGCTGGGGCGGGTGAGCGGCATTTCGAAGCCGGCTCCACCTTGCCAATTCGGGCCATGCCCGATATCACGATCGCGCGTATCGGGACCGGCATTGCCGTGTTCCGGCGGGGTTCGCCGCAATAGCTCAGTTGGTAGAGCACGTCATTCGTAATGACGGGGTCGGGGGTTCGAATCCCTCTTGCGGCACCAGCGCCTCAGTGTCCAGTCCGGAGACATCGGTAACAGGTCGTACCTAAGACATGGGTGACAACCTCGTGCCGAACGGGTTGTCGAGGGGTTGCAGGGTTTTCTGCTCCAGGTCGAAATATCCCAAATCATAGTGCATGAAGCTGGCGAGCCAAATGCCGTCGTCGACCTCCTTGATGCCGAGTTTCTGGCCGGCCAGCATGAGTGATCGTGATCACATAACCTCGCGATCGGCTCCCATAGTGTCCAGCTCACGCCAAACACGGGGAGAATTCATATGCGCAAGATCATTCTGGTAGCCGCCGCCATGGTGCTGGCCTCCGCATCTGCCCAGGCCGGCGGCCCGCGCGGCTTGTCACTGGCCTCGACCAACGAACAGGCTTCGGCTCCGCAAACGACGGCGACAACGAGCGCGCCGACGCAGGTGAGCGAAGCAGCGCCAGCCGCCGAAGCTCCGAAATATCTCGATCGCCCGCCCGCGATTTCGCTCACGGCCCCTGCTGCGACCGCGCCGACCACGACGATGGCGACGTCAGCACCCGCGGCGATCCAACCCGCCGCGAAGGCGGACAAGCCGAAGCACAAGCGCAGCTGGACCGAAGGTCGCATCATCGGCGAGCTGCATCGCCACGGCATCTATTGGTAAGGTGTCTTTGGTCCCAAAAGCATATGGCCGGGACAAGCCCCGGCCATGACGCAAGAGTTTTGGATCGGACTGACGCGTTACTGCGAAACCGTCTGCACCACGTTTCCGATCGGACGCGCGCTCGAGGTCGGCACCTTCAGGTCCTTCAGCAGCGCCTCGTCATATTCCGGCAGCGTCTGGAAGGTCGTCTTCGCCTTGATCTGCACGATTTTGTAGCCGCCGGCCTTGAGCCGCGCGAGCAGCGTCGGCAGTGCCTCGCCGGTGTGCTTCTGAAAGTCGTGCATCAGGACGATGCCCTTGCCAAGCTTGTCGAGCTTGGTCATCACCGTCTCGACGATCTTCTCGGGGGTAGCGCCCTTCCTGAAGTCAAAAGAATCGAGATCTGTCGACCACATCGCGACGTTGCGGGTGCCGAGATAGCTCACCATTGCAGGATTATGCTGAAGCTGCGGGAAGCGGAAGAACGGCGCAGGGTTGGTGCCGAGCGCGAGCTTCACCGCGCTGAACCCCTTCTCGATCTCGTCCTTGGCCTGCTGCTCCGTCAACTTCTTGCTGTTGAGATTGAGGTGCGACCAGGTGTGTGTGCCGACCGTGTGGCCCTGGGCCAGCACCTGGCGCAGGATTTCCGGATGGTAGGTCGCGTGCTTGCCGACCGAGAAGAACAGGCCCTTGGTGCATTCATCCGCAAGCGCCTTCAGCACCGCGGGCGTGTTGACCGGCCAGGGACTGTCGTCGAAGGTCAGCACGACCTCCTTGTCGGTGAGGAAGTCGAACTGCTTGAAGGTTTCGAAGCCGAAGCCCGGACCGCCGGTGGTGTCGATCTCGACCACGCGGGACACGCCCAGTGCATTCGGATTTGCGCAGGTCGATTTCTGCTGCACCGGCATGGCCGGGGCTGGCGCCGGAGCGGGTAACGCCGGCTTGCCGGCGATCGCTGCAGTGGTCTCGACGTCATCCCTGGCGGCGAGCTTTGCCGGTGCCGGCAGTTGATCGGCGGCACGGGCTGCAATTGTCTTGGGAGCGGCCTGATCGGCGCGCGAGGAATAATAAAACCAACCGCCGGCGGCAATCACGACCGCTGCAACTACACTGGCCAGCATCAGGCCCAACGCATTACGCATCGCTACTCTTTCCAATTACGCAACCAAATCTGCGGAATTTCCCGCTCGCCGATCCATTAATGCGAAGGATCGGTTAACGTGACACCAACACGACAGCGGATCCGAAGGAATTTCAGCGGGGTGCGCCAAAGTGACCGATGTCACAGAGCGGGGGCCGCCCGTGACCGTCATCACAGTCGAAACTGTTTTGCTGGAGCATCGTCGTTCCCATCAACAACGGGCCCGGTTCCGCGGTGCCAATGGGAGCTTCAAATGACCATCTCGCTGAACACCAAGTCCTTGAGTAGCAAGATCCGCGACACCAGCCTGGCTCTGGGCTTTGCCGCCATCGTCTCGATCGCCGCAACCGGCTCGAGCTTCGCCTTCTCGTCCGAAGCGCAGCAGCAGTGCACCAGCGATGCCTTCCGCCTGTGCTCGTCGGAAATCCCCAACATCCCGAAGATCACGGCGTGCATGATGAAGCATCGTTCGGATCTGAGCGTCGGTTGCCGCGCGGTGATGGACAAGGATCTCGCCAAGGGTGGCGCGTCACGCAAGGTCGCTGACGCCCAGGACGGTTAGTAAGAGACGGTCAGTAACAGCAACGGTAACGATCGTTGCGTCGGTTAGCTCCCCTCGCGATGTGCCCCGGCGTCAAGCCGGGGCCACGCGGCGGCGCATACAGTCTGCGAATAAAGCCGTTGCGACCAGGAGATCGTCGCACTAGCTTCGCCCGCACGTTCTTCCGGGTAAGAGGCATTGCGCGATGACCAGATTTCTTTTCATTGTTTGTTTGATTGTGTGCGCATCGGGCGCGTCCGCGCAACAGCAGCCCGGACACGACGCCTGCGCACGCGACGTCACGCGCTTCTGCCGTCCGGTGATGAACAACGGCGATGGCGCCGTGCTCGCTTGCTTGAAGCAGAACCGTACCCGACTCAGCAAAGGCTGCGAGAAGGTGCTGACGGACCACGGGCAGTAGGACGCGGGGTCGGATTGCGAAAAACCTACGTGCTGCTCCCCGCCGCGGTCGCGACCACCGGTAGCACCTCTGTGCTGGCGCGATCCGGCGTGTCTTCTTTCCAGCGCACCGAGCCGAACGGGCGCTCCAGCATGCGGCGGATCCGCACCGGATCGGGGCCGATATGGAAGGCGATCGCCTCCTGATGCCGCGCGCGTTCGGACTGGGTCGAGCGGTTGCGCTGGCGCAGATAGTCGAGCCAGGTCGGACAGTGATAACGCTCGGTCCACAATTCGGGATCGGCGATGTCGCGCGCGATCGACCAGCCATAGGCGCCGTTGCGCTGCCTGGAGAGTTGCACGTCCTGCATCACGTTGTGAAAAGCGCGCGCGTTCTCCTGGCTGACCCGATATTCGATCTCGACCACCAGCGGCCCGCTGCGCGCCGTGAGCGACAGTTTGACTTCCGGATCGGCCAGCACATCGGCGTCTTCGTTGCGGGCACCGACGCGCGGCATCGTGAGCCAGATCCCGAGCACCGGCGAGATCAGCATCAGGCCGGCGGCCGTCAGCAGCGCAACCTCGACACCGGCATAGTCGGTGAGATGGCCCCAGCCCCAGGCACCGATCGCGATGCCGCCGGAAATCGAGGCCTGGAACGCCGCGAGCGAGCGGCCGGCGACCCAGCGCGGCGCCGAGAGCTGCACGCCGATATTGAACAGCGCGACGGCGGCCATCCAGACTGCGCCTGCGAGCACCAGCGCAGCCGCGGTCAGCACCGGCTCGGTGCTGACCGCGAGCGCGGCCATCGCAAACGCCATCGAGATGGTGCAGGCGCGGATCGCGGCTTCGCCGCTCATGCGCTTGCGCAATTCGTGGATGTTGAGCGCACCGACCACTGCGCCCATGCCGAAGGCGCCCAGCATGATGCCGTAGGTCTGCGCGCCGCCATGCAGCAGGTCGCGCGCGACCAGCGGCATCAGCGCCATGATGGCGCCGCCAATCAGGCCCATCACCAGCGTGCGCAGCAGCACGATCTTGATCGGCGGCGAATTAGTGATGTAGCGGAAGCCCGACACCATGGCACGGTTGAGCTTCTCCCGCGGAAGACGCGAGGGCTCGTTGTTGCGCCGCCAGAGCAGCAGCACCACCAGCAGCGGCAGATAGAGGATCGCGTTACACGCAAACGCCGCCACCGAGCCGAGCGCGGCGACGATGACACCGCCAACCGCAGGGCCGAAGCTGCGCGCGATGTTGTAGCTGATGCCGTTCAGCGCCACGGCCGAAGGTAGTGCATCGGGCGGCACCTGCTCGCTGACCGAGGACTGCCAGGCCGGACCGAACAGCGCGTTGCCGCTGCCGACCACGAAGCAGAAAGCGAGCAGCGTTTCCGGGGAGATGAGATTGAACCCGGCCAGGATCGTGAGCGCGGTCGCGCCAGTCAGCGCGATCACGAGCGCGATCAGGGTGACGATACGGCGGTCATACATGTCGGCGATGGCACCGGCCGGCATCGAGATCAGCATGATCGGCAGCATCAGCGCGGTCTGCACCAGCGCCACCTTGTCCGCCGAGGCCGCCATCTGCGTCATCGCCCAGGCGGCGCCCACGCCCTGGATCAGCAGGCCGAGATTGGAGAGCAGGCTGGCGAGCCAGATGCGCCGGAACACGGTGTAACGTAGCGGCGCGGTGATGCCGTCTGCGGCAATTCTCTGACGGTTCGTCTGCTCGGTCATATCCCCTTCCAGGAGGTCTGGCAGAAGTGGCTTCAGCGATTCCGGTATGTTCAGTGATGCCCGCGAAAGTCCTTCGCTGTCCAGTGGTTAGGCCGGTATAAGCGGTGCAAAGAGATGGTTTTGCCGGGGAGGAACACATGAAGCTGTCGCGACGGATGATCTTGCAAGGTGCGGGCAGCCTGCCTTTCGCAATTGCGAGCTTGCGGGCGGGCGCGTTGGCCCAACCCGCCCCCGCCGCGCCGGGCGAGGTGCCGCCGATCCTGTTCGTCCATGGCAATGGCGACTACGACGCGCTCTGGATGACCACGATGTGGCGGATGGAATCCAACGGCATTGCGCGTGACCGCATGCAGGCAATCAATTTCACCGATCCCAATGCACGAAGCGACGACAAGGTCGAGCAAGCGGGCCGCTCCTCGACCGAGGACCAGCGCCGCGAGCTCGCCGCCGCCATCGTTGAATTGAAGCGTCGCACCGGTGCATCCCGCGTGGCGCTGGTCGGCAGCTCGCGCGGCGGCTATGCGATCCGTAACGTGATCAAGAACGGCGGTGCCGGCGATGTCAGCCATGCCGTGCTGTGCGGCACGCCCAATCACGGCGTGTTCGCGACCGACGACCAGCTCAACAGCGAGTTCAACGGCCGCGGCGCATTCCTGCGCGGCCTGAACGATGGCAAGAGCGAGGTGACGCCGGGTGTTGCCTTTCTCACCTTGCGCAGCGACGGCATGGACAAATACGCGCAGGCCGATGGCCGCTTTATCGGCAAGCCGGGCACGCCAACTGGCGTCACCGTTGAAGGTCCAGAGTTGACGGGGGCTACCAATCTCGTGCTCGGCGCGCTTGATCATCGCGAGGTGGCGTTTCACCCCCGGGCTTTCCGCGAGATCTACAAATTCATCGCGGGACGTGAGCCCGCGCGCATCGCGATCGTGCCGGAGCAGAGCGTGAAGCTGGGCGGACTGGTGACGGGCACGCCGGGCGGCGCGCCGACCAATCGGCCGGTGGCGGGCGCAACCGTTGATGTCTTTCGCGTCGATCCTGAAACCGGTGAGCGCAAGGGCAATGCCGTGCACAGCGCGAAGACCGGCGCCGACGGCCGCTGGGGCCCGGCGCAGGTCGAGCCTTCCTGGTCGCTCGAGTTCGTCCTGACATCGCCGGATGCGCCGACAACGCACATCTACCGCTCACCCTTCCCCCGCTCGTCAGAAATGGTGCATCTGCGCGCCGCGCGCCCGCTCGGGCCCGCGGACAAGGACGCCGCGGCTGTCGTCATCCTGTCGCGTCCGCGCGGTTACTTCGGCTTGCCGCGCGACGTGGTGCTGCTCGACGGCAAGGGCCCGGCCGACGTCAAATCGGGCGTGCCCACGGATTCGACAGCAACACTGCGCCTTCCGGCCGGCGACGTCGGGCGTAGCATCGGGGCTCAATTCAACGAAGAACGAATTGTGGCACGCGCCTGGCCTGCCTCCGAGAACAGGATTGCGATTGCCGAGCTGACTTACTAGCTATTTGCCTGCGTCACCTCCGCGGGAGAGAGCCATGAATATCGCCAGCGTGCGTCGGCCCATCGTCCCTCCGACCTCGCCGCGTGCGTCCGACGATATGTCGTTCCTCGGCCGGCTTGCGGTGATCAAGCGGAACATGATCGCGACCTGGGGACAGCGGGCCTATGAGGAAGACGTCATCAAGGGCCGTTTCGTCTTCCGCAACAGTTTCATCCTGAACCAGCCGGATGCGATCCGGCACGTTCTGCTCAGCAATTACGAGAATTATTCGCGCACCCCGGCGGGCATCCGCATGCTGCGTCCCGTGCTCGGGGAAGGTCTTCTGATTGCCGAAGGCCATGCGTGGACGCATCAGCGCCGCACCCTCGCGCCGGCGTTCACGCCGCGCGCGACGGCAAACCTCGTCCCGCCCATGACGGCGGTGCTCGACGAGACTATTGTGAAGCTGGATGCACGCACGAGCGAGCCGGTCGATCTGCGCGAGATCATGCAGCGCATGACGCTGGAGATCGCCGGACGCACCATGTTCTCGTTCGGCATGGACCGGCACGGCCCGACCTTGCGCAACTTCGTCATGGAGTACGGAGCACGGCTCGGGCGGCCGTACTTGCTCGACATGGTGCTGCCGCTGTCCTGGCCGAGCCCGATGGATTTTGCCCGCGCCCGTTTCCGCAAGCGCTGGACTGAATTCGTCGCAATGCTGATCGCCGAGCGGCGTGAGATGGGCAAGAAGGACGGCGCGCCGCCGCGCGACCTGTTCGACCTCATGGACGAGGCGCGCGATCCTGAAACCGGCAAGGGCTTTTCCGACGAGCAACTTGTCGACGAAGTCGCGACCATGATCCTCGCGGGTCACGAGACCACGGCGACGGCACTGTTCTGGGCGCTCTATTTGCTCGCGCTCGATCCGGACACACAGGAGGAGGTCGCCTCCGAGACCCGTGGCGAGCACCTCGACAGCATGGCCGACATCGATCGCCAGAAGTTTACCCGCGCGGTGATCGAGGAGACCATGCGGCTTTACCCGCCGGCCTTCCTGATCGCCCGAGCTGCGCGCGAGAACGACAACGCGGCCGGCGTCGAGATCGGCAAGGGCGACATCATCATGATCGCGCCGTGGCTGCTGCACCGGCACGAGAAGCTGTGGGATCAGCCGAATGCGTTCATTCCCAAGCGCTTCATGGCGAAAGAAGCGCCCGACCGCTTCGCCTATTTGCCGTTCGGCGCGGGGCCGCGCGTCTGCATCGGCGCTCCGTTTGCGCAAGCCGAATCCGTGCTGGCGCTGGGCCGGCTGATCGGCGCGTTCCGTGTCGAGCTTGCAGATACGGCAAATCCCGTGATCCCGCTCGGCGTCGTCACGACCCAGCCGGACCGTTCACCCCTGTTCCGCATTACGCGTCGGTGAGAGGCGCTCGCCTCGCCGATGGCGTGATCCAACACAGATAGAGTTGCGCCATGAGCGATATCCAGGCCCAGTTTTCCGTTCTGAAGCAGACCGCCGATGCGAAGGTGGTCGACGCGATTGCGCGCCTCATCGAGGACGGCGAGGATCACGAGCTCAACCGCGTCAATGTCCTCGACTTCTCTAGGGAGCACAGCCTCGATGAAGAGCGCGTGATCTCGGCGTTCCTGCATTCGGCACGGCTCGGCCTGTTCGATCTCGGCTGGAACGTGCTCTGCCCGGGCTGCGGCGGCGTGCTGGGGGCGCATTCGACCCTGAAGGCGCTCAAGCCGGATGAGTATCACTGTGCGCTTTGCGCCTGCGGCTACAAGACCTCCGTCGACGATCAGGTCGAGGTCTCCTTCACCGTGAACTCGCGTGTCCGGCGCATTGCGGCGCATGATCCTGATACGCTTCCGGTGTGGGAGTATTTCAAGCAGGTGTTCTGGAGTTCGGGCGTCGACTTCAACAAGGAATCGTTCGCGACGCTCGCCAACGAGGTGACATTGGATACAATGGAGCTCTCGTCCGGCGAGAGGGCGACCATGTCGCTGCAACTGCCGAACGACTTCATCATCATCTTCGAGCCGGTGACGCACGCAGCCCATTTCATCGACGTGCAGGGCGAGCCGACCAAGGACCGTCAGCAGTTCGCCATCATGTACAACAAGGTGCAGGCGCCGACGGGAACCACGACCCTGCGGCCGGGCCCGCTACGGCTGTCGCTGGAGAATCAGGCCGGCGTGCGTGTGCTGCCGTCGGTGTTCATCGCGGCCGAGGCGCTCCATCATCTCATCGGCAAGCGCAAGCCGTTCCTGACTGCCAAGCGGATGCTGTCGAACCAGACCTTTCGCGATGTGTTCAAGGCGGACAATCTCAGTCTCGACCAGCGGCTCCAGATCACCTCGCTCACCTTCCTGTTCACGGATTTGAAGGGCTCGACCGCGCTCTACGAGCGTGTCGGCGATCTGGCCGCGTTCGATCTCGTGCGCGCGCATTTCCATGCGCTGCTCGAGATCATCTCCTCGGAGAGAGGCGCGGTGGTGAAAACCATCGGCGACGCCGTGATGGCGACCTTCGTCCGACCCGAGCATGCGATCGTCGCCGGCCTGCGGATGCGCGCAGCCATGGACGAGCTCAACAAGAAGCGCGGCACTGGCGACCTCATCGTCAAGATCGGCATCCATGAAGGCCCGTGCCTTGCGGTGATGCTCAACGAGCGGCAGGATTATTTCGGCCAGACCGTCAACATCGCCGCCCGCGTGCAGAGCCTGTCGACCGCACAAGAGATTCACATCACGGGGCCGGTGCTGGATGCGCCCGCGGTTGCCGAGCTGCTCCAGCAGCGTGCGATCAAGCCGATCCAGAAACAGGCGGCCCTGCGCGGCATCGCCGACAAGATGGTGGTGTACGAGATACCGTGAGGGGCGGATCACGCTCACCAAAGTCTTGCAATGACGGAGGTGGAACAGATTGCCGAAACGTAATCAGCGTGCGTAACTGACGCACGTTGCGCCGGTTGAGTTTCCCACTCATATAAGGCTGATAGCGGCCGCGCTCCCGCGGCTTCATCGATTTCGGTAGGACCTTATGCTCGACGGCCTGCGCCAATTCATCGCCGACATTGTTGCTCCTCATGCCCAGGACCGCGCATTCGGTGACGGTGATTACCGGCTGGCGGCGACCGCGCTGCTGGTTCATGTGGTCTCGCTCGACGGTCAGCCGACGGCTGCCGAGCAGAGCAAGTTGCACAGCCTGATCGAAAGCCATTTCGGGCTCGATCGCGGCACTGCCGATCGTCTGATCGCGGATGCGACGGAGGTCGAGGGCGAGGCGGTCGACCTCTATCACTTCACCAGCGTCATGATGCGCTCGCTCGACGAAGAGGGCCGCAGGCGCATCGTCCAGATGATGTGGGAGCTGGTCTATGCCGATGGCCAGGTTACTGAATTTGAGGACAATGTCGTCTGGCGCGCCTCTGACCTGCTCGGGATTTCCCAGCGCGACCGGATCGACCTGAAGCACGCGGTCGCAGACCGCGCCGGCGGCCCAGTCAAGGACAACGCGGTCGGTGGGTGATCTGTGCCAACACCGCGAATTGGCGGTTGTACAGACCACATGACGAAACTTTAATGTAGCCTCTGGGCTGCCTGGGTTCCGGATTCCCCTGTAAATCCATGGTTTTCCTGCTTCCCCGTTTCCCGCTCAAGTGGCTATGCGGCGGGCGCCGCTTGCCTGTCGCGCACGGCCCATGCTCTCGTTCCAGTTGCAGGCCAAAAAACTTCAATTCAAGAGACTTCGATCGTGACTGAGCGGGTAACGTTGATCACCGGTGCCTCGGCGGGCATCGGCACGGAGCTGGCGCGTGTGTTCGCCGCGAACGGACACCGTCTTGCGCTGACGGCGCGACGGGCGGACCGGCTCGTGGCGCTCGCGAACGAGCTCGCCGCCAAGGGCGGCAAGAAGCCGATCGTGATCGCCTGCGATCTCGAGGACGCGGATGCCGGCGAGAAGATCGCCGCCGCACTCGCTGCCGAAGGCGTCGAGCTCGATCATCTCGTCAACAATGCCGGCTTCGGCGTATTCGGTGACGCAATCGAGCGCGACCGCGTCGAGCAGCTCGGCATCGTGGATGTCAACGTCCGCGCGCTGACGGATCTGTCGCTGCGCTTTGCCGATCAGCTCATCAGGAACAAGGGTGGTCTTCTCAATGTCGGATCGGTCGCCGGTTTTCTGCCCGGCCCCGGCATGGCCGTCTACTACGCGTCCAAGGCCTATGTGATTTCCTTCACCGAGGCCCTTCGGGCGGAGCTTGCACCGCACGGCGTCCGCGTCACCGTACTTTGCCCGGGGCCGGTGCCCACCGAATTCCAGGCGCGCGCCGGCGTTGGGTCGGGACATGACACGGCCCTTCTCAATGTTTCTGCCGCCGACGTTGCACAGCAGGCCTATCGCGGCCTGATGGCCAACAAACGGGCAGTGCTTCCCGGCCTGGGCATCAAGATTGTGCCGTTCGCGCTGCGTTTCTTCCCGCGCGGCTTCATCCTGTCCGCCACCAGCCGGTTCCAGAGGCAAAGGCAGTAAAGGGAGCTCCGAGTCCGTCGTGGCCCGGAGCTTGCTTCAATATCGGGCGTGTGTGCGCAAACTCACACGAAATTAACGATCGCTTAGTTATGCTGGCGCTCTGAACCGATAGCACTCGCAGAGACCATGTCGTTCCGGACGAACAGGTTTGGTGACGCAGAAGTGGTGCCCTTCCCCAGAAGGACGCCACACGTCGCCGCCTCCGAAACCCGGTTGCCGGTTCTGATGATCCTGCATCAAGAGTCCTCGACGCCGGGCCGCGTCGGCAATGCGCTGCGCGCGCTCGGCCATCGCCTCGACATCCGTCGTCCCCGCTTCGGCGATCCCCTGCCCGAGACACTCGACCAGCACGCCGGCGCCGTGGTCTTCGGCGGCCCGATGAGCGCCAATGATCCCGACGACTACATTCGCCGCGAGATCGACTGGATCGAAATTCCGCTCCGCGAACAGCGGCCATTCCTTGGCATCTGCCTCGGCGCGCAAATGCTCGCGAAGCAGTTAGGGGCCCGCGTCGCGCCGCATGCGGATGCCCTGACCCAGATCGGCTATTACCCGATCCGCCCGACAGAAGCGGGACACCGGCTCTGCCCGAATTGGCCGGCGCGGGTCTATCATTGGCATCGCGAAGGCTTCGAGTTGCCGGTCGGCGCTGAATTGCTTGCGGAAGGCGATGATTTTCCGGTGCAGGCGTTTGGCGTCGGCAACGCGTTCGGCGTGCAGTTTCACCCTGACGTGACCTACGCGATGATGCATTGCTGGACCACGCGCGGCTATGACGGCCTCAGCGCGCCCGGCGCGCGGCAGCGGCATCACCATTTCGCGGACCGTGCCGTCTACGATGCCGCCGAACGCGCCTGGCTCGATCACTTCATCGACGGCTGGCTGACGCGCCGGCCGATGCTGGCGCAAGCCGCCGAGTGATCGCGCCTTCTCAGGTCCTTGGCGCAAGCCCTTGTCTCATCCCTTTATATGCTAGGCTTGCCGCCAACGAGCGCGTGTGAAACTGCGCCGGCAAACAAAGGGAGAGCGCCATGGCCTATGAACACATTCTCTATGAGGTCAGCGACAAGGTCGCGACCATCACGCTCAATCGGCCCGACCGCATGAATGCGTGGACGCCCATCATGGAACGCGACGTGCGCCATGCGATGGAAGCATCGAGCGCGGATGAAAATGTCCGCGTCATTGTGCTCACCGGCGCGGGACGGGCCTTCTGCGCTGGTGCCGACATGGATGCACTGAAGGGGCTTGACCCCAATGACGTCAGGCGAGCGTCGAACCTGCCGCCCTTCGACATGAACCGGCGGCCCGACTGGCAGACGCGCTATGGCTTCTATCCGTCGATCGGGAAGCCCGTGATCGCCATGCTCAACGGGGCGACCGCCGGCATCGGCCTCGTCCACGCGCTCTATTGCGACCTGCGCTTTGCCGCCGACAACACCGTGTTCACCACCGCCTTCGCGCGGCGCGGTCTGATTGCCGAGCATGGCATCAGCTGGATGCTGCCGCGCATCGTCGGTCATGCCAACGCGATGGATATGTTGCTCTCGCCGATTTCGTCTCGCCGAGCGCGATGGCCGTGATCAAGCGGCAGCTCTACGAGGTGCCGTTCCAGACGCTGGCGGAAGCGACGATCGAGGCCAATCGGGAAATGATGGTGGCGCTGAACGGCAGCGATTTCAGGGAGGGTGTGGCGAGCTTTATGGAGAAGCGGCCGCCAAGGTTTACGGGGAAGTAGGGGAGAATTTCGGATGGAGGCCGCCGTCGCCCCTTCGAGCTATGGTGCGGCAGCCTTCGCCACGAAGCGGCTTGCCGAGCCGAAGCAGGCGCAGCCTGCGAAGGCTGGTGGAGCCAGGCGGGATCGAACCGCCGACCTCGTCATTGCGAACGACGCGCTCTCCCAGCTGAGCTATGGCCCCTTTGCTGGCCGCTCTGGTCAATGCGGCCGACAACCGGGCGCCATTTAAGTCCCCGGCAAGGTCAAGTCAAGGACGGGTGCAACCCGGTTTTAGCCATCCCGGCACCGACTTCCCTTGTTTGGTTCGGGGGGAACCGATATCTAGCAGTCTTCCTCCCCTGCGAGCTCCCCATCAGATGCGTGCTATTCTCGAAATCATTCTGCTGATCTTGGACCTGTACGTCTGGCTCTTGATCGCCTCAGCCATCTTGTCGTGGCTCATCGCGTTCAACGTCGTGAATACGCGCAATCAATTGGTCGCAGCAATTGCCGAATTTCTGTACCGAATCACCGAGCCTCTGCTGGCGCCGATCCGGTCGATCATGCCAAATCTGGGCGGCCTCGATATTTCGCCCATTATCCTGATCTTGCTGATCTATCTGATCGAGAAGTTGATCGTTTACAACGTTATGCCTCTCGTCATCGGATATTGATGGAACCTTGGCGTTACGGAGCCGCAGGAATCAGCATCGCGCTGCGGGTGACGCCGCGCGGTGGCCGCGACGAGATCGACGGCATCGAGCAGCTGGCCGATGGCCGCAGCGTGCTCAAGGTGCGGGTGCGCGCCATCGCAGATGGCGGCGAGGCTAACAAGGCCGTTCTGGTGCTGCTGGCGAAATCGCTTGCCGTGCCCAAGGCCAGCGTAAAGCTCCTGTCGGGAGCGACCTCCCGGCTGAAGCAGATCGCGGTCGACGGCGATCCGGCGCGGCTCGGCGAAGCTCTGCGCCAGCTCGCATCAGCCAAATCGACAGACTGAGGAAAGAGGCATGACCGCCAAGATCATCGACGGAAAAGTCATCGCCGCAGAACTGCGTGCGCGCGTCGCGGACGAGGTCGCCCGCGTCAAGCGCGAGCACAATCTGGTGCCGGGCCTTGCTGTGGTCCTGGTCGGAAGCGATCCGGCGAGCGAGGTCTATGTCCGCTCGAAACACACCCAGACCCAGGCTGCCGGCATGGCGTCGTTCGAGCACAAGCTGGCGGCCGACGTCTCGCAAGCAGATCTCCTGGCGCTGGTCGCAAAACTCAACCGCGATCCCGCCGTGCACGGCATTCTGGTGCAACTGCCGCTGCCCAAGGGCCTCAACACCGAGACCGTCGTCAATGCCATCGATCCCGCCAAGGATGTCGATGGGCTGCATCCGAACAATGCCGGCCGCCTCGCCGGCGGTTTCGAGGCGCTGTCGCCCTGCACGCCACTCGGCTGCATTATTTTGACCAAGAGCGTGCATGCTTCGCTCGAAGGCATGAACGCCATCGTGATCGGCCGCTCCAACCTCGTCGGCCGCCCACTGGTGCAGCTGTTGCTGAACGAGAACGCCACGGTGACCATCGCACATTCGCGCTCGCGCGACCTGCCCGGGCTCGTGAAGCGCGCCGACCTCGTCTACGCCGCGGTCGGAAAGGCCGAGATGGTGCGCGGCGACTGGCTGAAGCCGGGCGCGACCGTAATCGACGTCGGCATCAACCGGATCCCGAAGGACGACGGCAAGACGCGTCTCGTCGGCGATGTTGCCTACCAGGAAGCGCTCGCAGTGGCTGGCGCCGTTACGCCGGTGCCGGGCGGCGTCGGTCAGATGACGGTCGCGTGCCTGCTGGTGAATACGCTGCGCGCCGCCTGCGCGATCGCGGGTCTGCCGAAGCCGGCGGTGTAACTCAAATTCTCGCGTCCCGCCGCAGCGCCGCGTGCAACGATGCGGTGCTGCGCTGGGACAGGACAGCTCAGGCCTTCTTCTTCTCGCGATCAATGCCTTCGAGGATCAGCTTGTGCGCATCCTCGGGGCCGCCCCAGCGCAGGATCTTCACCCACTTGCCGGGTTCGAGATCCTTGTAGTGCTCGAAGAAGTGCTGGATCTGCTGGAGCGTAATGTCCGGCAGGTCGGAATACGACTTCACCTTGTCGTAGCGCTGCGTCAGCTTCGAGGACGGCACCGCCAAAATCTTCTCGTCGCCGCCGGCTTCGTCTTCCATGAACAGCACGCCGACCGGGCGCACGCTCATGACGGCGCCGGGGATGATGGCGCGGGTGTTGATGATCAGGACGTCGCAGGGGTCGCCGTCATCGGACAGCGTGTGCGGGATGAAGCCGTAGTTACCGGGGTAACGCATCGGCGTGTAGAGGAAGCGGTCGACCACCAGCGTGCCGGCTTCCTTGTCCATCTCGTATTTGATCGGCTCACCGCCCACAGGGACTTCGATGATGACGTTGACGTCCTGTGGTACGTTTTTCCCGATCGAGACCGCATCGATACGCATTCAAGGCTCCGTTGTTGCCGAGGTTAAATCGCACCCGGCAGCGATTTTGGCGCTGTCATACGCGGGCTTGCCCCGCTGATCCATCGCGTTTTTGTGAAATAATGAATCCAGCGATCACCGGCTCAAAAGGCAGCGGTATCGACGGAAGGGAAGCGCTGCCGGCTGGACTTCAGCAGCTCAATTGGTCCAAGCGAAGGCAACCTTGTCGAGCGACTTCGGCCCGAAACGCTCCGACGAGCGCGCCACCATGCGGCCGCCCAAGGCACGGTAGAACTCGGTGGCCGGATCGTTGTCCGAGAGTGCCCACACCACCATGCTCTTCAGGCCGCTCTGCATCAGGTCGCGGCGGGCCGCGGTGAACAGGCGGCGGCCGAAGCCCAGGCCTTGGAATTCGGGACGCAGATAGAGCTCATAGACCTCGCCGTCGAAATGCAGGCTGCGGGCGCGGTTGCGACCGTAATTGGCATAGCCCGCGATCTTGTCGCCGAACACCAGCACGCTGACGCGGCTGCCCTTGCGGATCGCGCTGTCCCACCATTGCGGACCGCGGCGGTTGATCAGCTTTTCCAGCTCGGCGCCGGGAATGATGCCCTGATAGGCGGAGCGCCAGGCTTCGTCATGGGTGGACGCCACCGCGGTTGCATCTGCGGCTTTGGCCGGCCGGACCTCGATCAGGGTTGTGCTCATGGACGCAATCAAACCAAGTCGCCGCGCCAACGGCAAGACCTATCGTTAATTATGGGTTAACCTGTGGACTTTCTGCATCAGTATTTTCACCATGTTGTACCGAAAAAAGACAAGGCGCCGATTCGAATGGCACCGGAGTGCCGTGCGTCGGTGCAAAACTGCTTTGCGGCAACGAATGAACGGCAATGGCAACGCAGAAAGTCTGCCGATATTGATTCGTTCCTATTAGTGTGACGGTCGCTGTTCTCGCCTCCGGCAATTCATGCGGCTCCTCAACACCCTCGTGCTTCTGCCTCTCCTGGCCCTGCTGACTGCGCCGCCTCTGTGCGCCCAGGTCACGTTTGGCTCGTCCGGAGCGGAGGGTGATCCATTTCGCCGGCAGCAATGGCGCGTGCCATCGCCGGGTACCGACATCGCCGCGCATGCTCTGCTGTTTCGCCCGCCAGGTGCCGGCCCGTTCCGGCTTGCGGTGATCGCGCATGCCTCGACGCAAAATGGCTTGCGGCGCGCGCAAATGCCACAGCCGGAATATCGCGCGCTCACCGCATTCCTCATCGCGCGCGGCTTCGCCGTGCTGGTGCCGGAACGGCTCGGCCATGGCGCGACCGGCGGCCGCTATGCCGAGGACCAGGGCGGCTGTGACGAGGCGGACTATGCGCGCTCGGGCCGCGCAACGGCCGACGCAATCTCACTCGCGCTGGAGGATTTGCGAAAGCAGGATTTTATCCGCGAGGACGCCGCGATCGTGATCGGCCATTCCGCCGGCGGTTGGGGCGCGTTGGCGTTCGCGAATGCCGATCCGAAAGCGATCTCCGCCATCATCGCCTTTGCGCCGGGACGCGGCGGCCATGCCAATGACGAGCCGAACCGGATCTGCGCGCCGCAGACGCTTCTCGCGGCAGCGGCTGAATTCGGCAAGGCCGCGCGCATCCCCGTCACGTGGCTCGTTGCCACCAATGACAGCTATTTTGCACCGGCATTCTCGAAAATGTTGGTCGACGCATTTCGCGGCAGCGGCGGCAAGGTCGATTTCCGCACCCTGCCGGCCGCCAGCGGCGAGGGGCACTGGACGATCGAAACCGAGGCCGGCGTCAAAGCCGCGAGTGCCGAACTCGATCGCGCACTGAAGCCGGTGGCTGGCAAAAAGCCATGACGCTGTATTTCCTGGTCGCGCTCCTGACGCTGGATAAGCGCTGATGCCAAAATGGCCTGATGACGACGTGATCCTGTTCGACGGCGTCTGCATCTTCTGTTCGCGCTGGGTGCGGTTCGTCGCGCAGCGGGACACGGCGAAGCGGTTTCGCTTCACGCCGATCCAGTCGGACTATGGCGCCCGGCTCGCGCGCACGTTCGGCATCGATCCGGATGATCCGGATACAAATGCTGTTATCCATGGCGGCGACGTCTTCATGAAGTCGGACGCCGCGCTGACGGTGCTGTCGAACTTGCCGGGATGGAATTGGACGCGCGCGTTGTTCGCCGTGCCCAAACCGTTGCGAAACGCTGTGTACAGCCTCATCGCACGCAACCGCTATCGCATCTTCGGCAAGTATGACGCGTGCTTTGTGCCGGACGCGGATTTACGGGCACGGGTGATCGAATGACGGAGTTTGCTGTTACGGCTTGTTTGAAGCCGCCAGCACTTCCTGCGCCGCGCGCTCCCCTGAGTCCCTCGCTCCATGCGCCGTCGTGAAGAAGTTCGGCGACGTCGCTTCTCCCGCAAAGAACAACCGCCCATCTACCGGCGCGGCCAGCACGGCGCGGTCGCCGGAGTGGCCCGGCAGCGCGTGCGAATATGAGCCTCTCGCGAAGGGATCGTGGGCCCAGCGGGACTCGTAGAGCGGCTTCAGCTTTTGCCTGATGTCGTTGCCGAGAAAGCCTGCGATTTCGTCGATGCTTTGCGCGGCGATCGCGCCTTCGCCGGCGGCTTCCAACTCGCGGGCAAAGCTGCCGCCGAAAAAGCCTTCGATGCAGGGCTGGCCGAACGGGCGGATGTGGTAGGTGCCCATGGCGGTACGCATGGTGGCGCCGCGCAAATTACCTTCTTTCGGAAAGGCTTCGGCGTCCTCGAGCGCAAGCGTCACCTTGTCGTCGACGCCGAGCGGCAGGCCGGCTGCGGCATCGACCTTGGCGCGCAAGGCAGGTGAGAACCGGATTGCTTCGTCGGCGATCAGGTTGGTCGGCACGGTGACGATCACCTTGTCCGTGGCCAGCGCGCCCTGTGAAGTTTCGATGCGGATGCGCTGGCCGGAATGATCGATCAGCGTGACGTTGCAGTTCAGCGCCATCGGGCAAGGCGCGCCATAGGCCGCGATCAGGGTCCCATATCCGGCCCGCACGCGCCAATTGAAGTAGGTGTCCTCGTAGGCTTCCATGTCCAGGAGCGAGACCTGATCGAGCTCGCACCCGTTCACATAGGTCGAGACCGCGTCGATCATGGGATTCCAGCGGTTGCCGGGTTCGAGATAGCGGGAGGCAGGAGCATCCTCGCCTGCTTCCGCAGCCTCGGAGGCGCGATCGTAGAACTGATCGATCGCGCGCACGAAATCCTGGCGCAGAATTTCCGGAAACGCGTCGCCAAAGGCGCGATCGCTCCAGGGCGGCAGGTCGTTATTGAGTTCGAAATTGAGCTGCCGAGCGATCGGAACGAAGGAGTTCTTGTCGGCCGAGTGCAGCCAGCCGCAGCCGACGTCGAAGGTGACTTCGGGCGAGGCCTGTACGGTCCAGGCGCGGCCGCCGAGCCTGTTACGCGCCTCCAGCACGATCACGGAAAGGCCTGAGCCTGCCAGCGCATGCGCCGCGCCGAGGCCGGCGGCGCCCGCGCCGATGATCGCGACGTCGACTGAGGAGGGAAGGGACATAGCGGTCAATTTCATCGTCATGCCCGGGCTCGTCCCGGGCACCCACGTCATTGACACCAGTATCGAAGACGTCAATGGCCGGGACAAGCCCGGCCATGACGCATTCGTCGTGTGTCTGAGTGGCTCTTACGCCACCGCTTCCTTGGACTTTTCCGCGCGCTTGCGTTCGTTGGCGTCGAGGTGCCGCTTGCGCAGACGGATCGACTTCGGCGTGATCTCGACCAGCTCGTCGTCCTCGATATAGGCCAGCGCCTTTTCCAGGGTCATCCGGATCGGCGGCGTCAGGCGCACCGCTTCGTCCTTCGAGGTGGTTCGGATGTTGGTGAGCTGCTTGCCCTTGAGAATGTTGATCTCGAGGTCGTTCTCGCGGGTATGCTCGCCGACGATCATGCCCTTGTAGACCTTCCAGCCTGGCTCGATCATCATCGGACCACGATCTTCCAGCTTGAACATGGCGTAAGCCACCGCTTCGCCCTGGTCGTTGGAGATCAGGACGCCGTTGCGGCGGCCCTGGATCTCGCCCTTGTAGGGCGCGTAGCCGTGGAACAGACGGTTCATGATCGCGGTGCCGCGCGTGTCGGTGAGCAGTTCGCCCTGATAGCCGATCAGGCCGCGGGTCGGCGCGTAGAACACCAGCCGGAGGCGGTTGCCGCCGGACGGCTTCATCTCGACCAGCTCGGACTTGCGCTCGCTCATCTTCTGCACGACGACGCCGGAATGCTCCTCGTCGACGTCGATGACGACTTCCTCAATCGGCTCCAGGGTGGCGCCGGTGGCCTCGTCCTTCTGCAGCACGACGCGCGGACGCGACACCGAAAGCTCGAAGCCTTCGCGGCGCATGGTCTCGATCAGGATGGCGAGCTGCAATTCGCCGCGGCCCGAGACTTCCATCGCGTCCTTGTCGGAGGCTTCGACGACCCGCAGCGCGACGTTGCCTTCGGACTCGCGCAGCAGGCGGTCGCGGATCATGCGGCTGGTCACCTTGTCGCCTTCGGTGCCGGCGAGCGGCGAGTTGTTGACGATGAAGGACATCGACACGGTCGGCGGGTCGATCGGCTGCGCCACGAGCGGGGTCTCGACCGACGGATCGCAGAAGGTGTCAGCGACAGTGCCCTTGGTCAGGCCGGCGATCGCGACGATGTCGCCTGCGTCGGCTTCTTCGAGCGGGGTGCGCTCGATGCCGCGGAAGGCGAGGATCTTGGTGATGCGGCCCTGCTCGATCATCTTGCCGTCGGCGCCCAGCACCTTCACGGCCTGGTTCGGCTTGATCGAGCCCGAGGTGATGCGGCCGGTGATGATGCGGCCGAGATAGGGGTTGGCTTCGAGAATGGTGCCGATCATGCGGAACGGGCCTTCCTCGACGGTCGGCGGCGCGACATGGCGCACGATCAGGTCGAACAGCGGCTGCATGCCGGCTTCGTGCGACCCATCCGGACTCTCGGCCATCCAGCCTTGCTTGGCCGACCCGTAGAGGATTGGGAAGTCGAGCTGTTCCTCGCTGGCGTCGAGCGCCGCGAACAGGTCGAACACTTCGTTGATGACTTCGGTCGCCCGCGCGTCGGGACGGTCAACCTTGTTGATGACGACGATCGGCTTCAGACCGACCTTGAGCGCCTTGGAGACCACGAACTTGGTCTGCGGCAGCGGGCCTTCGGCGGCGTCCACCAGCACCAGCGCGCCGTCCACCATGTTGAGGATGCGCTCGACCTCACCGCCGAAATCGGCGTGGCCGGGGGTGTCGACGATGTTGATGCGCGTGTCCTTCCACTGCACCGAGGCCGCCTTCGCCAGAATGGTGATGCCGCGCTCGCGCTCCAGATCGTTGGAGTCCATGGCGCGCTCGGTCACCTTCTGGTTCTCGCGGTAGGTGCCGGATTGCTGGAGGAGACGGTCGACGAGCGTTGTCTTGCCGTGGTCGACGTGGGCGATGATAGCGATGTTGCGAAGGTTCATGAGTGAGCTTCTTTGCGGTCGGACAATGGGTTAAGCGCGATCTCGCCGGTCAGACCGGGACCTGTTCTCGAAACAACGCTGAAAGTCTGGAAACGGGGCGCTTTCCGCCCAAAAAGGAAACCTAGTCTCTTCGACCGGGTACCCTGTGCGTTGCGGCGCAATATATGCAAAAACAGCCAAAAAACAATGTGTTCTTTGGCTGTTGGTTGATTGAATTTTGTCCGGGAATCCCCGGGGGTTATGGGGCAGGCTGGGCCAGAACTCGCTGATCGCCAGCCGTGCCCGGACGTTACCGGCTGCTTGCTGAAAGGCGACTTTGACCAGCCCGCAGCTTCTCCGATATTGCGAACCTCGACTCGGGCCCAACCGGATGGCGGGTAATGTTCAGGGTTCCGGGATGCCCGCCGCCGCGGCGCGGCCAGGATCATCGTGAACCACGATCCATAGGCATACGCCGATGTATGTTTGACAAATCCATAGGTAGCGCCCTATGGATAATGATGAGCCAAACACAGCCGACTGAGCTCTTTCGAGTTTTGTCCGATCCTACCAGACGGGGCCTGTTCGAGCGGCTTTCGCGAGAGGGAGACCTGACCGTGAGCGCCCTCACCGCTGGCGCCCACGTCTCGCAGCCTTCGGTATCGGAACATCTCAAAGCCTTGCGCTCGGCCGGATTGGTCACGGACGAGCGTCATGGTCGGCAGGTGTTCTATCGCGCCCAGCCCGATGGTCTCGCGCCTCTTATGGATTGGCTTGGGCACTACGAAGGTTTCTGGCGCGAGCGCTTCAATCAAATGGAAAATTTACTGAGGGAGATGGATCAGTGACCGAAGCTGTCGCCCTGCGCTCATTGATTGTTGAGCGCACGCTGCCTTACCAACCCGACAAGGTGTGGCGTGTACTGACGCGGCCAGCTCTCATTGACCGATGGTTGATGAAGAACGACTTCGAGCTTCGCGTCGGCCACCATTTTAATTTTCGCGCTCAGCCCATGTACGGATGGAATGGTGTCACGGACTGCGAAGTTCTGGAAATCGTTCCGAACGAGCGGCTGGTCTACAGTTGGAACGCCTCCGGCGAACAGGCCAAAGGCGGCCTCAAAACCATCGTGACCTGGACATTGACAGCAGTCGGCGGCGGCACAGCCGTTCGGATGGAGCAATCTGGCTTCCGGCCGGAAGACGAAGGCGGCTATCGCGCTATGGGCGGCGGTTGGCCAGGCATGCTGGCCAAAATGGAAGAGGTTGGATCCGACTTTTAGCAAACTGCTCGCGGGTATTATCTGATCGTATTTCAGTTCTTTCCGCTCAACAGTTCTGGCATGGGTTCGCGGTCTTATTGAGCCAGGCTTCGGCGCGCGTATCAGCGTTTGGACCTCATGCCGAGTTGAGGTTCGCCCTCCTCGGTCGGATAGACCCCGCGCAGCACCTCCTCGAAGTGCATCTTCACGGCCTCGTTGCACATGCAGGCGCGCAGGCGGAGACCCTCGCGGTTGCGGACCAGGATCGATCCGCGCCGTGTGTCGAGCACGCCTTCCGCCTTGAACGACTGGAGCACGCGGCTGGCGTAGCTGCGGCCGACGCCGAGCAGCGTCGCGAGTTGTTCGTGCGTCAGCGGCACGCTGCTCGCGTCGCCGGTCCGCTCCATCGCCGCCAGCATCCATTTGGCGGTGCGCTGCTCGATCGAGTGAATGGCGTTGCAGGCGGTGGACTGGAAGATCTGCGCCAGCATGCAATCGGCGTAGCGAGCGAAGACATGGCGCAACGACGGCGAGCGCTGCTTGGCGGCCTCCAGCTTGCTGACATGAATTCGCGCAAACGGCCCGCCGAATTTCACGCAGATCCGGGTATAGGCCGGCAGATAGCCCTCGCTGACGATGCCGCCGACCGCGCCTTCGCGGCCGACCAGAATGGTCTCGACATCGCGGCCGTCCTCATTGGGAACCACAAAGGTCGCAAGCGCCGGCCCGCATGGAAAATGGACCACTTGGACATCGTCGCCGGGGTTGTAGAGCAGTTCATTCGCCGCGGCGGTTTCGACCATGACGTGTGGTGCAAGCAGGGCGAAATCGGCCTGGCTCAAGCGCCGCAGCAGATTGTTGGTCGGCCGGCTGTCGATCTCGGCAGCGTTGCTGGTGCGCGCGTCCATCTTAAACTCCCATCCGCCTCCACATTAGCGAGTTCCGGCCAGGTCCTGTGTGCACAAGTGGACAGACCTAACAACTGCGATGTGGTGGGTTTCGTTCCGGGAACCCTCCGGCGCGCTGGGCGCAGGCGTCGTGACGCGGCTGTCCTGATCAGAGAAACCTCATGCTCCAAGTTGTGGCGATGGCACCCGCTCTTTCCGATGGTTCAGACTGTCCTGCCGATGTCCTGATCGTCGAGGACGATCCGATCATCGCAATCGACTTCGAGGATCGCCTGCTCGGATTTGGCGTGAAGAGCGTGCGCACGGTGGGATCGGTGGCGCAGGCGCTGGCCGCGATCGCGGCGCGGGCTCCCGATTTTGCGCTGCTCGACGTCGAGCTGAGCCGCGAGAAGAGCTTTGCGGTCGCCGAGCGGCTGGCGGCCCTGCAAATTCCCTTCGTCTTCGTCACCGGTTACGACGCCGAAGCACGGATCGCTCCCGATTTCGTCAAGCGGCCGCGTTTGCAAAAGCCATGCTCGAGCGAGGCGCTGGAGATCGCGCTACGGTCGCGTGGCGCTTGAAGCCGGTCAAGCCGGCTTGGGATCAAGCGTGGTCGACCACAGCGCGACGTCGGCGCGGTCGCGCAAGGTCACCGTCATCTGGCCGGACCCGCCGTCGATCTTGACGTGACCGAAGAATTGCATGCCGGCGGACGGCGGCAGGTTCTGGTCGTCCTTGCCCGGCGCCTTGACGAAGCGCACCTCCGGCCCGAAGGTGTTATCGAGTTCGTTCGGACCGAACGTGCCCGCATGCAGCGGCCCCGAGACGAATTCCCAGAACGGCTCGAACTCCTGGAATTGCGCCTTGTTCGGATCGTAATAATGCGCGGCGGCGTAGTGCACGTCCGCGGTCAGCCACACGGTGTTCTTGATCGGCGCCATCTTGATGAAGCGCAGGATGTCGGCGATCTCGAATTCGCGGCCGCGCACCGGGCCGTCACCCTGCGCAAACGCCTCGGAGCCGCCCTTCGGCGTGTCTGACACGACGAGGCTGAGCGGCATGTCAGAGGCGATCACCTTCCAGGTCGCGCGCGAATTTAGGAGGCCGCGCTTGAGCCAGGCCATCTGGTCCGGGCCGAGGAAGTAGCTGGCCGGGCCGTAAGCGGTCTCGAGATTGGGGCCGTTCGGGCCGCGATAGCTGCGTTCGTCGAGCACAAACAATTCGAGATGCGGGCCGTAGGAGATCTGGCGATAGACCCGGCCGGGCTCGACGATGCTCTCGCGCATCGGATACATCTCGTGGAAGGCGCGGCCTGCGCGCGCCGCGAGCAGCGTGACGTCGCGCTCCTTGTAGGTCGCCGGCAGCTCCTTCGACAGCGACCAATTGTTGGTCACCTCATGGTCGTCCCACTGCACGAAGATCGGCACTTCGGCGTTGAAGGCGCGAACGTTGTCGTCGGTGAAATTGTATTTGTGCGCGGCGCGGTACTCGTCCAGCGTCTCGGCGACCTTGGCCTTCTCGGGGATCGTAACGTTCTTCCAGATCTTGCCGTCGGCGAGCTTTACCTCGGACTGGATAGGACCGTCGGCATAGATGGTATCGCCGGAGTGCAGAAAGAAATCCGGACGGTGCTTGCGCATCGCCGAGAAGGTGAACATGCCGCCATCGTCGGGATTGATGCCCCAGCCTTGTCCTGCGACGTCGCCGCCCCAGACGAAGCTGACGTCGCGGCGGTCGGCGGGCGCGGTGCGAAAGCGGCCGGTCACCGGCTCACCCTCCACCGCGGTGTGCGAAAGGTCGCGGAAGCGGACGCGATAAAAGATGTCCTGCCCGCCCGGCAGGTTTTCGATCAGCATCTTTGCGGTGAAGTCGCTCTCGGGCAGCGCCGCGATCGGCGGCAGCGCGCGGGCATCCCTGAACGACTCCGTCGTCGCCACTTCGACCAGCATCTGCGAGGGACGGTCGGCGCGCGCCCAGACCACGCCACCGTCGACGGTGACGTCGCCAGACTGCACGCCATGGGTCACCGCCGGCCGGTCGGCCGCGCGGGAAAGATGCGGCATTGCAACCGCGCCAAGCGCGCCGGCACTGGTCGTCAGGAAACGGCGACGTGAAAATTTGATGTTCATGGGACGGTCTCGATATCGCGTGACGCGGACCGCCCAAGGCGGCCGCTACGGTGAAGTCCGACGCTATATCGAGACAATGTGACGCAGCGATTACGCGCTGCCGGCGGCCCTGAACTGCGCGCCCGCACGTTGCAGGTTCTGCGGCAGGCTAAACAGCACAGCCTTACGATCGGCGACGGCCGCGTGGAACTGGTCGAGCGCGATGTTGAAGGCGGTGAGCGCGGCTTCTTCGACCGCGCCGTGATCGAAGCAGCGCAGCGTATTGCGCAGGATGTCGTCGGCCTCGGTCTGCATCTGGTCAAGGTCTTCGGTCGTCTCGCTCTTGCGTGCCGCCGCGATCATGTCGAGCAGGCGTTCACGCTGATGGTTGTTGTTGTCGCGCTCGTCCTTCTTCAAATAGCCCGCAAACCAGGCGCCGATCGAGCCCATGGCCGAGAGCGCCATCAGGGTCCACCAGATGTAATCGCTGTATTTGTCGAGGAAGGTCTTTTCCTCGCCGTCGACGAAGGCGGCCGCGCCGGGATGCACCGGGATCACCGCATCCTTGTCGGTGTCGGGCGTTTCGATCTTCGCCGCCAGCGGGAATTCAGTCACCAGTTGCTGGCGCACGGCAAAAAGCTGGCGCGTGAACGCGGCGATGTTGGTTTCGGATACGCCTTTGCGCGCCACGATGTGGTGCGAAAAGCTGATCGTCTTGACCTCGTCGTCGGGGCGAACGGGTGAGCCGCCATAGGTGCCGGCCGGAATCTCCGAGGCTTCATAAACCGGATGGTTCTGCGCGATCGCATCCGCGGAATCGATCGCGAGGAAGACCGGCGTGCCGCCTTCCCTGGCAGTGGCGGCGATCGCGTCCGACGTAATCTTGCTGTTGACAGGGCCGGCCGCGAGATAGGCATCGGCCTTCTGGGCCTTGATCGCCTCGGCGGCTTCGTTGGCGGGGAACTGTATGACCTCGACCTTGGCAGGATCGACGCCGTATTGCTGGAGGATCACCTTGAGCAGATTGACGTTAGCCTGGGTGCGGCCGATCACCCCGACCCGATGGCCGGCGAGCTGCGCGATCTTGGTGATCTTCGCGCCCTTCTTCTTGCCCTTGCCGGGCACGGTCCACAGCACCACGACGTTCTTGCGCAGGGTCGCGACCGCTTGCGCGTTCTTCGGCACGTCGACGTCGCCGCGCACGATGGCGAGATCAACCCTGCTTTCCGCGAGCGCCTCGGCGCTGGCTGTGGCGCCGTCGGTCTGGATCGGCCGAAGCCGCACCTGACTCTTGTTCTGAGTGAAGGCCTGCGTCAGCGCCTGCACGACCTTGAGGTCATCGCTGTTGGCGGGACCGACCGCGATCTTCAGCGTCACCGGCCGCATCGCGAAATAATAGCCGCCGGCAAGCGCGCCCACGATCGCAAGCACGAGTGCCAGAGACACGAGCGCCGTCTTCCGCGCCGCTGATCGCGGCGAAGGCGGGGTGGGCGCTTCGGCCAGGTCCAATCCCCCGGTCATCGATCTCCCGAACGGTCGCTTGAGGTTCAGTTTCATCTTGGCCGGCGATTTACACCCGCAAGTGTAGCAAATTTCCTGTCCGGCGGGGTTACATCTCCGTCATGGTTAGCGGACGGCACAAATCCCGTATGAACCCGGGGCGCCAGCACGGTGTTAGGGTAAAGTTCCCCTGAAGGACGGAGGCGACGATGGCAGAACGGCTCGAGGCGGAGGCGCGCAGACAGGCGCTGGGCGGACTCCCTGGCTGGACCGTGGTTCAAGGACGCGACGCGATCGGGAAGACCTTTGTCTTCAAGGATTTCAACGAGGCGTTCGGCTTTATGGCACGCGTCGCGCTGGTCGCCGAAAAGATGGACCACCACCCCGAATGGCGCAACGTCTACAAGACGGTGGAGGTGGTGCTGGCGACCCATGATGCCGGCGGCGTCACCGCGCTCGACATCGAGCTCGCCAAGGCGATGAACGCCATCGCCAAGCTGACACCAGGCTGACGTCTTGCGAGGCGCTGCCGCGTCCCCATCTTGTGATCAGTACGCGATGCGGCGATCTGCCGCTCTGACGCCACCCTTGGCTGAAGTGGAGTTTGTCGACCATGGCTGCCGAACACAGCGTTGGTTTCGAGCCGGCCGACCGGCTCGCGGAAGATCGCGAGAGCGTGCGCCGCCGCTTCTGGCGCAAGCTGAAGCGTGTCGCCGCGCAACTGCCATTCGCAGAGGATCTGCTCGCCGCCTATTACTGCGCCTTCGACCGGCAGACGCCGCGCCATATCCAGGCGTCGCTGCTCGGGGCGATCGCCTATTTCATCCTGCCGTTCGACTTCGTTCCCGACGTGATGCCGATCCTCGGCTTCACCGATGACGCCGCCGTGCTCGCCACCGCGATCCGCATGGTCGCCAGCCACATCACGAGCGAGCATCGCGAAGCCGCCCGCGCCGCACTGAAGCGCGGGGTGGATGAGGTGGAGGCGATCTAGGAGCCTTGTCGTAGCGTTCGCCACAAGCACGCTGTCATTCCCCGCGAAGGCGGGGAATCCAGTACGCCGCGACCGTGCGGTTCAATCATTGCCGCGTCCGGGTACTGGATCGCCCGGTCATCAAGCCGGGCGATGACGACTGAGTGTGTGGATACGAGCGCTCGCTACTTCTTCTCCGGCCCAGCTTGCGCCCGCGCCTTCTCCGCGTCCCACGCCTGGAATTGCTTGAATAGCGTCTCCCTGTCCGCGTCGGAGACTTTCGCAGCCGTGGAGCTCTGCTTCAAAAAGGCCTCGAAGCGCTTCTGCGTCACTGGCTCGACGCCGTGTTTGTCGAGCCATTGCTGCGCCACCGGCAATCGGCTCCAGCCGGACAGCGGTGCCGCGAGCGAAACCTCCCTCCATTTGGGATGGAAAGGCGGGTTCTGGAGCGCAGGGAATTTCGTGAAGAATGCGTCCACGAACAGCGCGAGCTTGCGGTAGCGCTCGGTGTTGGGCGCCCAATTATAGGCCGCGAGCACCGCCGGCACCGCGATCGTGTCGACGCTTTCGCCCTCCTTGATCAGGTTCGGATAGTCCTTTGCAGTCAGCGTCGCCGGCAGATAGTCGTTCTGGAGCGGCTTAGCATAGTCGACCTTCGCAAGATGGAAGCGGCCGTCATTGCCGAACGTCGAGACCGATTTGTACGGCTTGCCGCCGACCACGATGACGGCGTCGATCTCGCCGGCCTTCAGCTTTTCCATCGCGATGCGCTGCTCGACATAGACGAATTTTGCCTTGATCCCGAGCCGTTCGAACACGGTGAGCGCGGTGACGAAGGTGCCGCCGTTCGGCAGATCGACGCCGACAGTCTTGCCTTCGAGGTCTTTGAGCGTCGCAACCGATTTCGGTGCGATCACCTGCATCTCCTCGTTGTAGAGTTTTGTCACATAGGTGAACTGCCGCTTGATGTCCTTGGCAAAACCCTTGCGCTCGAGATAGTCGAGCGTGTCGGCCCGCACGACGCCGAGATCGACGCCTTGCAGGAACAGGATGTCGGCGACGCTCTGTACCGAGCCACGGCCGACGATCGGCAGCACGCGAATCTTGTTGCCGTCGTCGAGCACGGAGGCGAGATCGGCGCCGAACTGCACATAGGTGCCGCCGATCGTGCCTGTTATCAGCGTGACGGTGTTGGCGTTCAGCGCCTGCTTGGTCGAGCTCGAGCCGAACTGGAAGATGGCTTTCAAACTGTCCGATACTTTCGCCGGATCGTATTCGGTCTGCTCGGCGCGGGCGGTGAAGGCACAGATCGTCATGATGGCGGCAAGCGCCATTCGCAAAGTGTTACGCATGATGTCCCCTGAAGAGTTCTAGTTCTGAAACCGGGCGAGGCGCTGGCGTGCCTCCGCAGATCCGAGCGATGCAGCTCGCTGGTACCAGTCACGTGCGACCGATGCGTCGGCAATGACGCTCCGCGCGTCGCTGGCGCCAAGCACCGCGGGGTCATAGCTCTGTGCGAGCAGAAGCGCGGCCGTTGCATCCCCAGCATTGGCCGCGCGTTCGAGCAGCAAACGCGCCGATGTGATGTCGCCGATGCCGATCAGGCTCCTTGCGCGCGTCATCAGCCCTGCCAGCGTCTCGGCATCGAGTGCCCTGACGGGCTCGGGTGGTGGAAGCTGCGCCACGAGCGGCGCCGGTGCCGGCACGGGACCTTGGGTTTGCAGCGCGATCTGATAGGCGGTCGCGATCGCTTCGCGGCTTGGCGTCGACGGTGCAGGGAGGGCCTGCGGGTCGGCGCTCGCCAGCATCGGGTTGGTTACGCGGGCGGGATCCTTCAGCGGGGTCTGCCGGGCGGCCGGCGGACCGACCGGTGTCGCAATTTGCTGCGGGGCTGCGTCGGTCGAGCCTCCGGCATCGCCGGCCAGCAGCCGGCGAAGGTCGGACTGAAACAACGTGACCGGGATCGCGAGGGTGGACGCCACCAGAATGGCGGCCAGAACGCGCGAGACCATCCTCGTTCTGGGACGCAAACCCGGTGGCGCGTACTCCAATGGGTCCGGTGCCCCGAGCGGATCGGACAGGAACAGCGGCATTGGATCGTCTGAAATATCGGCCCGTGCGGCGCGCGCACGGATGTAGGACCTGGCAGGCGGATGTGACGCAGATTGATCGGAGTCGAACGCCCCCGACTCCTTGGACGGACGGTATGCCGTCGTCTCCATGGTGTGATGCTCCCCATTATTACGCAACGCAGGGGCCTTCCCGGCTCCAGTCTTCTTGTTGTTGTCCAGAAGCGCCCCGCAAACTGGAACCGGTAAATCGCCGTCCGATTCAGCCCAAAAAACGACGGCGGTTTGCGCGAATTGGGAAACATTTGGGTTTGATTACGGCGAGGCGGGGGAATGCACCGCAATTTTGGCGGTGATGGTTGACGGCATTTTCACCATGGAGCGCGCACGAAAAAACCGGCGCAGCTTCAGCAGCGCCGGCTTTCGCGCGATGACGGTTGCGCATGGGGGCGACTGCGTCGCCCTGACCTCACGGATGCAAGATCACCTTGCCCATGGCCTGGCGTCCCGCGAGCACCTTCAGCGCGTCGGCAGTCTGTGCCAGCGGGAAGACGCGGTCGACATGCGAGGAGATTTTTCCTTCCGCCGTCCACTTCACGAGCTTCTCGAGATTGGCGCGGTTCTTTTCCGGGTTGAGGCGCGTCCATGCGCCCCAGAACACACCGCGGATGTCGCAGCCCTTCAGCAGTGCGAGGTTCAGTGGCATCTTCGGAATGTCGCCGGCTGCGAAGCCGATCACCAGGAAGCGGCCTTCCCAGGCGATCGAGCGCAACGCCTGCTCGGCATAGGTGCCACCAACCGGATCGAAGATGATGTCGACGCCCTTGCCGCCGGTGAGTTTTCGCAAGCCTTCCTTCAAATCTTCCTTGCCGTAGTTCAGCGTCAGCTCGGCGCCATGCGCTTTCGCGAATTCGAGCTTCTCGTCCGACGAGGCGCAGGCGATCACCTTCAGGCCCATCAGCTTGCCGAGCTCGCAGGCGGCAAGGCCGGTGCCCCCGGCGGCGCCCAGCACTGCGAGCGTCTCGCCCGGCTTCGGGCTCGCACGATCTTCCAGCGCATGCAGCGCGGTGCCGTAGATGATGATGATGCCAGCCGCGCGGTCATAGTCGAGATTGTCGGGAATCTTCACGATCGATGCCGCCGGCAGCGCGATCTTTTCGCGCGCGCCGTTGTGGCCGCAGGAGGCGACGACGCGGTCGCCGACCTTCACGTCGGTCACGCCGGGACCGACGCTCTCGATCACGCCCGCGACTTCGGCGGCCGGCGAGAACGGGAACGGCGGCTTGATCTGGTACTTGCCCTGGATCATCAGGATGTCGAAGAAGTTCAGCGCCGCCGCCTTGATCGCGATCACGGCTTCGCCGGGACCTGCCACCGGATCCGGCACGTCGGCCAGAACGAGATCGTCGGGCTGGCAATATTGCGAGCAGAGGATGGCTTTCATGGCGGCACCTTGGGCGTTTCGAGTGGAATTACAGTTTGCCCGTTTCTGCCGGATTTAGGCACGGGCGACAATCCGGTTTCTTTGTAGAATCTGCGCGCCGGCCTATCCTCCAGTCATTGTGAGCAATCCAGGCTATTTCCGCGGTACGGTTTCCGGATGGCTTGCCTTCGCTCGCAACGACGAAATAACAAGAAGGATTCAAAGGATGTTTGAAACGAGCCTGCTTAGGGACAAGCGCATCCTCGTCACCGGTGGTGGCTCGGGTCTCGGCGCGGCGATGGGGCGCCGCTTCCTTGCGCTCGGTGCGGAGCTCGTGATCTGCGGTCGCAAGCTCGATCGGCTGGAAGCGACGGCGAGCGAGATGCGCGAAGAGACCGGCGGCAAGATCACCACCGTGGCCTGCGATATCCGCGACGGCGCCGCCGTCGAGAACATGATGGATGCCATCTGGCGCGAGGCGCCGCTCGATATTCTCGTCAACAATGCCGCTGCGACCTTCATCGCGCAGAGTGAGCATCTGTCGTTCCGTGCAGCGGATGCGGTCCTCGCGCCGACGCTGCATGGCGCGATGTATTGCACGCTTGCCGCGGGCAAGCGCTGGATCGATGGCAAGCATGGCGGCGTCGTGCTCTCGATTCTCTCGACATCGGCCATCACCGGCCGCGCCTTCACCGTGCCGTCGGCGATGGCGAAGTCGGCGGTGCTGGCGATGACCAAGAGTCTTGCGGTCGAGTGGGGCCCGAAGGGCATCCGCACCGTCGCGATCGCGCCGGGACCGTTCCCGACCGCTGGTGCCTCAGGGCAGCTTCGTCCCGAGGGCCGCGACGAAGGGTGGGCCGCGCGCAACCCGATGGGGCGCGCCGGCGAGCACAGCGAGCTTGCCGACCTCGCCAGCTTTCTGGTCTCCGATCGTGCCGGCTACATCAACGGCGAGATGGTGGTGATCGACGGTGGCGCGCATTTGCGCAGCTCCGGCGCCGAGGATTTGTTGCGCTGGACCGATGCGCAATGGACGGAGCAGCGTGCGGCGCGATCCAGGGCCTAGTCACCGCGACCTTCGCTAACTGCCTTCCCAAATTGGACTTTTCCGGCTATCCCTGCCGCGGGGACAACGCGCGGCCGGGCCATCTTCCAGTCACAATATTGAGGGAACCACTCCAGCATGTGGCGGGTGCTGATTTTAGCTCTAATGACTGGCGTGGCAGCCGGTGGAATCACCGATTCCGCGCGGGCGCAGACGGCGCAACCGGCGCCCAAAACTGCACCGAAGGAGACCGCGCCGAAATTGGCTGCGCCGGCGGCCCATACGACCGGAAAGACGGCTGCAAAGCCCGAGAGCAAGCCGATGGCCCCTCCCGCGGCGGTTGCGGGCGGCGCCGAGCCAACCCTGATCGGCCAGTTCGGCACCTGGGGCGCCTATTCGGCCGCGCCCAACGGCAAAAAGGTCTGCTTCGCGCTGGCCAAGCCGTCGTCGTCGAAGACCAACCCGCCGAATCGGCCGCGCGATCCAGCCTATGCCTTCGTCTCCACCCGCCCGGCGGAGAAGGTCAACAACGAAGTCTCGGTCATGATCGGCTACGCGCTGAAGCCGGGCTCCGAATCCTCGGTCGAAGTCGGTGGCGGCGCTTTCGCCATGTACTCGCAGGGCGACGGTCTCTGGATCAAGAACGCGGCCGAGGAAGAGCGGATGGTCGAGGCCATGCGCAAATCCGCCGATCTCGTGGTCAAGGGCGTCTCAGCCAAGGGAACCGAGACAACCGACACCTTCTCGCTGAAGGGCCTCGCGCAGGCGCTTGACCGGATTTCGCAGGATTGCAGGCGTTAAGGCTGCGGGCGGTATCACGGTCGCAATCGGCGGTTCCGGTTGCTATATAGGGGCTATTCCCAAGGTACAGCCGTCATGGCCGGGCTTGTCCCGGCCATCCACGCGCTGGCTACGGGCGGATAAAGAACGTGGATGCCCGGGACAAGCCCGGCCATGACGAGACAGCAGCAATCTCAGGCAACCGATGACCGAGCCGCACAACGCAACACTGGTGGAGAAGACTCCGCTCGAAACCTATGTGCCGCCGGCGAGGCCCTCGCTCGTCGGTCTGTCGCGCACCGAGCTTGCCGATTGCCTTGGCGAGATCGGCGTCGCGCCGGCGCAGCGCAAGATGCGCGTGCAGCAGCTGTGGCATTGGCTCTATTTCCGCGGCGCCCGGAGCTTCGACGATATGACGTCGATCTCGAAGGGCATTCGGACCGATCTCGCCGAGCGCTTTACCGTCGACCGGCCCGAAGTCGTGGCGGAGCAGGTCTCCAACGACGGCACCCGCAAATGGCTGCTTCGGCTGCCGAGCGGCGACAATGTCGAGCGGGCGCATGAAGTCGAGTGCGTCTACATCCCCGAAACCGATCGCGGCACGCTGTGTGTGTCCTCCCAGGTCGGCTGCACGCTGAATTGCTCCTTCTGCCACACCGGCACGCAGCGGCTGGTGCGCAATCTCACCGCCGGCGAGATCGTGGGACAGGTGATGGTCGCGCGGGATCGTCTGAATGACTGGGCCGATCGCGAGGACGGCACGCGTCGTGTCACCAACATCGTGATGATGGGCATGGGCGAGCCGCTCTACAATTTCGAGGCGGTGCGCGATGCACTGCTCATCGTCGGCGACAATGAAGGCATCGGCATCTCCCGCCGCCGCATCACGCTGTCGACCTCGGGCGTGGTGCCGAACATCGTGCGTGCCGGTGACGAGATCGGCGTGATGCTCGCGATCTCGCTGCATGCGGTGCGTGACGAGCTGCGCAACGAGCTCGTGCCGCTCAATCGCAAATATCCGATCGCCGAGCTGCTGCAAGCCTGCCGCGATTATCCCGGCGCGTCCAACGCGCGCCGCATCACCTTCGAATATGTGATGCTCAAGGGCGTCAACGATTCGCTCGACGATGCGAAGCTGCTGGTGAAATTGCTCAAAGGCGTTCACGCCAAGATCAATCTGATCCCGTTCAATCCCTGGCCCGGCACGGCCTATGAATGTTCGGATTGGGACCAGATCGAAAAGTTCTCCGAATACATCTTCAACGCCGGCTATTCCTCGCCGGTGCGCACTCCGCGCGGCCGCGATATTCTCGCCGCTTGCGGCCAGCTCAAGTCGGAAACTGAAAAGCTCTCGGTGCGCGAACGCCAGACGCTGCGCGCCATGGCGATGACGGATTGACCTGATCATGCTCGCGCTCTCGCCTCCTCGTCATTGCGAGCGAAGCGAAGCAATCCAGAATGTCACCGCGGAAGCAGTCTGGATTGCTTCGTCGCACCAGCGCAAAATTGCTTCGCAATTTTGTCGCGGGCTCCTCGCAATGACGGTGGTTTTGGCGTCATGTCCCTGATCGGCCGCCTCATCGTCATTTTCATCGGCTTTCTCGCCGCCTGTTTCGTCGGCGGGATGATCGTCGTCGTCGCGCTGCTGTTTCCGGAATTTGCCGATCTTGGCGCCGGCCCCGTCGATCAGGGCGCGATCGACATCCTGCTCGGCTTCGGCTTCATCTTCGTCTCGGGCTTTGCGCTGGTGCCGGCGGCGGTGATCGTCGCGATCACCGAAGCGCTCTACATCCGAAGCGCGCTTGCCTACGCCGGCGGCGGTGGCATCGTCGGGCTCGCCTGCTATCTCGGCCTGATCCCCTTTCACCCCGATACGTTGCAGTTCGAGGGCGTGGTGCGGCGGCATCTGGAGATCATGACCGGTGCCGGTATTGTCGCCGGAATCGTCTATTGGCTGATCGCCGGCCGCAACGCCGGTGCCTGGCGTAATCCGCCGCCCCCGCGCACGCCGCCTCCGCCGCTGCCGGCGAATTCAAGGCCGGATTCGCGCTGACTTTCCTGGCTTCCCTCGGGGTTTCCATCCCCGCCCCACTCCGCTAAACCGCGCGCCATGAACCGGACCGGACTCTTCATCGCCCTGGCGCTGTGGCTCGTGATCGGCGTCGTTTTCGGCGTCTATCCCGAGCTCGATCTCAAGCTTGCTGCGCTGTTCTTCGACCCTGACACCAAGACGTTTCCGCTCAAGCTGAACGGCTGGGCCGGCTTCGCGCGCGATGCCGCGATGTGGGTCTCCTGGGCGTTCGTGCTGCCTCCGTTGATCGCGCTTGTGGTCAAGATGGTCCGTCCCGACCGCCCGCTGATGGTATCGGGGCGCGCGATCGTCTTCCTGCTGGTCACGATCATCCTGTCGGCCGGCATCCTGACCAATCTCACCTTCAAGACCTATTGGGGTCGGCCGCGCCCGGTGGTGGTGACGCAGTTTGCCGGCGACCAGCAATTCGTGCCGTGGTGGGATCCGCGCGGCGGCTGCGCGCGCAACTGCTCGTTCTTCTCGGGCGAGGGCGCGACCGCGTTCTGGACGCTGGCGCCGGCGGCACTGGCGCCGCCGGCGTGGCGGCCGCTCGCTTATGCCGGAGCGGTGGTGTTCGGCCTCGTGACCAGCGGGCTGCGGATGGCCTTCGGCGGCCACTTCTTCACCGATGTCTCGATCGCCGGCCTCGTGACCTTCGTCGTGATCTGGTTTGCCTTCGCGCTGATCTACCGCTGGCCGCGGACCCGGTTCTCGGACGCGGCGGTCGATGCCGCCTTGACCCGGCTGAACTGGCCCGCCTACAGGCTTCGTCAGCGCCTGTTCGGCCGCAAGACGGGCGCCGAGCCCTCAGTTTGAGCCATTAAATGGGTGCCGAGACCCGCGAAATTTGATAATCGCGCGGTCAACCCGTGAAACGACATCAGCCCTTCGAGACCGATTGGAAGCCCCATGACCACGATCCTGAAAAGCCTGCCCAAGGGTGAGAAAGTCGGTATCGCTTTTTCGGGCGGCCTCGACACCAGCGCGGCGCTGCTCTGGATGAAGCAGAAGGGCGCGCGCTGCTACGCCTATACCGCCAATCTCGGCCAGCCGGATGAAGCCGACTACAACGAGATCCCGCGCAAGGCGATGGAGTTCGGCGCCGAGAAAGCGGTGCTGGTCGATTGCCGCACGCAGCTCGTCCACGAAGGCATCGCCGCGATCCAGTCCGGCGCCTTCCACATCTCGACCGGCGGCATCACCTATTTCAACACCACGCCGCTCGGCCGCGCCGTCACCGGCACGATGCTGGTCGCGGCGATGAAGGAAGACGGCGTCAACATCTGGGGCGACGGCTCGACCTTCAAGGGCAACGACATCGAGCGCTTCTACCGCTACGGCCTTCTGACCAATCCGGGCCTGCGCATCTACAAGCCCTGGCTCGACCAGCAGTTCATCGACGAGCTCGGCGGCCGCGCCGAGATGTCGGCCTTCATGGCGGCGCAGGGCTTTGCCTACAAGATGAGCGCCGAGAAGGCGTACTCGACCGACAGCAATCTGCTCGGCGCCACGCATGAGGCCAAGGATCTCGAAAGCCTCGACAGCGGCATCAAGATCGTCAACCCGATCATGGGCGTGCCGTTCTGGCGCGACGACTGCAACGTCAAGGCCGAGAAGGTCGTGGTGCGTTTCGAGGAAGGTCAGCCGGTTGCGCTGAACGGCCAGACCTTCAGCGATCCCGTCGCGCTGTTCCTCGAAGCCAACGCGATCGGCGGCCGCCACGGCCTCGGCATGAGCGACCAGATCGAGAACCGCATCATCGAAGCCAAGAGCCGCGGCATCTATGAAGCGCCGGGCATGGCGCTGCTGCACATCGCCTATGAGCGCCTCGTCACCGGTATCCACAACGAGGACACCATCGAACAATATCGCATCAGCGGCATGCGTCTCGGCCGCCTGCTCTATCAGGGTCGCTGGTTCGATTCGCAGGCCCTGATGCTGCGCGAGACCGCGCAGCGCTGGGTCGCGCGCGCCGTCACCGGCGAGGTGGCGCTCGAGCTGCGCCGCGGCAACGACTATTCGATCCTCAACACCGAGAGCCCCAACCTCACCTATGCGCCGGAGCGGCTCAGCATGGAGAAGGTGGAGGACGCGGCGTTTACACCGGCCGACCGCATCGGTCAGCTCACCATGCGTAACCTCGACATCAACGATACCCGCGCCAAGCTGAAGCTTTACAGCGACACGGGTCTGCTCTCGGGCAGCGAAGGCTCGCAGATCTTCCGGCTGGAGAACGACAAGGGTTAGCCGGAACAGGGATTGCGATTTCGTTCGTCATTGCGAGCGAAGCGAAGCAATCCAGAATCTTTCCGCGGCGGCAGTCTGGATTGCGTCGTCGCTTCGCTCCTCGCAATGACGAAAAAAATGGCCGGGATCGCTCCCGGCCATTTTGCATTTGTGTGTCGCCTCAGCGCGGCGGCGCAGTGCCGGGCGGGGGCGGCGGCAGTGAGGCCTGGCCGCCGTTGAGCAATGGCGTGATGTTGCGGACGGTGACGCGCCGGTTGATCGCGCTCGGCTCTTGCGTCTGCTCCTTCAGGTACTGCTCGCCGTAGCCCTGCGACGTCAGGTTCTCAGCCGGCACACTGAATTGCTGGGTCAGCAATTCGGCCGCGGATTGCGCACGGCGGTCCGACAATGACAGATTGTCGACGTCGTTGCCGACCGCGTCGGTGTGACCTTCGATCAGGAAGACCACGCGCGGGTTGGCCTGGATAGCGCGGTTGAGACCGTCGGCGATCGCTTGCAGCTTCTCCGCCTGGTCCGGTGGGATGGTCCACGATCCTGTCTCGAAGTTGATCGTGTTGACGTCGATGCTCGGCATTTGCATGCGAACATTGGGGCTGTAGCGGATCTCGTCGAGCGTGTAGCGGCGATCGATCCGCTGCACCGGCGGTGCCACCATGGTCTGGTAGATCACGTCCGGCGACGCCTCCTCGGCGTCGACGATGTAGCGATCGTAGGGAATGTTGACCACCGGAGGCGGCGCGTCGACGTAGAAGCCGCCGACCGACCGCGGATCGCGGTAGCTGTTGTCGATGATGATGATCTCGCGCCCGGCTGGGTCCCTGCGGATTCGACGCAGCAATCGACCGTCCTGACCCACCACGGTGATGATCTCGCTGCCGTCGGGACGGATCACCACGGTGCGGTTATCGCCGCCGACAGTGTCGGTGCGGATGTCGCGGGCGCCATAGCGGAAGCGATAGAGATCGTTGCCGCGGACGTATGTCTGCCCACCCGGATCTCGAACGATGATGCGGTCCGGCTCGGTGTAAACGGTGCGGCCGCCTTCGACGGATTCGCGGCGCTGGTTGCGGTAGTCGGCGATGGTGGCGCCGATCACAGCACCGGCGACGACACCTGCACCGATCGCGATCGGCGTCAGATCACGCTGTGGCGGACGCGGCGGTGGAGGCAGGGGTGTGGTCGTCGTGGGCGCGGCGCGGAAGGCCGGCGCAACCGTCGGCGGAGCGTATTGCGCCCTGTTGGGCGGTGGGGTTGCGGCCGCCGAGCCGGGGACGGTGCTCGGTGCTGCGGCCCCGGGGGGAGGCGTCGGCCGGGGTGGGACACCTGCCTGCGGCTGGGTCGGCGGAGCTCCCGCAGCGGGCGCGCCAGCAGGAGGGGTTCCACCCTGACGACCGGGTGGGGGCGTTACGGCGCCGCCTGGGGCGGGCGTCGCTGTCGGGGCCGGGGTAGCGCCGGGTGCGGGAGCCGAACCCGGACGTCCGGTCGGCGGCGGCGTCGGAGCGCCAGCGGGTGCCGGCGTGGCGGTCGGTGCGGGTGTAGCGCCTGGAGCAGGTGACCCTGCAGCCGGAGGCGCGCCAGGACGTCCGCCAGGGGGCGGTGCACCGGGGCGGCCGGTCGGCGGCGTGCCCGGCGTGCTGCGCGGAGCCGGGGTTGCAGTCGGCGCAGGGGTTGCTGTCGGAGCGGGCGTGGCGGTTGGGGCATTAGGCGTCGCCGGGCGCGCTGTGGGAGCGGCAGGTGCCGGAGCAGGTGTCGCCGTGGGAGCAGGCGCGGGCCGTCCCGAAGGGCCCGCTGCGGGAGGCGGCGGTGGCGTCGGGCGAGCCGAAGGCGGCGGTGGCGTGGGCGCGTGCTGCTGCGGAGCTGCGGCGGGCGGCGGTGTGGGAGCCGGGCGCGCCGCGGGCGGTGCCGGAGGCGGCGCATGCTGTTGCGGAGCCGCAGCCGGCGGCGGCGAAGGCGGCTTCGGCGCGGCAGGCGGCGGTGGGGGCGTCGGACGGGCCGCAGGTGGCGGTGGCGGCGCTGCTGGGCGCGGCGGTGCGGCGGCCGGCGGAGGCGCCGCGGGCGGATGGGGCGGTGCAGCTGCGGGCGGCGGTGCGGCCGGGCGCGCGGGCGCCGCCGGAGGCGCGGCCGCTGGTGGTCCCTTCGGCGGCTGCTTCGGTTTTCCGTCAGGGCCGGTTTCCTGTGGCTGCGCCTGCGCAACCACGAGCGGCGCTGCGCTTTGCGCATGCGATGCCGAGTTTGCCAATTGCATCGCGGTCAGAGCCGTGGTGGCAAGCAGCACGAAACGAAGATTAGTCATGATGGTGAACTTCCCCGGAAGGTTCTTTGACGACACGTTGGGATGAACAGCTACGCGTTAGGCCGGATTGTGGCGGACAAAGCGGTCGTGGCCCGATTTATTTCTGCACGCAAATCACCGCACTACAGTGACGTTCATTGCGCATTCAGGCGCAGGTTGCAATTGCCTCAGACCTGATGCTCGGTCTCAAACGCGATCCCGCGGCGGACTTGCGTCCTTCGCGGGATTCGGTGTGAGCGGGCCGTTCGGTCCGCGCGATGGAATCTCTTCAGGCATGCGGCCCGGCAATTCGTCGGGCGGCGCTGGCGAGCCGGGCTCGCGCACCGGCGGCGCGATTTCGGGCTGCGGATTACCGGGCGGAATCCCCGGCGGCGGCTCGGCGGGCGTGCCGGGTGTCGACGGCGGAATCTCGGGCGGCTCGATCGGCATTACATCGAGACCTTGCGGTTATCGCCGATATCGGGCCGCGTGTTTGTCACCGCCGCAGCCGCCATCTTCACATAAGAGATCACGGTGCCGGGCGAGTCCCAGAACTCGGCATCATCAGGCGTGACCTTGAGCACGCGGATGTTCGGATCTTCGGCAGAGTCCCACCACGCCTTGGCCGGCGTCGAGAACAGCTCCTTGATCTTCGCACGGTCGTTGGAGACGATTGCGGTGCCTGTCAGTGAAACGTATTTCTGGCTGCCGGCATCCGCGAACGACAGGTTGATGGACGGGTGACGCGCGATCTCCTCGTCCTTGTGACGCCGCGCGTCGGTGAGGAAATAAATCGTGTTCGCGTTGCGATCGAGATAGGCGCTCATCGGCCGCGCCCGGAGCTTGTCGCCGTCGCGCGTCACCAGCATCGCGAATCCGATCGTCTTCATCAGATCCCAGGCGCGGTTCAAATCGCGGTCGACGTCGCGGGCATTGTCGTTGGCCATATCGTGCTCCTGTTGCAAGAGACGACAACGGCGGGCGCGGAACGAGGTTCCGGCCGAAAGACGGAACTTATCTATTCCGGCGCGTGGCAAACCGCCTCGATGTTGTGTCCGTCGGGATCGAGCACGAACGCGCCGTAATAGTCCGGATGATAATGCGCCCGAATGCCGGGTGGTCCATTGTCGCGGCCGCCGGCGGCCAAGGCCGCCTTGTAGAACGCGTCCACCGCGGAGCGGTCCTTGGCCGTGATCGCGACATGCACCGGCTTGTTCAGCGCGCCCTCGCCGCCGATCCAGAAATCCGGCTTGCCGTCGGCGCCGAAGCCGGCGGCCGGATCGTGGCCGGTCTGCTCCTGCGTGACCTCCATGATCAGGCTGTAGCCGAGCGGCGCCAGCGCTTTGGCGTAGAACGCCTTGGCGCGCTCATAGTCGGAGACCGGAAAGCCCATATGGTCGATCATCGCAACCTCCGTCGTTTGTCGTCAGCGCGACAGGAACGTATTGCTCCGCGTCTTGCGCGCAACGGCAAAGCCGCGCGCGACCATGTCGGCAATACAGTCCTGCTGCCATTCCTTTTGTGACAGATGCTCGATCACCACCGCGCGCGGCCATAGCGATTGCGGCGCGTCGCGGAAGAAGCCGATCAGCACGCGGTCCTCGAAGCCTTCGACGTCGATCTTCAACGCGTCCACCTTCGTGACGTCTGCCTCGTCGAGAATGCGCGTCAGCCGCAGCGACGGGACCTTGATGGCCTCCGCGCTGGCGGTGCCGGTGACGACGTGGGTGGCGCCGAGATTGCCGCCGCCGCTCTCGATCATGAGCTCGCCGTCGCTGTCGCCTGCGGCAGCCTGCACCAGGCGCACCTGCGTCGCTTTCGATGCGGCCTGGTTGAATGAGAGCCGCCCAAACGTCATCGGATGCGGTTCGATTGCGACCACTTTCCCTGATGGCCCGACCTGCTGCGCCATCACCAGCGCAAAAGTGCCGACATTGGCGCCGACGTCGACGAACACGCCGCCCGCTGGGGTGTGCTGGCGCAGGAAGTCGAGCTCGTCGAGATTGTAGTCGGGATTGAACAGCGCACCGCGCTCGGTCGCGCTGCCCTGGTGATAGAACCGGAACGAGGCGCCCTGATACGTCACGTCGACGGGACCACCGCGCAGCAAATTGACCAGCCGCGACATCCAGGGCCGGAATGCGCCGCGCTTCAGCCCCGAGCGTTGTGCGAGGCCGATGATCGCGGCCTGCGCCGCATTCGGCGCAAACGCGCCGAATGGCGCGGACGAAGGAGCCTTGTCGGTCGTCAAGTCGGAGTCCTCGTTGTAAGCGGCGCATGCATAACCGGTTTTGCCGGGGACTCCAACGGCGGAAGACGTCTGTACGGGCTTTCCCGGATTGAGCTGCGCACCGTCCGAGCTACGCCTCACGCCGCCTTCTTGACCATCCTCATCATCTTGTCCTGATTCCATGTGCCGGATCATTCGGCAGCGCCGCCACGCACCCGGCGGAGCCGGGCGACCCGATGCAGGATGCGCGACAGCTGATCGATTGCGTAGGGCTTTTGCACGAGCTCGAAATCGAAATTGCCGTCCTGGGACAGCGCCTCGCTGTAGCCGGTCGTCAGCACGACCGGCACGCCGATGCCGCGGTCGCGGATCGCCTGCGCGAGATCGAGCCCGGTCATGCCCGACATCACGATGTCCGAGAAAACGACATCGAAGCGATCGGCGTCCATGACCAGCTCGGCGAGTGCATCGGTTGCATTGTCGACCAGCGTGATGCTGTAGCCGAGTTCGGTGAGGCCGTCGGCGGCGAAATTGGCGAGCTCGATATTGTCCTCGACCAGCAGCACCGACATGCCGCTGCCGGCCACTGCCGGGGCCGTGTTCGGTGCCTGCCGCTGCGGCAGCAGGTGCGGCGCCACGCGCGGCAGATAGAGCGAGAAGGTGCTGCCTTGGCCCACCTCGCTGGTGACCGTCACCTCGCCGCCGGACTGCCGGGCGAAGCCGAACAGCTGCGACAGGCCGAGACCGGTGCCGTGGCCGACCTGCTTGGTGGTGAAGAACGGCTCGAAGATGCGCTCGAGCCGCGCAGCCGGAATGCCGATGCCGGTGTCGCTGACGGCAATGCTGACGAAGCCCAGATGACCTGGAAGATCATGGGTGCCTGTACGGTGATGGCTGCCCGAGACGGGAGCCCGCGTCTCCGTAATCGTCGTCACGGTCTCGACGTTGAAAACGATCCTGCCCTTGCCGTGCATGGCATCGCGCGCATTGGTCGCCATGTTGATCAACGCCGTCTCGAACTGGCTTGCATCGACATTGACGAGGCAGGGCTCGGCCGGCAGCCGCATCGCGATTTCGATCGCGGGTCCGAGCAGCGTCGCGAGCATGTCGTGCAGCGACTGCATCCGCGCGCCGACGTCGAACACCTCAGGCTTCAAGGTCTGGCGCCGCGCAAACGCGAGCAGCTGCGATGTCAGTTTGGCCGCGCGTGCGACCGCGTCCGCGATGGCGGTGATGTAGCGCTGGCGCCGCTCCTCGCTCAGTTGCGGCCGGTTCAACAGGTCGACGGAGGCGCGGATCACGGTCAGGAGGTTGTTGAAATCGTGCGCGACGCCCCCGGTGAGCTGCCCGAGCGCCTCCAGGCGCTGGCTGTGCTTGAGTGCTTCCTCGGCTTCACGTCGCGCTGCGGCCTCGGCCTGGAGATGCTGGGTGCGCCGGATCGCCAGCGCCAGCAGCAGGAACAGCAGCGCGGTGGCGGGAACGCCGAACACCAGATGCTGGCCCATGGTGGCGAACCAGCGCGCGCGGATGGCCGAGGTCTCGAGCCCCGCGCTGACATAGATGGGATATTCGGCCACGCGCCGGTAACCGATGCGGCGCTCGATCCCGTCTGAAGGCCACGCGACGGTGATGAGGCCGTGCTCGGGGTGAGCTGCGATGTTCCGGCCGACCGGTCCGTTGGGATCGAGCCGAAGGTCGCGGTCGAGCCGCGGAAGATGCGCCAGCACCACCCCGTCGGGGCGTCCCATCGCGAAGAAGCTGCCGGGATCGGAGCCGATCCTGGCATAGAAGCTCTCGAAATATTCGGGCAGGACGGAGGCCTGGATCACGCCGATGAAGCTGCCGTCGTCGGAGTCACGGCGGCGGCTAACCCCGAAGAAGCGAGCACCCTGATAGGGCGCGCGCGGTGTCAGCGAGGCGCCGATGAATGTGCCGATGGCCTGGTCGACATGGGCATAGAAATAGTCGCGGTCCGCAAAGCTCTGCTCCGGCGGCGGCGAGGCAAGGCTGTTGACCAGCGACTTTCCGTCCGCATCGAAGATCCAGGCCGATTTGAGCTGCGGCAGCGATAAGGTCAGCTGCTTCAGGCGGCGGTGCAGGGCCGGTTCGCGCGAGCGGATGACGTCGTCGGGCAGGCCGCGCACCACCTCGTTGAGCTCGGCGAGGCTGCGGTCGATCGTCTCGAACACCTTGAGTGCGTGCTCATGTGCGACATCGAGGGTGCGCTCGATCTCGCGGTCGGCGATGTCGTGTGTCGAGGTGTAGGAGATCGAGGATGCGATCGCGAACAACGCAATCGGGAGCGCCAGGGATGCGCCCATCATCCACTGCAACAGTCTCAGCGAATTGCGTTGCGCGCCCTGCACGGTCGCTCCGGTCCCCCACCGGAGAGCTTACTTGAATTTTACGCCGGGAAGGAAGCGGCTTGTGGCGATAACCGGAGGTTGCAATCCGCCGGTGCGCTCGCTCACGGAGCGGAGGAGAAATCTACTCCAACAGGCGCCCGCCATAGAAAATGCCCCGGCCGTTTCGGCCGGGCATCGCAGCATGAATGACGCCTAGATCTGGCGCTCGACCAGCTTGAGCTTGAGCTCGGCGATGGCTTCCGCCGGGTTGAGGCCCTTCGGGCATGCCTTGGCGCAGTTCATGATGGTGTGGCAGCGGTAGAGGCGGAACGGATCCTCGAGATCGTCGAGGCGCTCGCCGGTGGCCTCATCCCGTGAATCGGACACCCAGCGGTTGGCCTGGAGCAGCGCGGCGGGACCGAGATAGCGCTCGCTGTTCCACCAATAGCTCGGGCACGAGGTCGAGCAGCAGGCGCAGAGGATGCACTCGTAGAGGCCGTCGAGCTTCTCGCGGTCCTCGTGGCTCTGCTTCCATTCCTTCTGCGGCGTCGGCGAGGTCGTCTTCAGCCACGGCTCGATCGACGCATATTGCGCGTAGAAATTGGTGAGGTCGGGGACCAGGTCCTTCACCACCGGCTGGTGCGGCAGCGGATTGATCTTCACCGCGCCGTCCTTCACGTCGTGCATCGAGCGGGTGCAGGCCAGCGTGTTCTGGCCGTCGATGTTCATCGCGCAGGAGCCGCAGACGCCTTCGCGGCAGGAGCGGCGGAAGGTCAGCGACGGGTCGATATGGTTCTTGATCCAGATCAGGCCGTCCAGCACCATCGGACCGCAATCATGGGTGTCGACGTAATAAGTGTCGACGCTCGGATTTTTGCCGTCGTCCGGGTTCCAGCGATAGACGCGGAATTCGCGCGTTTCGGTCGCGCCCGCGGGCTTCGGCCAGGACTTGCCGCCGGTGATTTTCGAGTTCTTCGGAAGTGCGAATTCAACCATTTCGATCAAGGCCTTCGCTGTTCGATCAATACACGCGCGCCGCTTAGTAAACGCGAGCTTTGGGCGGGATGTACTGGACGTCGTTGGTCATGGTGTAGTCGTGAACCGGGCGGTACTCGATCTTGACCTTGCCGGAGTCTTCCAGCCAGGCCAGCGTGTGCTTCATCCAGTTCTTGTCGTCGCGGTCGGAAAAGTCCTCGCGGGCATGCGCGCCACGGCTCTCGGTGCGGTTGGCGGCCGAGTTCATCGTCACCACCGCCTGCGAGATCAGATTGTCGAATTCGAGCGTCTCGATCAGGTCGGAATTCCACACCAGCGAGCGGTCGGACACGGCGATGTCGGTGATGCCGCTGTGGACCTTCTCGATCAGATTCTGACCTTCGCTCAGGATGTCGCCGGTGCGGAACACTGCGCAATTGTTCTGCATCACATGCTGCATGCCTTCGCGCAGTTTTGCGGTCGGCGTACCACCGGAGGCGTAGCGGTAATGGTCGAGGCGACCGAGCGCGAGATCGGCCGAATTCGTCGGCAGTTCGGGCTGCTTGGCGTTGGGCGTGAGCTTTTCGGCCAGCCGCAGCGCGGCGGCGCGGCCAAACACGACCAGGTCGATCAGTGAGTTCGAGCCGAGGCGGTTGGCGCCGTGCACGGAGACGCAGGCGGCTTCGCCGATCGCCATCAGGCCGGGGATGATGGCGTTGTCGTCGCCGTCCTTCTTGGTCAGCACTTCGCCGTGATAATTGGTGGGGATGCCGCCCATGTTGTAGTGCACGGTCGGCACGATCGGGATCGGCTCGCGCGTCACGTCGACATTGGCGAAGATCTTTGCCGATTCGGAGATGCCCGGCAGGCGCTCGGCGAGCACCGCGGGATCGAGATGGTCGAGATGAAGGAAGATGTGGTCCTTCTTCTTGCCGACGCCGCGGCCTTCGCGAATCTCGATGGTCATCGCGCGCGAGACGACGTCGCGTGAGGCGAGGTCCTTCGCCGACGGCGCATAACGCTCCATGAAGCGCTCGCCTTCGGAGTTGACGAGATAGCCGCCTTCGCCGCGTGCGCCTTCGGTCACGAGACAGCCCGAGCCGTAGATGCCGGTCGGGTGGAACTGCACGAATTCCATGTCCTGCATCGGCAGGCCGGCGCGCAGCACCATGCCGCCGCCGTCGCCGGTGCAGGTGTGCGCCGAGGTGCAGGAGGCATAGGCGCGGCCATAGCCGCCGGTCGCGAGAATCACCGTCTGTGCCCGGAAGCGGTGCAGCGTGCCGTCCTCGAGCTTGATCGCGACGACGCCGCGGCAGGTGCCCTGGTCGTCCATGATCAGGTCGATGGCGAAGAACTCGATGAAGAACTCGGCCGCGTGACGCAGCGACTGGCCGTACATCGTGTGCAGCATGGCGTGACCGGTGCGGTCGGCGGCGGCGCAGGTGCGCTGCGCCTGGCCTTTGCCGTAGTCCAAGGTCATGCCGCCGAACGGGCGCTGGTAGATCTTGCCGTCTTCGGTGCGCGAGAACGGCACGCCCCAGTGCTCGAGCTCGTAGACCGCCTCGGGCGCGTTGCGCACCATGTATTCGATCGCGTCCTGGTCGCCCAGCCAGTCCGACCCCTTCACGGTGTCGTACATGTGCCAGCGCCAGTCGTCCTTGTGCATGTTGCCGAGCGAAGCCGAGATGCCGCCTTGCGCCGCGACCGTATGCGAGCGGGTCGGAAACACTTTGGTGATGCAGGCCGTGCGGAGGCCGGCTTCGCCGCAGCCGACCACGGCGCGCAAGCCCGCGCCGCCGGCGCCGACCACGACGACGTCATAGGTGTGGTCTTCGATCGGATAGGCTTTTCCGTTGGTGGCGGGAGCGCCGTTGCCCTTGCCATTCGTTCCTGTGGCCATGGGTTACACTCCGGAGGAAAGTTTCACGATCGCGTAGGTCGAGGCGAGCGCCACGGCGATCGAGAAGAAATTGTTGAGCATGACCGAGATGAGCTTCAGCTTCTCGTTATGGATGTAGTCCTCGATCACGACCTGCATGCCGATCTTCATGTGCCAGACGCTGGCGACGATGAAGAGCAGCATGATCACCGCTATCGGCAGCGAGCCGAGGATCACCTTGGCGCCGGCCTGGTTGCTGCCGAGCGTCATCATCACGACGACAATCACCGGCAGCATCAGCAGGGTCATCGCGACGGCGGTGATGCGCTGGCGCCAGAAATCGGAGGTGCCGGAATGTGCGGCGCCGAGATTGCGGACGCGCCCAAGTGGGGTGCGCATGCTGCGCTTCGGGGTGTCGGCTGCGCTCATCGTACACCTCCGATCGCGTAGGCGATGATCCAGATCAGCACCGTCAGCACGATGCCGCCGATCAGCGCGCCCCAGGTCAGCGCTTCGCGCTCATTGGCCTTGAAGCCGTAACCGAGATCCCACACCAGGTGCCGGAGGCCGCTCAACATATGGTGCATCAGCGCCCAGGTGTAGCCGAACACGATCAGCCGGCCGATGATGCTGCCGGTGAACGCCTGGACGGTGGCGTAGGCGGCGTGGCCGGAGGCTGCGGCGACCAGCCACCAGACCAGTAGCAGCGTCCCGGCGTAAAGGGCGATGCCGGTGGCGCGATGGACGATGGAAAGGGCCATCGTCAGCGTCCAGCGGTAGACTTGCATGTGGGGAGAAAGCGGTCGTTCGATCCGTGCGGTCATGGGCTTCGATTGCTTTATTGCGGCCCAGCATGGGCGCGCGGGGATCGCGGAAGGTCGGCTCTATTTACGGAGTCGATTTGGCCTGCGCAATCACCAATTCGCCATCAATCGAACCGGCGTTCAGCGCTATGGCGTTGATGAAACAAGGCCAATCCGGTGCCTGGTATACCAGGGCGCTGGCCCACGGACCAAACATAGAATATATATTCATTTCTTCGTGCTTCCCGTCCATCGTCATTGAAATCGCTGTTGGAACACCTCTAAACGGACCATCCCGTCCCGTCCAAACTTCCGATGGCGTGTGCCAGCGGACCTCCCGACCCGGTCTGCAAGCTGCCGCTTCACCATTTTTGGGGCATCTGCCGGATATGCGCAGCCTGCATTCCACCCCAGCCCGCAAATGCGATGTGTCGACCGCGCAAACCAGATCGCTTACAGCTTTCCGCGCAACCATGTCCGGGCGCATGCCTCGGAGACGTTGCGACCAGTTGCGGGGGGCAGGTCAGGGGTGATTGCAGGTCTCGATATCAAGGAGATCGTCGAACTCGCGCTGCTGCTGATCGCAACGGGCGCGCTCTCGGGATTTCTGGCCGGCGTGTTCGGCATCGGCGGCGGCGCGATTCTGGTGCCGGTGTTTTATGAATGCTTCCGCATCGCCGGCGTGCCACTGGAAGTGCGTATGCCGCTCTGCATCGGCACATCGCTGGCCGTGATCATCCCGACCTCGATCCGTTCGTTCCAAGCGCATTACAAGCGCGGCGCCGTCGACACCCCCATCCTTCGCGTCTGGTGGCTACCGATCGTAATCGGTGTCATCGCAGGCAGCGTGGTCGCGCGCTACGCGCCGGAGCGGCTGTTCAAGATCGTGTTCGTCGCCGTCGCGTGGTCGGCCGCGGTACGGCTGATCTTCGCGCGCGAGAGCTGGAAGCTCGGAGATGACTTGCCGAAGGGTCCGCTGATGCGAATCTACGGCTTCTGCGTCGGCATTTTGTCGACGTTGATGGGCATCGGCGGCGGCCTGTTCTCGAACCTGCTGATGACGTTCTACGGCCGGCCGATCCATCAGGCAGTGGCCACATCGTCGGCGCTCGCGGTGCTGATCTCGATCCCCGGCGCGCTCGGCTACATCTACGCCGGCTGGCCGGCGGCGGCCAGCTATCCCGGCGTTGCAGCCCTGCAAGTCCCGTTCGCGCTCGGCTACGTCTCGCTGATCGGCGCCGTCCTGGTGATGCCGATGAGCCTCGTCACCGCACCACTCGGCGTGAGAGCCGCGCACGCGATGTCGAAGCGGACGCTGGAGGTGGCGTTCGGGTGTTATCTCTTCATTGTCGGCAGCCGGTTTGTGTTGAGCCTGGTGGGCGCTAGTTAACCGACCGGTCCTTCAATCTCACTTCGCTCCGAGTCCACACCCGGAGATCACCTTGCGCATCCAGGAGGTCGGCCTCGACCAACGCCTGAATGCGGGCCGCGAACACTTCATATTCGATAGGTGCGCCTAGCTCTCCCTCCTCGACCTTCTCCGCCGCGCAGTAAAGGACCATCGCCACCTTCTGCCAGCGAGGTTTCATCACGGAGAAAATGATTCGATCGATATCGGTCTCCAGCACCGACGGCGGCAGCGAGACTTCCTCCCAGCGAACTGTGCTGTCGATTGTTGCCGGCGGTAGCGGCGGCTCCAGGTCAGGGTGTCTTTTGTAGATCAGTCGCAGAAGCTTGAACTGCAAATGGAAAACCGCCGTTACAAGCGGTTCTGCAAACAGCTTTCTGCCGTCATCGCCAACATCGACGATCGCGGCCTCAGCTCGGCGGAATGCCGCGGCAGCATCGAGCAGGTTTTTGTGTATCTTTTTTGCTTGCTCTCGGTTCATGTCCCCCAGCCCGGAGCGATTGCGCCCCTATTTCTTCGCGTACAGATCCTTGTACGTATCCCGCAAAATATTCTTCTGCACCTTGCCCATGGTGTTGCGTGGCAGCTCGTCGACGACAAAGACGCGCTTGGGCATCTTGAACTTTGCCAGCCGGCCGTCGAGCGCCTTCAGCACCGCCGCCTCGCTCACATCGGCGCCCTTGTTGCAGACCAGCACGGCCGTGACGCCCTCGCCGAAATCGGCATGGGGCACGCCAATCACGGCTGATTCGATCACGCCGGGCATGGCGTCGATCTCGCTCTCGATTTCCTTGGGGTAGACGTTGAAGCCGCCGGAGATCACGAGATCCTTGCCGCGGCCGAGAATGTGGACATAGCCCTTGGCGTCGATCTTGCCGAGGTCGCCGGTGATGAAGAAGCCGTCGTCGCGGAATTCCGCCTTGGTCTTCTCCGGCATGCGCCAATAGCCTTTGAACACGTTCGGGCCCTTGACCTCGATCATGCCGATTTCTTCACGCGGCAGTTCCTTGGCGGTTTCAGGATCGGTCACGCGTACGGAGACGCCGGGGAGGGGAAAGCCGACCGCGCCGGGCACGCGCTCGCCGTCATAGGGATTCGACGTATTCATGTTGGTCTCGGTCATGCCGTAGCGCTCGAGCACCGCGTGCCCCGTGCGCGCCGACCATTCGCGATGGGTTTCGGCCAGCAACGGCGCCGAGCCCGAGATGAACAGCCGCATGTGTGTTGTAGTTTCGCGCGACAGCCCGGCGTTCTGGAGCAGGCGGGTATAGAAGGTCGGCACGCCCATCAGCACCGTGGCACGCGCCATCAGCTTGATGATCAGATCCGGGTCGAGTTTTGGCAGGAAGATCATCGCCGCGCGCGCGAACAGCGTCACATTGGTGGCCACGAACAGGCCGTGGGTGTGGTAGATCGGCAGCGCGTGGATCAGCACGTCCTTGTCGGTGAAGCCCCAGTAGCCGACGAGCGCGAGCGAGTTCGATGCCAGATTGTCATGGGTCAGCATCGCGCCCTTGGAGCGGCCGGTGGTGCCCGACGTGTAGAGGATCGCGGCGAGATCGTCGTTTGCACGCGACACCGTGGCGAATTCGCTGCTCGCCTTGTCGGCGGCCTCTGTCAGCGAGCCCTTGCCGTTCGGCCCGAGCGTCTCGACTTTTGCCTTCACCTTGGCGGCGATCGGGGCAAGGCCCTCCGCCTTGGAGGGATCGCAGACCACCAGCGAGGGCTCGGCATCGCCGATGAAGTAGTCGAGCTCGTTCAGCGTATAGGCGGAGTTGAGCGGCAGATAGACCGCGCCGGCCCGCACCGTGGCCAGGTACAGCACGATGTTGGCCACGGATTTCTCGACCTGCACCGCAACGCGATCGCCGGGCTTCACGCCGCGCGCGACCAGCACATTCGCCATTTGACCGGCCCGCGCGATCAGATCGCCATAGCTGATGCGCCCTCCGTCATGCGTCTCGATCGCAAGGCGCTTCGGATCGTCCAGGCCGTCGAACAGGCGGGAAAACAGGTTGGCGTTGGCAGCTGGGTTCATGCAAGATTTCCTCGACCGCAGGAACTTGTACGACAAGGCTCGTCAGACAAGGCCGGTCAAAACCGAGGGCTGGATTAGCAAAAACCGCCCCAATGAAGCAACGGAGACAGTTTGCATGACCAAAAACGGGAAACGCGTGGCCTGGGTCACGGGCGGGGGCAGCGGGATCGGGGAAGCCGGTGCCGAGGCGCTCGCGGCCGACGGCTGGATCGTCGTGGTCTCGGGCCGCCGCAAGGACGCCCTGGATACCGTGGTTGCGAAGATCGCCGGGGACGGCGGGGCGGCCGAGGCGATTGCTCTGGACGTGTCGGTCGCCTCCGAAGCCCAGAAGGCGGCCGATCAAATCGTCGCGAAGCACGGCCGGATCGACCTGCTCGTGAACAATGCCGGTATCAATGTTCCCAAGCGGAGCTGGAAGGACATGGAACTGGAGGGCTGGGACCAACTGGTCCAGGTCAATCTCAACGGCGTGCTCTATTGCATGCGCGCGGTGCTGCCGACGATGCGCAAGCAGCAGGACGGCGCCATCATCAACGTCTCGTCCTGGGCCGGCCGCCACGTCTCGAAAATGCCGGGCCCGGCCTACACCACCACCAAACACGCCGTGCTGGCGCTGACCCATTCCTTCAACATGGACGAATGCGTCAACGGCCTGCGCGCCTGCTGCCTGATGCCGGGCGAGGTGGCGACCCCGATCCTGAAGCTGCGCCCGGTGGTGCCGAGCGAGGCCGAGCAGGCGAAGATGCTGCAATCCGAAGATCTGGGCCGCACCATCGCGTTCATCGCGAGCATGCCGGCGCGGGTGTGTATCAACGAGCTGCTGATCAGCCCGACGCATAATCGCGGGTTTATCCAGACGCCGCACAACAGGGATTAGCAGGACGTAGAGCCGCTCGCGTCATTGCGAGCAAAGCGAAGCGATCCAGAAATGCGTGCGCGGTAGCAGTCTGGATTGCTTCGTCGCTTTGCTCCTCGCAATGACGGGTTGATGCACCCCACGAAGCATCTCCCACATAGTTTCACGCATCACGATAAATTATTGTTCGAAACCCCATCGCAAACCCTCCCGTAGTTTGAGCCAACGACGGCGCTGCTGCTTCACGCTCACAGGTTCGCAGCCACTGTTGTTGCCCAACTCGAACGCCGGCCAATGCCGGTCACCATCCAATCGGGAGACTCTCCATGTCGAAGCGTATTGCCTATCTCGCTGCCGCCGCGTTCAGCACCCTGGCCATCACCGCGACCGTCGTCGCGCCCGCCCGCGCCGAGGAAAAGACCGTCATGGTCGGCGGCGCCGCGATGTTCCCGTCCAAGAACATCGTCCAGAACGCCGTCAACTCGAAGGACCACACCACGCTGGTGGCGGCGGTGAAGGCGGCCGGCCTGGTGCCGACGCTGGAAGGCAAGGGCCCGTTCACGGTGTTCGCGCCGACCAACGCCGCCTTCGGCAAGCTGCCGGCCGGCACCGTCGACACTCTGGTCAAGCCTGAGAACAAGGCCACTCTGACCAGGATCCTGACCTACCATGTCGTGCCCGGCAAGCTCGAGGCCTCCGACCTCACCGACGGCAAGAAGATGAAGACCGCCGAAGGTGAGGAACTGACGGTGAAGAAGCAGGACGGCAAGGTCTGGATCGTCGATGCCAAGGGCGGCACCTCGATGGTGACGATCAGCAACGTCAACCAGTCCAACGGCGTGATCCATGTGGTCGATACCGTGCTGATGCCCGCGACGTAACCCCGCGCGGTCCGGCTTCATCCCCGAACCGGATGCGACGAAAAAGCGAGCCGGGGATACCCGGCTCGCTTTATTGTGACCACTATAGATCGCCGGTATCGATTCAATGTCGGACAGGGCGTAACGAAAGCGGAAGCATCGGCGTATAATTGCTGTCAGACGATGTTCAGGACGGAACCATCATGTCGAGCCTCACAGTCACCGATGAGCAGGTCAGCGCCGCCCCGGCCAAAGTAATCCAGCCGGCCTGGGTCCGGGTCATGCACTGGATCAACGCGCTCGCCATGATTCTGATGATCCTGTCGGGTTGGCAGATCTACAACGCCTCGCCGCTGTTCGGCTTCACTTTTCCCCGCGACTACACGCTCGGCGGCTGGCTCGCCGGCGGCCTGCTCTGGCATTTTGCGGCGATGTGGCTGTTGATGATCAACGGCCTCGCCTATCTCGTCACCGGTTTCGCCACCGGCCGCTTCCGCAGGAAACTGCTGCCGATCACCCCGTCCGGCGTGCTTCACGATGTCAGGGCGGCGCTGACCTTCAAGCTCGGCCATGCCGATCTCACCGTCTACAATTACGTCCAGCGCGTGCTCTATGCCGGCATCATCGCGGTCGGCGTGCTGATCGTGCTGTCGGGTCTGTCGATGTGGAAGCCGGTGCAACTGCATTGGCTGGTCATGCTGTTCGGCGACTATCCGACCGCGCGCTACATCCATTTCTTCTGCATGGCCGCGATCTGCGCCTTCCTCGTCATTCACGTTGTGCTCGCGCTGTTGGTGCCGAAGAGCCTGCGCGCGATGATCATCGGCCGTTGAGCGGAGCAAGAACCATGGCAAAACGCTCATTCCTGATCCCCGGCGTCGACAAGCGGCTGCTGATCAAGGACTCCCTCAAGACGATGCCTGATGTCAGCCGTCGCCGCTTCATCGCGGGCGGCGCCAGCTTGGGGGCGCTGACGCTGCTCACCGGCTGCGACGTGATCGACTCGTCCTCCGCCGAGGAGATGCTCAAGACGGTTTCGAAATTCAACGACGCCGTGCAGGATTTCATCTTCAATCCCGACGCGCTGGCGCCGACATTCCCCGAGAGCGCGATCACCAAGCCGTTTCCGTTCAACGCCTATTACGATCTCGACGACGCGCCGGATGTCGACGGCGCCGACTGGAAGCTCGAAGTCCGCGGCCTCGTCGACAACAAGAAGTCGTGGACGCTTCCGGAATTGTACAAGCTGCCGCAGGTCACGCAGATCACCCGTCACATCTGCGTCGAGGGCTGGAGCGCGATCGGCAGCTGGACCGGCACGCCGTTGCGCGACTTCCTCAAGCTGATCGGTGCCGACACGCGCGCAAAGTACGTCTGGTTCCAGTGCGCCGACAAGGACGGCTACAATTCTCCGCTCGACATGCGTACCGCGCTGCATCCGCAGAGCCAGATGACGTTCAAATACGCCAACGAGATCTTGCCGCGCGCCTACGGCTTCCCGATGAAGATCCGCGTCCCGACCAAGCTCGGCTTCAAGAACCCGAAATACGTGGTCTCGATGGAAGTCACCAACGACTACAAGGGCGGTTATTGGGAAGATCAGGGGTATAATTCGTTCAGCGGGAGCTAGTCACGCTGTCCTACGGCACCGAGCCCTTCGGCCCCACCTTGCGCTGGCACAGCGCCGCAACCGCCCCCAACGCCAGCAGCGCCGCCGACACATTCAGCGCGTAACTCAAGCTCCCCAGCGCATCCGTGATCGCGCCGACCACGATCGGGCCGAGCGTCTGGCCGACGCCGAACGAGATCGTCATCGCCGCGATCGCGGTCGGCCACACCTCCGGCGGGTAGTTGAAGCGCACGAAGGCGGTGGTCGAGCCGACCACGGCGAAGAAGGCGACGCCGAACACGACGGCGGAGACCGCGAGCCATGCCGGCGAATGCCCGAGCATCGGCAGGGCGGCGCCGAGCGCGTTGGTGCCGAGGATGATGGCGGTGGCAAGCCCGCCGCGATCGAGCGCGAGCACGCCGCGCCAGGCCCACGGCGTGACGAAGGCGCTGAGACCGATCAGGCTCCAGAACGCCGCCTGCGCCGCGGGGCCGCCGCCGCCGTCGCGCACATAGGCGATCATGAAGGTCATGTAGGCGATGTAGCCCGCGCCGAACAGGAAGTAGCCGGCGAGATAGATCAGCACGGGCACAATCGCGAAGGCGGCGTGGCCGCCTTGCGAGAAACGCACTCCGCTCTCGATGCGGACCAGGAACAGCGGCACGGTCATCACGACGGACAGCAGCGTCAGCGCCCACCACACGATCCACCACGATCCCGGCCCGAAATATTGAAGCGTGAACGGGGCGATCAGGCCCGAGGCGAGAATGCCGATGCCCGGCCCGGCATAGAACAGGCTGAGGAGGAAATTGGCCCGCTGCGGGCGCGATTGCGCGATCGAAGCGGCCAGCGCGCCTCCGGCGACGAAACCGGCGGCGGCACCGAAGCCGAGCACGAGACGCGCCAAGCTCAATGCAACGAAATTCCCGGTCAGGGCGCAAGTCGCAAGGGCGGCGACGCAGGCCAGGGTTCCGCCGCGGATCGCGGCCGCCCAGCCGACGCGCTGGATCAGCCGGGACGCCACAAGCGCGCCCGCGAGATAGCCGACGGCGTTGATGGTGTTCATGAAACCGGCGGCCGAGTAGGACCAGCCGAGGTCTTCCCGCATGTCCGGCAGCACCAGGGCATAGGCAAAGCGGCCGATGCCGAGCCCGACCGTCGCAGCCAGCGACAAGGTCAGGATCAGCCGCGCGGGATGGGCGTCGGGTGGAGGGCGGCGGTCTTGAGCAAAACAGTCTTGGGCGGGCAAGGGGTACTCCGGCATGCGCAGTGTGGCAGGCCCTGCCTGCCTTGCACAGCCGCGAGGCGGCAATGGTGTCTTGCCAAGCGCGCAACGCCGCTCTAGCACTCCGGCCGAAATTCAAGAGCGCCGTCATGCCCGGCCTTGTGCCGGGCCATGACGAAACGGAGGAAGAACGTCATGGCGACCCACAAGCTGCTGCTGCTCCCCGGCGACGGTATCGGCCCCGAAGTGATGGGCGAGGTGAAGCGGCTGGTCGACTGGCTCAATTCGGCCGGGATCGCCAAGTTCGAGACCGACACCGGCCTGGTCGGCGGTTCGGCCTATGACGCGCACAAGGTGTCGATCTCGGAAGGCGACATGGCCAAGGCGCTTGCCGCCGACGCCATCATCTTCGGCGCGGTCGGCGGCCCGAAATGGGATGCCGTGCCCTACGAGGTGCGCCCCGAAGCCGGCCTGCTGCGCCTGCGCAAGGATCTCGGCCTGTTCGCCAACCTCCGCCCCGCCGTCTGCTACCCGGCGTTGGCGGATGCCTCGAGCCTGAAGCGCGAAGCCATCGAGGGCCTCGACATCGTCATCGTGCGCGAGCTCACCGGCGGCGTCTATTTCGGCGAGCCCAAGACCATCACCGATCTCGGCAACGGCCAGAAGCGTGCCATCGATACCCAGGTCTACGACACCTATGAGATCGAGCGCATCGCCCGCGTCGCCTTCGAGCTTGCGAAGAAGCGCAAGAACAAGGTGACGTCGATGGAGAAGCGCAACGTCATGAAGTCGGGCGTGCTCTGGAACGAGGTCGTGACCCAGGTCCACAAGCGCGAATATGCCGACGTGACGCTCGAGCATCAGCTCGCCGATTCCGGCGGCATGATGCTGGTGAAATGGCCGAAGCAGTTCGACGTCATCGTCACCGACAATCTGTTCGGCGACATGCTGTCCGACATCGCGGCGATGCTGACGGGATCGCTCGGCATGCTGCCGTCCGCCTCGCTCGGCGAGGTCGACGTCAAGAGCAAGAAGCGCAAGGCGCTGTACGAGCCCGTGCACGGCTCGGCGCCCGATATCGCAGGCCAGGGTCTCGCCAATCCGATCGCGATGATCTCGTCCTTCGGCATGGCGCTGCGCTATTCCTTCGACATGGGCGATCTCGCCGACAAGGTCGATGCCGCGATCGCGGCCGTGCTGGCCAGCGGCCTGCGCACCGCCGACATCAAGTCGGACGGCACCACAGCCGCCTCGACCACGCAGATGGGCGAAGCGATCTTGAAGGAATTGCAGAAGCTGCACGCTTAGAGTCGTAGCCCGGATTGCTTCGCGAAATCCGGCTACACGACAAACAAAAATGGCCGGGCGCGAGCCCGGCCATTTTTGATTCAGGTCGATAATTCCGCCTCAGTACAGCGGGAAATTTCGCGGGTATCCGCCAACATCCGACGGGGTGCTGAGCGGCTGGCGATCGATTGGACGGGTGTTGTTCTCGCGCGCGAATGTCGGGAGACCATTCTCCGGCGGAAACGCATAGTCGGAGAACTTGCGGTCGCCCGGATTGACCTCGGTGCCGCCGTCGAGCCAGGAGCGCTTGCTCACATAGAGGCGGGTGCGGCCCTGCTGATAGACGGTGTTGGGGCCGCTCGGTCCGTAATAATGCCGGCCGCGATCGTCATAGCGCTTGGGCTTGGTGTCGGCCGAGGCCGGCGTCGCGAGGCTCATGGCAACCACGGCGCCTGCCGCGAGCCACGTCGCCAATTTGGCAGAGAATTTCGAGCTCATCACGTCCCCTTCAGGCGGCAAGCCGCCAGTCGATATCATCCCATACTAGCCCGGCCCGGGCGGCCGCAACTAGGTCTATTGGGTCACACCAGCGCGGAATAATCGTGCGCGTTGGCAAAAGTTGCATGAATACCAGCCACTTGAGCTTGATGCCGGTCAGAGCGCTCCGCGCAATTGTGCGTTCGCGGCACCCAGCAGCCAGTCCGACGAACCCTGGGAAGTGCAAGCGCGGCGCTTCAGCTCCGCATGGGCGAACAATTCGGCCAGCTTCGGCTCGTTGCCCGAGGTCAGTAGCGTCAGCCGGTTCAACGTGCAGGCGATCGCCGCGCGCCGCTCGGGCAGGGTACCGCCTTGGCAGGAGAAGCCGGAGATCTGGAGCGCTGGCTCCTCGCTGCGCTTGAGGTAGCCGAGGCAGGACGACGCGCCCGCCGCCGTGCCCGTTGGCCGGAACAGGGCGACATGGCCGAATTTGGTGTCGATCAGGCCGGCCTGCTCAAGCGGGGTCGCGGTGCCCAGTCCCATCTGGACGGCCAGGTCCGCGGTCGCCGGACGCGCCACGTCGAATTCGTCGCCTTCCCGGTAAATCTCGAGCTCGGCCACGGGCCTGTCCGCCTCGCTCGCCCAGCGCATCACGTCCCTGCGGCCGCCTTCGGGATGCCTGAGGATGGTGTAGGCTCCTGTTTTTTCTGATGAATCGAGCCGGCTGAGGGCGAAGGCCGGATGCGAGCGGTCGGCTACGCTCCAACCCGGCTTCACCGCCGACCCATCGTCGCGGAGCTCAGGCAGCTGGCCGAGTGCCGCAAGCCCGAGGATGGCAAACAGCACCAAAGCCCCCACATAGACGAACAGACGCGCCAGCGTGCCGACGATCTCATCGGCGAAGGCTGCGAGCGCCAATTGGATTTGGGTGGGGGTTGCGGCCGTGCTGGCCTCAGGCGACTGCATCCACGGCCTTCAGGCATGGTCCAACGTTGTCTTGAGGCCGGTTCTCGCATAGAAGCGCTGCTCTTCCTGTTTAAGCCTCAGCTTCAGGAAAGAGCTTTTTCGTCGGAGAGTGAACGATGGGTTACAAAGTCGCAGTCGTCGGCGCGACCGGCAATGTCGGACGGGAAATGCTCAACATCCTCGACGAGCGCAAATTCCCCGCGGACGAGGTGGTGGCCTTGGCGTCACGCCGCAGCATGGGCGTCGAGGTCTCCTACGGCGACCGCACGCTGAAGGTCAAAGCGCTCGAGCATTACGACTTCTCCGACGTCGACATCTGCCTGATGTCGGCGGGCGGCGAAGTGTCGAAGGAATGGTCGCCGAAGATCGGCGCCGCCGGCACCGTCGTGATCGACAATTCCTCGGCTTGGCGCATGGATCCGGACGTGCCGTTGATCGTGCCGGAAGTGAACGCGGACGCGACCGCGGGCTTCAAGAAGAAGAACATCATCGCCAACCCGAACTGCTCGACCGCGCAGCTCGTGGTCGCGCTGAAGCCGCTGCACGACAAGGCCACCATCAAGCGCGTCGTGGTCTCGACCTATCAGTCGGTGTCGGGCGCCGGCAAGGATGCGATGGACGAACTGTTCTCGCAGACCAAGGCCGTCTACACCAACCAGGAGCTGGTCAATAAGAAGTTTCCCACGCGCATCGCCTTCAACGTCATCCCCCAGATCGACGTCTTCATGGAGGACGGCTACACCAAGGAAGAGTGGAAGATGATGGCGGAGACCAAGAAGATTCTTGATCCCAAGATCAAGCTCTCCGCGACCTGCGTGCGCGTGCCGGTTTTCGTCGGCCATTCCGAGGCCGTCAACATCGAGTTCGAGAACCCGATCACCGCGGATGAAGCGCGCGACATCCTGCGCAAGGCGCCGGGCTGCCTCGTCATCGACAAGCATGAGCCCGGCGGCTACGCTACGCCGTACGAAGCGGCCGGCGAGGACGCCACCTATATCAGCCGCATCCGCGAGGACGCGACGGTGGAGAACGGTCTCGTGCTGTGGTGCGTGTCGGACAATCTGCGCAAGGGCGCCGCGCTCAATGCGATTCAGATCGCCGAAGTGCTGATCAACCGCAAGCTGATCAGCGCGAAGAAAAAGGCGGCGTAAGGGCGGGATCTCGTAGGGTGGGCGAAGGCGCGCACTTCGCGCGCCGTGCCCACCATCTTTCCAAGATGACGAAAGAAGTGGTGGGCACGCTTCGCTTTGCCCACCCGACGAAGGGCGACTTCAAGCCACGCTTCGCGCGTTCCTGAATTCCTTCGTGTCCTTGTCCAGCACGAACAGCGACCCTTCCGCGACGCCGAAATAGGCGCCGTGGGTCTGCATCTGGCCGGCGTCGACCGCCTTCTGCACGAACGGGAAGGTCATCAGGTTTTCGAGGCTGCGGAACACCGCGGCCTTCTCGATGCGCTCGACGAATTGCGCCATGGTTTCGTGGTCGCGCTGCTCCACCACTTCGCCGGGCTTGATGAACATCTGCATCCATTTGCCGATGAAGTCGCCAGGCGTCAGCGGCTCGATCTTGTCGACGAAAGCGCGGATGCCGCCGCATTGTGCGTGCCCGAGCACCACGATGTGCTTCACCTGCAGCACCGTCACGGCATATTCCAGCGCCGCAGAGACGCCGTGCGCGTTGCCGTCGGGCTGATACACCGGCACCAGATTGGCGATGTTGCGGACCACGAAGAGTTCGCCCGGGCCGACGTCGAAGATCACTTCGGGCGAGACGCGGCTATCGCAGCAGCCGATTACCATCACTTCCGGGAACTGCCCCTTCACCGACAGCTCGCGGTAGCGGGTCTGCTCGGTCGGCAGCCGCTGGGTCGCGAAGGCCTTGTAGCCTTCCAGCAAGTGCTCTGGGAATGTGTTCATGGCCTATGCCTAATCATATACCGCAGGGGCGAACAAGCCTTTCGAATAGGCAGGCCAGATGCTATCGGCTTCGGTCGGAAGTGAGACGAGGAAACCGGAAGGAACGCTTGCATGACCCGCCCGCGCCGCAGCCATCTGTTCATGCCCGGCTCCAACCCCCGCGCGCTGGAAAAGGCGCGCAATCTCGCCGCCGATGGCCTGATCCTCGATCTGGAAGACTCCGTCGCCCCCGATGCGAAGGCATTGGCGCGCGACGGGATCGCTGCCGCGATCGCGGCCAAAGGGTTCGGCAAGCGCGAGATCCTGATCCGGACCAACGGCCTCGACACGACCTGGTGGGCCGACGATTTCGCGATGGCGGCCAAGGCCTCGCCCGACGGCATCCTGGTCCCGAAGGTCTCCAGCGTCGAGGACCTCGACACGATCGGCCGCCGTCTCGCCGAGCTCGGCGCGGCGCCGACCGTAAAAGTCTGGGCCATGATCGAGACCGCGCGCGCGGTGCTGCATGCGGAGGAACTGGCTGCCGCCGGGCGCGATCCCAAGAGGCGCCTGTCAGGTTTTGTGTTCGGTCCGAACGACATTTCGCGCGAGACCCGGATCAAGATGCTGCCGGGCCGCACCGCGATGATCCCGATGATCACGCATTGCATCCTGGCAACGCGCGCCCACGGCCTCGAAATCCTCGACGGTCCCTACAGCGACATCGCCAATTCCGACGGCTTCGCCACCGAATGCGCGCAAGGCCGCGATCTCGGTTTTGACGGCAAGACGCTGATTCATCCGTCGCAGATCGACGCCTGCAACGCGATCTTCACGCCGCCCGAGGAGGAAGTCGCGCGCGCGCGAAAAATCATCGCGGCGTTCGAATTGCCGGAGAACGTCTCGCGCGGCGCGATCCGTCTCGACGGCGCCATGGTGGAGCGCCTGCACGCCGACATGGCCCGACGCACGATCGAGATCGCGGATGCGATCGCCGCGATGGGCAAGGGTCAGGGCTAGGGCGCGTACCGCATCAGCTAGTCGCGGTATCGGCAGAACTCGTCCCCGTTTTCGTATTCGAGACAGGTCTTTACGCGAGGACGAGGCCGGACTTCGTGGTAATTGCGGCCTTCGCTGCGATTCGCAGAGCCATATCCGGGGCCGCGATCCATGTCATCATCGTCGCGCCGCCAATTTCGTCCCGTGGTCTGATGATCCTCATCCCGGTCCATCATGCGTCCCATCTGGCGCTGACGCATGCGGTCCATGTCCATGCGGTCCTCGCCACGCTGCCGCGTCGTCCAATCTCGATTGATCCGCGTGTCTTCGGCGCTGCGGCGGTCTCGGTCGCGGGATTGGTCCGACTGCTGAGGTGTGCGGTCCGGCTGAGTTGGGGTGTTTTGGGTTTGGGATTGGCCCGACTGTTGAGGGGTGCGATCAGGGCCAGCTTGGCTGGAAGATTGGTTCGTATCCGGCGTCGTCTGCTGAGCAGACGCGGTGACGGGAACGAAGCCAGAGAGCAGGAACAGGACGGTTGCTAAGTCTGAACGGCGCATGATCTCACCTCGCGAGTTTGCTCTCTAACCGCGCGGCTCAGCTTTTGTTCTTAGTCATCTTCGCCTTTCGGCCGCGATCTCGGTTTTGACGGCAAGACGCTGATTCATCCGTCGCAGATCGACGCCTGCAACGCGATCTTCGCGGACGCGATCGCAGCGATGAGCAAGCCGTAGCTCAGCCTCGTCACTCGGCGCTTCCCATACGATAGGCGCGGGTCCCTTGGGGAACCGACGCCGTCATCGGCCGTTGCTTTGCATCGAGCGGCTGGGACAATCGGAGCCCGCCTTGGCGCGGGCTATCGCTGCATGCGCATTTGGCAAGGAAGTTCGCCGGCCTTCACGTTCGTGTTCACCATGGGCATCGTCAATCTGTTCGGCGATGTCACCTATGAGGGCGGCGGCAGCATCAATGGCCCGTTCATGGCGACGCTGGGGGCGAGCGCCGCCGTAGTCAGCATCACCGCCGGCGCGGGAGAGTTTCTTGGCTATGCGCTGCGGCCCTTCTCCGGATACGTTGCCGACAAGAGCGGGCGCTATTGGCTCATCACCTTCATTGGCTATGGCATCAACCTGATTGCGGTGCCTGCGATGGCGGTTGCAGGAAACTGGCAGGTCGCCGCTTTGCTGGTGCTGGCCGAGCGTGTCGGGCGCGCGATCCGCAAGCCGACGGTCGAGGCGATGATCTCGTACACGACCGGCGAACTCGGCAAGGGGTGGGTTTACGGTCTCAACACCGCGCTCGACGAGGTCGGAGCTACGATCGGACCGCTCATGATTGCCGCCGTCCTTTTCTGGAATGGCAGCTATCAGCTGGGCTATCTGCTGCTGCTGATTCCGGCGTTGCTTGCATTCCTGTCGCTTGCTGTGGCGCGCGCCGGCTTTCCCGTGCCTTCGAAGCTCGAGCAGGGTCAGACCGCTTCGGCCGGTGATTTCTCGCCTGCCTTCTGGGGCTACATGATCGCAGGCGCATTCTTTGCTGCCGGCCTTATGAGCTTTGAGCTGATCTCGTATCATTTCGATCGAACGCACGTCGTGACCGGGCAGTGGATACCTGTCTTCCTCGCGATCTCCACCGGATGCGGAGTCCTCGTCAGTCTTGCTTTCGGGAAGCTGTTCGATCGCTTCGGGCTACCGGTCGTGCTCGTTGCAGTTCTGCTGTCGGCGACGTTCTCGCCCTTCGTGTTCTTCGGCGGCTTCGGCACGGCGCTTGTGGGCATCGTATTGTGGGGAATCGGCTACGCCACTCAGGACACGCTGCTCAAGGCGCTGGTTGCCACCGTCCTGCCGGAAGGCAGGCGCAACCTTGCCTTCGGTCTGTTCTATGGAGGCTATGGCATTGGCTGGCTGATCGGCAGTGTCGTGACGGGTCTGCTCTATGAGCGCTCGATTCTGGCGCTGGTCATCTTCGCAATCGCCGCGCAGCTTGCATCTTTGCCGATGTTTGTCCTTGCCAGCCGCTTACAGCGTTAGCGGGTCACCGGCGCCGCAATCATCGCTGCCGCGCGTCCGCTCCGTTGGCATAGAGCAGGTGCCCCGACAAATGACTCGCATCCGTAGAGACGGGCAGCAGGCACAGGAACCCAGCAATGCGCAGGGCAGATTCAGTGCGCCGTGGGTCACCCGATCGAGCGTTTCCAACGTCGACGCATTGGCACGGTAGCCCTGATAGTTCTCCGCCGCGCTGGATCAAACGGCGTGTTCAGCCGAACCGCTCCGCCGCCCATGCGTACAGGCTGCCCGGGATCGGCTTTTCGCCGCCGCGCCCTTTCGGCGAGATGTGCAGGCCTATGATATCGGGGTCGCTGACGAGGCCGAGATAGTTCGAGGGGTCGAAGAACAGTTTTGGCTCGGCATGCACGGCATAGAACGATTGTTTCGGTAGCGCGCAGCTCAGCTCGCCGGTGCGACGGGCGAGCGCGGTCAATGCCGCTGGTCCGAAGATCGCGACGCGGATGTCGGAGAGGCGGTTCGAACCGCCGCGCAGGCGGCGCACCGCAAACGTGACGCGATGGCGCAGCGACAGCCAGTCCGGCGTCAGCTCCTCCTGCTCCATCAGCTCCTCAAAGGCGTCGACAATGCCGTGCTCGGCCGGCAGATAGATCACGGAATTGCCGAGCTGGCGCGGCCGCTCCCAGGCGAAGTAGGGCTTTGCGGGATCGATCTCGGCGGGCTTGAGCAGCAGCACGTCGGCATCGAGCCACAGGCCGAGGCCCTTTGCCATCAGCTTCATGCGGAAGAAATCGCTGAACTGAAGCGTGGTCCAGTCGCGCCAGCTTCCGTCCGGTTGCGGCGGCCGCAATCGTTCGGAGAAGGCGTGGGGCAGGATCGCCTCCGCCTCCGCATTGCCGACACCCGCGGGCAGGCCGGGAATGGTGTCGAAGCTGTAGACCGTGACCTTGTGGCCGGCCGCGAGCTGCGAACGCAGACAGGTCTGGCGCAGGGTGTCCATCGGGCCATGCCAGAAGGTGACAATGTCGGGCAGCATGCGCGAAGCTATACGAGATAATGAGGGCAAAGAAAAAGCCCCGGCGCTGATGGCACCGGGGCTCGTCTAAAAGCTTGCGGTCAAGCCCAGGCGCGTTCGCTCTTGAGCTTCTCTTCATAAGTGTCGATCGAGGACTTCTTCTCCATCGTCAGGCCGATGTCGTCGAGGCCGTTGATCAGGCAGTGCTTGCGGAACGGGTCGATCTCGAACTTGACCGTGCCGCCGTCGGGGCCGCGGATCTCCTGGTTCGGCAGGTCGATCGTCAGCGTCGCGTTGGCGCCGCGCTCGGCGTCGTCGAACAGCTTGTCGAGGTCTTCCTGCGACACGCGGATCGGCAGGATGCCATTCTTGAAGCAGTTGTTGTAGAAGATGTCGCCGAACGACGTCGAGATCACGCAGCGGATGCCGAAATCGAGCAGCGCCCAGGGCGCGTGCTCGCGGCTCGAGCCGCAGCCGAAATTGTCGCCGGCGACCAGCACCTTCGAATTGCGATAGGCGGGCTGGTTGAGGACGAAATCCGGATTCTCGCTGCCGTCGTCCTTGTAGCGCTGCTCGGAGAAGAGCCCCTTGCCGAGGCCGGTGCGCTTGATGGTCTTGAGGTACTGCTTCGGAATGATCATGTCGGTATCGACATTGATGATCTTCAGCGGCGCCGCGACGCCTTCCAGCGTGGTGAACTTGTCCATGGTTGCGCTTTCCCGGGGTGGCTCAGAAGAACCGATATTTATCGCGATCGAGCCCCAAATCCTAGGCCGAATTCGGCAGATCTCGTCTGCTCAACCCGGCTCTTGGGCCTCAATCGCGGCCATATCGTCGTCCGAGAGGCCGAAATGATGGCCGATCTCGTGGATCAGGACGTGGCGGACGATATGGCCGAGGCTCTCGTCGTGCTCGGCCCAGTAATCCAGGATCGGCCGGCGGTAGAGCCAGACCATGTTGGGCAAACGCGCCACATCGCCAAAACTCTGCTGCGGCAGGCCGATGCCCTGGAACAGGCCGAGCAGGTCGAACTCGCTCTCGCATTCCATCGAGTCCAGGACTTCCTCGGTCGGGAAGTCGTCGACGCGGATGATCACGCCCTCGCAGAGCTTGCGAAATTCCGCCGGCAGGCGCTCGAAGATGTCATGGGCCGTCGCTTCCATCTCGGCCAGCGAAGGCGCTTTCAATTCCGTCCACATGGATCCCTCTTAGCGCGGGTTCCGCGCCGATGCATCCGGCATTATAAGCGCGGCGAGGTTGACGGGCGCCGTCAAAACGGGGAGCGTAGGGCCTCGAATAGGACGTTCAAGTGGGCGGAAAAATGCGAACGAAAACAGCGCTGACGCTACTGTGCATGGGGTTGTTTTCGCAGTTTTGCGTTGGCGCGGAAGCCCAGACCGCGGCCCACGGCATCAGGCTGGCCCAGGCGGCCTCGTCAGACGATGTCCCGCCGCCGCGCAAGCGGCGGCCGGCGCGTCTGCGCGTTACGCCCTACTACACTCCTGACGGCGTCTATCCGCGCTACAACCCCGGTCCCGATGCGGTCCGCGAGTGCAACGCCACCTATGTGCAGGAATACCGCCCCAGCGGCACGGTGATCGTGCCGCATATGAGCTGCTACTGGCGTCGGGGCTGAGTTGGCCGATCCCGCCGGCAGCACCGCATGCGGGCGCAGCAGAGGTCGATCATGACGAGATGGATCGGAGTAGCGGTTGCCCTCGGGCTGATCGTCGCTTTACCCGGCGTCTCCATTGCCGCGACGCAGGATGCCGCGACAAGAAAGGCGTCGGCGTCCGCAACGGACCTCGGTGCGCGGCGTCACGGACGCCATCATGACGCTGTGCGCCGCGTCGCACCTCACGAGCCGCGTTACTACGCGCGGCCTGTCTACTACCGCCCTTATCCTTACGGCGTGCCCGCACCGTTCGTGCTCAGCTTCGGGCCGTGGTGGTGACGTCGCAGCACGACGCCGGGAACATCGTTCATTCATGAGGCATTCACGTCGCCGTCCCTAATTTAATCTCGGGAGCGACCGTCAATGAACAGCGCAGACGCACGGCGCGAACGAGCGTCGCAACTCCGCTGTCCAGATTCAGGGAGAAATCGATGCTGAGGATATTGGGTCTCAGAGCAAGCCCGATCCGCTTGCTCGGGATTGCGGCCGCCACGACGCTGATGCTGTCGGCCGGGACCACGCGTCGTGCTGAAGCAATGACTCCGATCAATCCGACGGCGTTGCCGGCGGCGAAGGCCGCAAGCGACGACATGATCCAGATTCGCCACGGCGGCGGTGGCGGCGGTGGACATGGCGGTGGTGGACATGGCGGCGGCTTCCATGGAGGAGGCGGCTTCCACGGTGGCGGAGGACATTTCGGCGGCTTCCGCGGCGGTGGCTTCCGCGGCGGTGGCATCCACGGTGGTGGCTTCCGCGCCGCGCCCGCCTTTCATGGTGGCGGCTATCGCTACGGCGGAGTTCATCGCTTTGGCGGCTATCACCGTTATGGCGGCTATCGTCCCGCCTACTACGGCCATCGCCATTTCCACCGGCGCTATTACGGCGGCTACTATCCCTATTACAGCTATCCGCGTCGCTGCCGGGTCATCTGGACCTATTACGGCCCGCGCCGCGTCTGCCGCTGGCATCGCTGGCACCATCCGTACCGGTATTGGTAAGCACGATCGAAATGAAAAGGGCGCCTCGGTGGCGCCCTTTTTTCATTCGGTGGCTTAAAGCCAATCCTTCAGCTTCCACGAAGCCGACTTCCAGCGTGTGAGGTTCTCTAGCTTCCACTGCTTGAACATCGCCGGCGGCCAGCGGCTGAGCCTTGAGGTTTCCTCGACCTCGGGTTTGGCGACGATGCGCAGCGGTGCGGTGCGCCGCCGATGCTGGGGCGTCGCCGCGCTGATCAGATCGACATATTCAGGCTTGTTGACCATGAGGCGTGTCCTCGCGAAACCGTCGCGAGGACGCAGTATCGGCGCTGCCGATTAACGGCGGTTTGCCGCGATCGTTCAAATTGCAGGAAGCGGCTCAGCGCCACTCCCTGATGTCGACGAAGTGACCCGCGATGGCCGCGGCCGCCGCCATCGCCGGCGACACCAGATGGGTGCGGCCCTTGAAGCCCTGGCGGCCCTCGAAATTGCGGTTCGAGGTCGAGGCGCAGCGCTCTTCCGGAGCCAGCTTGTCCGGATTCATGGCGAGGCACATCGAACAGCCGGGCTCGCGCCATTCGAATCCGGCCGTGATGAAGATCTTGTCCAGACCTTCAGCCTCGGCCTGCTCCTTCACGAGGCCGGAGCCCGGCACGACCATGGCGTTGACATGCGCTGAAACGGTCTTGCCTTGCGCAATCTTTGCTGCCGCGCGCAAATCCTCGATGCGGCCGTTGGTGCAGGAGCCGATGAAGATGCGGTCGAGCTTGATGTCGGTGATCTTCGTGCCCGCGGTCAGGCCCATGTACTTCAAGGCGCGGTGCTTCGACAGGCGCTTGGCCTCGTCCGCGATCTTGTCGGGGTCGGGCACGATGCCGGTGATCGAGATCACGTCCTCGGGGCTCGTGCCCCAGGTCACGATCGGCGGCAGCTTGGCGGCATCGAGGCGCAGCTCATGGTCGAAATGCGCGCCCTCGTCGGAGCGCAGTTTTTCCCAGTAGCGCATCGCCGTGTCCCAGGCGGCACCCTTCGGCGCCTTGGGACGATCGCGCAGGAAGTCGTAGGCTTTCTGATCGGGCGCGACCAGGCCGGCGCGCGCGCCGCCTTCGATCGACATGTTGCAGACCGTCATGCGGCCTTCCATGCTGAGCGCACGGATCGCATCGCCGGCGTATTCCAGCACGTAGCCGGTGCCGCCCGCGGTGCCGATCTCGCCGATGATGGCCAGGATGATGTCCTTGCCCGTCACGCCGTCCGGCAATTTGCCGTCGACGGTGACGCGCATGTTCTTCGCCTTCTTCTGGATCAGCGTCTGCGTCGCCAGCACGTGCTCGACCTCGCTCGTGCCGATGCCGTGCGCGAGCGCGCCGAACGCGCCATGCGTCGAGGTGTGACTGTCACCGCAGACGATGGTGGTGCCGGGCAGCGTAAAACCCTGCTCGGGTCCGATGACGTGGACGACGCCCTGGCGCTTGTCGAACTCGTCGTAATATTCGATGCCGAATTCCTTGGCGTTGTCGGCCAGCGCCTTGATCTGCTCGATGCTCTCCGGATCCGGATTCGGCTTGGTGCGGTCGGTGGTCGGGACGTTGTGATCGACGACAGCGAGCGTCTTCTCGGGCGCGTGGACCTTGCGCCCGGTGGTGCGCAGGCCTTCGAACGCCTGCGGTGAGGTCACCTCGTGCACCAGATGACGATCGATATAGAGCAGGCAGGTGCCGTCCTCGGCTTCGTGCACCAGATGGTCGTTCCAGATCTTGTCGTACAATGTGGTCGGCTTGGACATGAGCGTCAGCTCCAGGAATGTTGTGTAGAGCGGGTTGCGCGGGTGGCGCGCGGGGCAACAAAATCGTCAGCGCAGCTTTTAGGCTGCGCGCGTAAGCTCTGACGTTGCCGAGGTCGCGAAGCGCCCGAAGAACCGGCCAGGCAGCCGTGAGCGATCGTCGATGACGATGCGCTTGGCGGACGAGAGGCTGGTCGGATCTGGAAACATTCCAAGAATATATAGCAGGCCGAATTGGAATCGCGAGGGCTTTCAAGGCTCGCGCAAGACATGCCCCTCACCCTGAGGAGCGCGCCTCGGCGCGCGTCTCGAAGGGCGAGGCCACAGGCGGGCCTGCATCCTTCGAGACGCGCTCCTCAGGATGAGGGCGAGACCTGCGAGCAGGGAACAAAAAAGCGCGGGGTTTGGCCCCGCGCTCTCCGAAACTCGCCTGTAAGCGAAAGCTTACTCGTTGACGGCGGTGGCGCGGTCCTGCTTTTTCTCGACGATGCGGGCCGACTTGCCGCGAAGGCTGCGGAGATAATAGAGCTTGGCGCGACGCACCTTACCGCGGCGCACCACCTTGATCGAGTCGATCATCGGCGACATCACCGGGAACACGCGCTCGACGCCCTCGCCGTAGGAAATCTTGCGGACGGTGAAGCTCTCGTTGAGCCCACCGCCGGAGCGGCCGATGCAGACGCCTTCATAGGCCTGCACGCGGGATCGGTCGCCTTCGACCACCTTCACGTTGACGATCACGGTGTCACCCGGTCCGAACTCCGGAATCTCCTTGCCGGCGGCGAGCTTGTCGAATTGCTCTTTTTCAAGCTGTTGGATCAGGTTCATGGGTAAGTCTCCATCGGCGCGCCCAGCCGCAGGACGGGGGCTGCGCGAAATTCGTCTATCCAGCTATTGCGGATGTGGCGCTCCTATAGGACAAGCCGGAGCGTTTGTCACCCGTCTGTCTTGTTTTTTGGCGTTTTTTGGCGTCCGGCCCGATTCGGGGCCTTGCTCGGGATTTGGGCCCACAAATCGGGTCGCCGGGCTGCCGTCAGGGCCTCGGATTCCGCCCGCCGCCAGCCAGCGACCTTGGCATGGTCGCCTGAGGTCAGGATTTCGGGGATCGGAGTTCCCTCGAACAGCTGCGGACGGGTGTATTGGGGGTATTCGAGCAGGCCGTCCGAAAAGCTTTCCTCGGTTCCCGAGGCTTCCTTGCCCATCACGCCCGGCAGCAGCCGGACGCAGGCATCTATTAGCGCCAGCGCGGCGATTTCACCCCCGGACAGCACGTAATCGCCGATCGAGACCTCCTCCAGGCCTCGCCGGTCGATCACCCGCTGATCCACCCCCTCGAACCGCCCGCAGACGACCAGGGGACCCGGACCCTTGGCCAGCTCCAGGACGCGGGCCTGGGTCAATGGCCGACCCCGAGGGCTCATCAGCAGTTTCGGCCGATCCTGTTCGCTTTCGGCGGCATCGATGGCCGCCGCCAGAACATCGGCCCGGAGCACCATGCCCGGCCCGCCGCCGGCCGGGGTGTCGTCGACGCTGCGGTGGCGATCGGTGGCCGAGGCCCGGATGTCCCGCGCCTCCAGCTCCCAAAGCCCGGACGCCAGCGCCCGGCCGGCCAAGCTCACGCCCAGCGGCCCCGGAAACATTTCCGGAAACAGCGTCAGCACCGTCGCGCGCCAGGGTAGGGGATTGGTCATTGGTCCTAAGAAATCCGTCGTCCCGGCGAAGGCCCGGGACCCACAGTCACCGCTGCCCGTTTTGCGATGATCGGCGCCACCAGCTTAACCAAAACCACGGCCTGTGGTTATGCGTCCCGGCCTTGGTCCTTGTCCTTGTCCTCGCCCTCGATCTCCTGCGGCAGCGCGATCACGACGCGGCCGCCGGCAAGATCGACCTCGGGCACCACCGCGTTCGTGAACGGCAGCAGCAGCGTCGGGCCTTTGGGTGGAGCGATCTCGATGAGGTCGCCGGCGCCGAAATTATGAATCGCGAGCACGCGGCCGAGCGCGTCGCCGTCAGGGGTGACGGCGGCAAGCCCGATCAAATCGGTGTGGTAATATTCGTCCGCGTCGGTCGCGGGCAGCTTTTCGCGCGCGACGTAGAGCTCGATGCCGTTGAGCCGTTCGGCCTCATCGCGGGTCGTGACACCCTTGAACGTCGCGACCAGATGATCCTTGGCCTCGCGCGCCTGTGCGACCTCGAACTGGCGCTTGCCGTCCTTCGACGAGAGCAGACCGTAGCGCCTGATGGCAAAGGGATCTTCGGTGAAGGTCCACAGTTTGACCGCGCCGCGCACACCATGCGCGGCGCCGATCCGCGCGACGCAGACCAGCTCCGGCATGGTCTGGCCTTAACCCTTCGCGGCGGCTTCGGCCTGCGCCTTGCGCTCCTTGCGCGGCACGGCCTTTTCCGGGTTGTTGCGCGTTTCGCGCTTCTTGACGCCGGCGGCGTCGAGGAAGCGCGACACACGGTCCGACGGCTGCGCGCCCTTGGCGAGCCAGGCCTTGACCTTGTCCATGTCGAGCTTCAGGCGGGTCTCGTTGTCCTTCGGCAGCAGCGGGTTGAAATAGCCGAGACGCTCGATGAAGCGGCCATCGCGGGGAAAGCGCGAATCGGCGACGACGACGTGATAGACGGGGCGCTTCTTGGTGCCAGCGCGGGCGAGGCGGATAACGACGGACATCTTAGTTCTCCTTAAAAGTACAGTTTGTTCGATTGATTGGTATTTTCGCGCCGCGCGGGACACCTACGACCCGTGCGACGAATTCCTCATTTCTTCTTGCCCGGAAATCCGCCGAGGCCCGGAAGCATCGGCTTGCCGCTCAGCCCGGTCAGGCCGGGAACGTTCGGCAGACCGGTGCGCAGACCAGCCGGCAAATCCTTCGGCAGGCTGGGCAGACCTTGTCCGCCGCCACCTTGCATCTTCTCCTGCAGCGCCTTCATCTCTTCCGGCGAAGGCGGCTTCATGCCGCCGCCAAAGCCCATCGCCTGTGCGATACCGGCGAGCGGCCCGCGCTTGCCCGAACCCATGGCCTTCATCATGTCGGCCATGTTCCGGTGCATCTTGAGCAGCTTGTTGACCTGCTCGACGCTCTGGCCGGAACCTGCGGCGATGCGCTTCTTGCGGCTGGCCTTGAGCAAATCGGGATGACGGCGCTCGTCGCGCGTCATGGAATCGATCACCGCGACCTGGCGCTTCAAAATCTTGTCGTCGATGCCGGCGGCCGCGATCTGGTTCTTCATCTTGGCGATGCCGGGCATCATGCCCATCAGCCCGCTGATGCCGCCCATGTTCGCCATCTGCGACAGCTGCTCGCGCATATCGTTGAGGTCGAACTGCCCCTTGCGCATGCGCTCGGCGGTGCGCGCGGCCTTTTCGGCGTCGATATTAGCGGCGGCGCGTTCGACCAGCGAGACCACGTCGCCCATGCCGAGGATGCGGCCGGCGATACGGTCGGGATGGAAATCCTCCAGCGCATCGGTTTTTTCACCGGTGCCGAGCAGCTTGATCGGCTTGCCCGTGACGGCGCGCATCGACAGCGCGGCGCCGCCGCGGCCGTCGCCGTCCACACGTGTGAGCACGATGCCGGTCAGGCCGACGCGCTCGTCGAAGGCGCGGGCGAGGTTGACGGCGTCCTGGCCGGTGAGGCTGTCTGCCACCAGCAGCACTTCATGCGGATTGGCGGCGGCTTTGATCGCTGCCGCTTCCGCCATCATCTCTTCGTCGAGCGTGGTGCGGCCGGCGGTGTCGAGCAGCACGACGTCGTAGCCGCCGAGCTTGCCGGCCTCCAGCGCACGCTTCGCGATGTGAGCCGGCTGCTGGCCGGCGACGATCGGGAGCGTCGGAATGTCGAGGTCGCGGCCCAGTACGGCCAGCTGCTCCATCGCCGCGGGACGGTAGATGTCGAGCGACGCCATCAGCACCTTGCGCTTGTCGCGCTGGACCATGCGGCGGGCGAGCTTTGCGGTGGTGGTCGTCTTGCCGGAGCCTTGCAGGCCGACCATCATGATCGGCACCGGCGGCACGGAATTGACGTCGATGGTCTGGCTTTCGGCGCCGAGCATGTTGATCAGCTCGTCATGGACGATCTTGACCACCATCTGGCCGGGCGTGACCGACTTGACGACGGTGGCGCCGATCGCCTGCTCGCGGACCCGCTCGGTGAAGCTGCGCACCACTTCGAGCGCGACGTCGGCTTCCAGCAGCGCGCGGCGCACCTCGCGCATCGCGGCGTCGACGTCCTTTTCGGTCAGCGCACCGCGCCCCGTCAGACGATCGAGAATGCCGCCAAGCCGTTCCGACAGATTGTCGAACAATGCCGTTGTCCTTTTTCACCTCTCTCCGCGAGCGCGGGGCGAGGGAGCAGAAAATCCAAACACCTTCACGCCCGAGGGCGCATAGCGCTGTCGGGCGTTGGCCTCTGGCCTCAGGGACCAGTCGGCGGGTCGAAAAGAAAGCCTTTCCGAGAAGTGGCGGGGTTAAACGCCGCTGACGCTCAAAAGTCAAGGAAAGTTAGGGGGGCGGAACGCCTTCGCCAGGGTAAGTCACTGAAAAGATGATTCTTTTGACCGCAGGTTCCTTTTTCTCTGGCCCGGCCCATATGAGGGTGATGTCCGGCCGCTCCGACCAGCCCTGAAGCTTGACCCGTGAAGATCACCCGCCGCCGCCTTTTCGGACTGCTTGCCGGGGCCAGCGCGTTGGTTGGCGTGCCCTCTCTTTGGATGTCCCGCATGAAAACCTATGACGGTCCCGCCTCCGACCATTTCGACGGGCTGACCTTCTTCGATCCGGACGGCGCGCCGCCGAAATCGCTTCGCGAGGTGCTGCGCTGGCAGTTCGGCGGCAAGCGACAGCGCGCGGCCTGGCCGGACTGGGCGCCGAGCCCCCACGCCGATGCCCCGCCGGCGCGCGTCGACGGCGACAAGGTGCGGCTCTCCTTCGTCGGCCATGCCAGCTGGCTGATCCAGACCGGCGGCCTCAACATCCTCGTCGATCCCGTCTGGTCGACGCGGGTCTCGCCCGTCAGCTTCGCGGGACCGAAACGGCATAACGATCCCGGCATTGCCTTCGACAAGCTGCCGAAGATCGATATCGTGCTGGTCTCGCACGGCCACTACGACCATCTCGACATCGCGACGCTGTCGCGGCTCGCCAAGAATTTTGCCCCGCGCGTGGTCACCCCGCTCGGCAACGACGTCACGATGCGGAGCACCGATTCCACGCTCAAGGTGGAAGCCTTCGACTGGCACGATCGCGTCGAGCTCGGCGGCGGCATCGCCGTGACGCTAGTGCCGACCCGACACTGGTCGGCGCGCGGCATGTTCGATCGCAACAAGGCGCTGTGGGCGAGTTTCGTGCTGGAGACGCCAGCGGGGAAAATCTACGTCGTCTGCGATTCCGGCTACGGCGATGGCAAGCATTTTCGCCGCGTCGCCGAGAAGTATGGACCGTTGCGTCTCGCGATCCTCCCGATCGGCGCCTACGAGCCGCGCTGGTTCATGCGCGACCAGCACATGAATCCGGAAGATGCGGTGAAGGCGCTGGCGGATTGCGGCGCGCAAGCCGCGCTGGGGCATCATCACGGCACGTTCCAGCTGACCGATGAGGCAATCGACGCGCCGGCCAAGGCGCTGGTCGAGGCGCTGGATGCAGCAAAGATTCAGCAAGAGCGGTTCGTGGCGATGAAGCCGGGGCAGGTGGTGGAGATTTAACGTCCTGGCAAACCGCTGGTGCCCCGGACGCAGCGCAGCGTCTCTTCGACGGTGCGCTGCAGAGCCGGGGCCCATGCTTGCGGCACGCTGGGTCCCGGCTCTGCGCAGCAGCGTTTCACGCTGCAGCGCGTCCGGGACACGAGACCTACTGCTCTTTTGGCTTGATCGCCCAGCTCACATTCACCGTCACCGACAGTGTTTCCTCGCCCGGTGCGACGGCGGCGCCGCCTGCGGCCATTGGAGCAGCGGCCATGCGGCCCTTGAACAGCGGCATTGGGGCACCGCCTTCGGACACGCTGAGCGGCGCACCCAGCGTCACACCGGCGGCCCTGGCATAGATCTCCGCCTTGCGGCGGGCATCGGTGACCGCCTGCTCGCGGGCGTCGTCGAGCAGTTTTGACGCCTGCGTCACTTCGAAGGAGATATTGCCGATATCGTTGGCGCCGGCGCCGACCAGCGTGTCGATGATGCCAGCGACCTTGGTCACGTCGCGGATTTTCACGGTGACGCGGTTCGAGGCGCGGAAGCCGACCACGGGCGAGGCGCCGGTGGATTTGTTCTGGCCATATTGCGGTTGCAGCGACAGCCGCGAGGTCTGGTAATCCTTCTCGGCAATGCCTGCGCCCTTCAGCGCCAGCAGCACCTTGCCCATCGCGGCGTTGTTGGCGTCGGAAGCTTCCTTCGCCGACTTGGCGTCGTTGGCTACGCCAGCATTGATCTGCGCCAGATCAGGCGCGGCGGAAATCGTGGCTTCGCCGCTCACCGAAATCGCGGACGGAAAATCGTCGGCGAGCGCAGGCGTTGCCGGCAGCGCGGCGGCAAAGGACGCAACAAGGGAGGTAAAAAGGATCGCGGGCTTTTTCATCGGTCTCACTTCAGCGGCACGAAAACATTGATCACGAGCTTGTCCTCCGCCGTCTTCAGGGGATCGGTGAGGTACTCCTCGATGAAGGTGTCCTTGGCTTCCAGCTTCTTGTCGTCGAGGTGATTGGTGATCGCCTCGTAGGTGTTGTCCATGTTGTCGTAGGAGCCGCGATGGACAAATTTCAGGGCTTTGCCCTCCGGCGATTTGCCGATGCTCATGTCCTTGGGCAGGTTCTTCGGGTCCTGCTCGACCGGGATCTCGGCAAGGAAGGTGAAGCCGGTGTCGTCGGTCGAGGTGTAGACGATCATCGAATTGCCGGCGTGCTTGATGCCCTGCTTGTCCAGCAGCGTGTTCAGCGCCTTGAAGGCGTCGACCAGCGTGTCGAAGGCCGAGTCCCAATTGGCGGTGCCCTTGACCATCACGACCTTCTTGGGCTCGAGCGTAGCCTCCTGGCCGAAGGGATCGGCGGTCTGCACGGGAGCCGGGTTTGCGGCGGCAGCGGGCGGCGGGGCGGCGGGGCTCGGTGAGGCACTGGCTGCGGGTGAGGGCGACGTTGCAGGGCTTGACGTCGCAGGGCTTGACGTCGCAGGGCTTGACGTCGCAGGGCTTGGCGAGGCGCTGGCCGCCGGCGAGGGCGTAGCCACGGGTGCGGGCGAGGCACTTGCCGCCGGGGAGGGCGAAGCCGACGGGGCCGGCGAGGGGCTCGCTGATGCGGCCGGCGCCGGGCTCGGCGTTTGGGCCAGCGTGGCGGACAGACCAAACGACAAGGCCGCTGCCGGGATCAGCGCGGCCAAAGCGAGACAACGAAACCTGAACATTTTTACTCTCCCCAAAACCTTATGCACCAAGGCCTTAATCCACCAAGGGCTTAACCCGGCTGCGCGTCCCGGTTTGCGCGAATTGCGTCGTTCTAACACGCGAGCGCCGAATTCGTCCCATGACAGATGCGTCATGGCAGACGTCCTGACGTCAGGTGGCAAATCACTGGCCAAGCCGGCAAGGATCGCCATATAAGGCAGGCGAAATTCGGGAATTTTCATGAGCGCGCTGGCTAATCACGCATTTGCCAAGATGAACGGTATCGGCAACGAGATCGTCGTTGTCGACATGCGCGATTCCACCGCGCCGGTCACCCCGGACGATGCCCGCGCGGTGGCGTCGGCTCAAGGCGGCGTGCCCTACGACCAGTTGATGGTGCTGCAGAAGCCGCGGTTCGACGGCACCGAAGCCTTCATCCGCATCTACAACAATGACGGCTCCGAGGCCGGCGCCTGCGGCAACGGCATGCGCTGCGTGGTGCGGCGCCTGTTCGAGAAGACCGGCCAGACGACGGTGACGTTCGAGACGGCCGCGGGCCTGCTCAATTGCTGGCAGGGTCCTGCGCCCGATCTCTACACTGTCGACATGGGCGCGCCGAAGTTCGGCTGGCAGGACATTCCGCTCGACCAGGAATTCCGCGACACCCGCTACATCGAACTGCAGATCGGTCCGATCGACAATCCGATCCTGCATTCGCCCTCGGTGGTGAGCATGGGCAATCCGCATGCGGTGTTCTGGGTCGATGACGTCAACGCCTACGATCTCGAGCGCTTTGGTCCGCTGCTGGAAAATCACCCGATCTTCCCCGAGCGCGCCAATATCACGCTGGCCCATATCGTCGATCGCGACCATATCACGATCCGCACCTGGGAGCGCGGCGCGGGCCTCACCAGGGCCTGCGGCTCCGCGGCCTGCGCCACCGCAGTCGCGGCGGCGCGGCTGAAGCGCGCCGGGCGCAATGTCGAGATCACGCTGCCCGGCGGCAAGCTCGGTATCGAATGGCGCGAGCGCGACGACCACGTGTTGATGACGGGCACGGCGACCTTCGAATATGAAGGCAGTTTCGATCCGGCGCTGTTCGCGCCGGTCGGCTGATGGCCGTCGACATCGTCGCCTTCGGCTGCCGCCTCAATGCCTTCGAGGCCGAGGTGATCCGCCGCGAGGCCGAGAGCGCGGGCCTTTCAGATACCATCGTCATCAACAGCTGCGCCGTCACCAACGAGGCGGTGGCGCAGGCGCGCCAGTCGATCCGCAAATTGAAGCGCGAGCGGCCGGGAGCGCGCATCGTCGTCACCGGCTGTGCCGCGCAGACGCAAAGCGGCATGTTCGCCGCTATGGCCGAGGTCGATCGCGTCGTCGGCAATGACGACAAGATGCGCAGCAGCGCGTGGCGCGATGCGCGCAATGCGTTCGATCTCGGTGCCAGCGAAAAAATCGCCGTCAGCGACATCATGGCAGTGAAGGAGATGGCGCCGCATCTTATCGACGGTTTTGCGAGCGGCTTGCCGCGCGTATTCGTGCAGGTGCAGAACGGCTGCGACCATCGCTGCACCTTCTGTATCATTCCGTTCGGGCGCGGCAATTCGCGCTCGGTGCCGATGGGCGCCGTCATCGATCAGGTGCGGGCGTTGGTCGAGCGCGGCCATGCCGAGATCGTGCTGACCGGTGTCGACCTCACCAGCTACGGCAGTGATCTGCCGGGTGCACCGAAACTCGGGATGCTGACGAAGCAGATTTTGCGGCATGTGCCGGAGCTCAAGCGGCTGCGCATCTCTTCGATCGATTCGATCGAGGCAGATCGTGATCTGTTAGATGCCATCGCCGACGATTCGCGGCTGATGCCGCATCTGCATCTGTCGCTGCAGTCCGGCGACGACATGATCTTGAAGCGCATGAAGCGGCGGCATTCGCGTGGCGACGCAATTGCGTTCTGCGACCAGGTGCGCCGTCTGCGGCCGGACATCGCGTTCGGGGCCGACATCATCGCGGGCTTTCCGACCGAGACCGAGGAGATGTTCTCGCGCTCGCTCGATCTGGTCGAGGAATGCGGCCTGACTTTCCTGCACGTCTTCCCCTATTCGCCACGCCCCGGCACGCCGGCCGCGCGGATGCCGCAGGTCGCGGGGCCAGTCATCAAGGAACGCGCGAAGCGGCTACGTGCGGCGGGCGAAGCGGCATTGCGCCACCGGCTGCAAGCCGAGATCGGTGCCACGCGTGAGGTGCTGATCGAGAGCGCGGAGCAGGGACGGACGGAGCACTATCTGCCGGTGGCGATTGGGGGCGAAGAGGTGGGAAGCGTCGTGCCGCTCAGAATTACGGCTAGTGATGGCGAGCGGTTAGCCACATAGTCAGTGTCGTCGCCCGGCTTGACCGGGCGACCCAGTACGCCGCGGCCCCTCCGTACCTCACGAATGTCTCTGGAATACTGGATCACCCGCTTTCGCGGGTGACGACATCTTCAACTTGGTACGCAGCGTACGCCTACAACGCCCGCACCTGCCAGAACCTGAGCGTCCGCCGCGCATTCTCCGGCGTCATGCGTGCGTAATGGCCTTGCGCTCTCGCGATGTCCGCCGGCTTCATCGCGCCCGTCGCAAAACGGCTTTCGAGCACGGCGGCGGTGGTTTCCCAGCTGAGCTGTGCCGCCTTGCACGGCACCAGCAGGCCGTCCTCACGCAGGCTCTGCATCAGTGGGCGAATCACTTCGACGGTCGATCCGGACAGTGCCGCCAACGCCGCCACGGCTTCTTCATAGCGCCGCTGCGTGGCGAAGCCGAGCAATGTCGTCTCGGTCAGCTGGCCGCCCGCCTTGAGGTTTGCAATTGCCCGTTTGGCACCTTCGAAGTCGCGGACCCCCGACATTTCGCGCTCGACGCCGACGGTGACCGCTGCAATCGCGCCCTGGATCTCGTCGAACAGATGCGTCGGCGCGCGCGACAACAGGCGGGTGCGCACGGCGTCGGTCGCCGAGCGCAGCAACTCGCGGCGCAGATCCGATGGCAGGTCGACGCGGACGCCGACGCTGACGGCGAGTTCGGGATCAGCCTCGGCCTGTCCGACGATGACGGCAAATCCGTTGCCGGAAACGCGCGCGCCGGGATTGGCGGCAAGCCGCCGGCTGACGCTGGGATAACGCCGCGCCAGCAGCGCATCGGTGACGATCTCCTTCAGCCACCAGCGCCCGGCGACCGCGAGCAGATGCGGCTCGCCTTTGCTCGATGCGATCTTCACCAGCTCGCCATCGTCGAGGCGCGCGGATTCCTGGAGCACGGGACGGGCGATGCGGATCTCGTCATTGTTGGCGAGGCGGCGGATGACCGATGGTGGCGCCTGCGCGATCGGCGCGAGCTGCGCGCTGATCTCGGCGAGCGCAACGCGCGCGGCCATGTCCGCGATGGCCCGGAGCTCGATGGTGCCGATCAGGCGCTCGAGCACGTCGTCGAACAGCGCGATCTGCTCGTCGTCAAAACTGCCGGCGGAGGACAGGAACAGGTCGGTGACGCGGCGGGCGGTTGCCAGGCCCTTTTCGGCGGAGCCTGTCCGAAGCGCGGACTCGACCTCGTCGATGATCGATAACCCGGCCGTGGACATGACGCGCAGCTCGTCCTGAGCAGATTGACGGAAGCCTGTTCTAAGCAACCGCTATCATGAGGGACGAGCACTGAACGTTTCGTAAACTATAGGAAGCCCGGCGGGCACTGCTCCTCATCCTGAGGAGCCCGCGAAGCGGGCGTCTCGAAGGATGGCCGCAGGGCGAGATGCGGGCCTGCATGGTTCGCCCGGCGATGCAAGGCATCGTCCGGAGACGCGTTCCGCGCTCCTCACCATGAGGGTCTGAAATGGCTATTCTCCGTTCCACCCGCAGGCGCGGAGCCGCGCGTGCATGTGGGGCGGGGCCGGCGCCACGACGCGGACCGGCTCCTTGTTCCGGGAGATCGGCACCACGATCTCGCGGGAATGCAGGTGCAGTTTCGGTTCCCCGAAACGCGGGCCGTTGCCGTAAATGTTATCGCCGAAGATCGGCCATCCCGTCGACGCCGAATGCACCCGCAATTGATGGGTCCGCCCGGTCACAGGTTCCATGGCGAGCCAGGTGAGGCCATTGCCCCGGCCCATCACCTTCCAGTTGGTGACCGCCTTCTGGCCTTCCGGATCCGGCTTCTGCCACCAGCCACGTTCGGCATTGAGGCGGCCCAGCGGCATATCGACGATGCCTTCGTCCTGGGCGGGGCCGCCCTCGACGATGGTCCAGTAGGTCTTGCCGATCTTGCCATGCTTGAACAGCAGGCCGAGCGAGGCGGTCGCCTTGCGATGACGGCCGAGGATGAGGCAACCGGAGGTGTCCTTGTCCAACCGGTGGGCCAGCACCGGCGGCCGCGGCAGGCCAAAACGGAGCGCGTCGAAGGAAGTTTCCAGATTGGCGCCACCCTTGGGGCCGCGATGCACCGGCAGGCCGGCCGGCTTGTCGATGACCAGCATCAATCCGTCGCGATGGAGCACGCGCGCCAGGATTTCGTCAGCGGTCAATTCGGGAACATCGAGCAATTGCAGGACTTTCGGTCAAGACTTTCGTTTGGAAGCCGGAACGGCTAACACACCGCCACCATGAACGATACCACCCCCGAGACCCCCAAGCAGAGCTGGTGGCGCCGCCTGTCCAACGGGCTGAAGCGCACCTCGTCCTCGCTCGGGACCGCGGTCGCCGACCTCGTCACCAAGCGCAAGCTCGACCGCGCCATGCTCGACGACATCGAGGACGTGCTGCTGCGTGCCGACCTCGGCACCTCGGTCGCGGTGCGGATTGCGGAGGCCGTCGGCACGGGGCGCTACGACAAGGCGATCTCGGCGGACGAAGTCAAGGACGTCGTCGCGACCGAGGTCGAGAAGGTGCTGGCGCCGGTGGCGAAGCCGCTCGAGATCGACGCCGGCAAGAAGCCCTTCGTCATCCTCGTGGTCGGTGTCAACGGCTCCGGCAAGACCACCACCATCGGAAAACTCTCGCAAAAATTCGCGTCCGAAGGCCGCAAGGTGATGCTGGCCGCCGGCGACACGTTTCGCGCCGCGGCGATCGAGCAGCTCAAGGTTTGGGGCGAACGCACAAAGACGCCCGTCATATCGGGCGCGCAGGGCTCGGATTCAGCGAGCCTAGCTTTCAACGCGCTGACGGCGGCGAAGGAGCAGGCCGTCGACGTGCTCCTGATCGACACCGCCGGTCGGCTTCAGAACAAGGCCGAGCTGATGAACGAGCTCGAAAAGGTCGTGCGGGTCATCCGCAAGGTGGACGCGACTGCGCCGCATGCGGTGCTGCTTGTGCTGGATGCCACCGTCGGCCAGAACGCGCTCTCGCAGGTCGAGGCCTTCCACCGCACGGCAGGGGTCACCGGCCTCGTGATGACGAAGCTCGACGGCACCGCCCGCGGCGGCATTCTGGTGGCGCTCGCGGATAAATTCAAACTGCCGGTGCATTTCATCGGCGTCGGCGAAGGCGTCGACGATCTTGCGCCGTTCACCGCGCGGGACTTCGCCCGCGCGATTGCCGGAATCGAAAGCTGAAGAATGGACAAGACCCAGCCGCATCCGCTGTTCAAGCTTGCGACCGAGCTCGGCCCGCTACTCGTGTTCTTCTTCATGAATGCGAAGTTCAATCTGTTCGCCGCGACCGGCGCTTTCATGGTCGCGATCGTCATTGCGATGATCGCCTCCTATGTGGTGACGCGGCACATCCCGATCATGGCGATCGTGACAGGCGTCATCGTGCTGGTGTTCGGCACGCTGACCCTGGTGCTGCACGACGAGACTTTCATCAAGCTCAAGCCGACCATCATCTACGCCCTGTTCGCCGCGATCCTCGGCGGTGGCCTGTTGTTCGGTCGCTCCTTCATCGCCGTCATGTTCGACCAGATGTTCAACCTGACGCCGCGGGGCTGGCGCATCCTCACACTGCGCTGGGCGCTGTTCTTCGCCGGCATGGCGGTGCTGAACGAGATCGTCTGGCGCACCCAGAGCACGGACTTCTGGGTGAACTTCAAGGTGTTCGGCGTCACCCCACTGACCATGGTCTTCGCCATCGCCCAGATGCCGCTGACCAAGCGTTATCATCTCGAGCCGGCGTCGCTGGAGACAAGCGAGGCCGAGGCGGGGGATGTGCGGAAGGGTTGAATTTCCCAACTCGTCATTGCGAGCGAAGCGAAGCAATCCAGAATCCCTCCGCGGAGACAGTCTGGATTGCTTCGTCGCAAGGGCTCCTCGCAATGACGGTGACTATTTCAGCGCCTTCTCCATCTGCGGCAACAACACCGTCCGCAGATTGTCCGGCGTGATCGGTCCCACCATCTTGTAGACGATGGTGCCTTCGCGTCCGACGACAAACGTCTCCGGCACGCCATAGACGCCCCATTCGATCGAGGCGCGGCCGTTGGCGTCCACGCCGACGTGGCCGAACGGGTTGCCGTAGCGCCCGAGGAAGCGCCGCGCGTTGTCGGCGGCGTCCTTGTAGTTGACGCCGACGAGCTGGAAGCGTTTGTCTTTTGCCAATTCGGTCAGGAGCGGCGCCTCGTCGTGGCACGGCACGCACCAGGACGCCCAGACATTGACGAGACTGACCTTGCCCTTGAAGGCGGCGGGATCGAGGCCGGGGACCTGCGCGTTGTCAGCCTGCAATCCATCGAGCGGCGGCAGCGTGGTTTGCGGCGCGGGACGACCGATCAGCGCGGAAGGAATCCGCGAGGGATCGCCGCTGCCGAGCCGGAACCAGAATAACAGTGCCAAGCCGATGAAGGCGACCAGCGGCAGCACCATCAGGAAGGTGCGGCGCTGCGGCGGAGCGGACGTCGGTTGATCGCTCGTCATAGCTGATCACTCCCGCTGCGCCCCGAACGGCGGGTGATGCCGCTGCGGTCGAGATCGCGCAGGCGCTGGGTCTGGCTACGGTAGTCGAGCACGATCCAGCCGATCAGGATCACGACCACGAGGGCGGCTGCCGCGTAGGACGTCACGATGAAGGGCGCGTAGGGACCAAGCGACATCGTCATGCAGCCCCAATTTCGTTTGACGCGTTTTCTTTACGCGAACCGGTGCCCACTTCGCTTGAAAACGCTACACGGCTCGCCTGCATCATTTGCAGCGAGCGGACACGGCGGCGCAAAATCTCGTTGCGCATCGCTGCCAGATGCAGCGTGACGAACAGCAGCGTGAACGCGATCGCCATCACCAGCAACGGGATCAAGAAGGATTTGTCGAGCGACGAGCCGCCCATCCGCATCACTGATGCTGGCTGGTGCAGCGTATTCCACCAATCGACCGAGAACTTGATGATGGGCAGGTTGATCGCACCGACCAAGGTCAGCACGGCCGCAGCGCGCGCCGCGCGGGAGGGATCGTCCACCGCGCGCCACAGCGCCATCAGGCCGAGATACATCAGGAACAGGATCAGCACCGAGGTCAGCCGCGCGTCCCATTCCCAATAGGTGCCCCACATCGGCCGGCCCCATAGCGATCCCGTCAGCAGCGCAAGGAAGGTGAAGGCGGCGCCGATCGGAGCGGCGGCTTTGGCGGCGACGTCGGCGAGCGGATGCCGCCACACCAGCGTGCCGAGCGAGGCCAGGCTCATCACGCCCCATACGAACATCGACAGCCAGGCATTGGGCACGTGGATGAACATGATCTTCACCGTCGCGCCCTGCTGGTAGTCGTCCGGCGCGTAGGCCGATTGGTAGAGCCCGACCGCGAGCAGGATGACAGTCGCGGCCGCAAGCCATGGCAACACCCGCGCCGTCAGCGCGAGGAACCGTGTGGGGTTGGCGAGGTCGATCAGGGTCATGGTATTCTGATAATCACAGGTAAGCGCTCAGGCAATCAGCACGAAAGTCCGGAGCGAAAGTTGATCGGGGTCAAGGTCAGTCCAGTCCATGCTTCAGGCTCGCCGCGGCCGCGAAAGGGCCGACCACGAGGCTGACCAGCGACAGCGCGCACAGGATCGAGAACGGTGCGCCGAACGTCATGGGTCCGACGATCACGGCCTGCGAGGCCGCGACCCCGAAGATCAGGACCGGAATCGACAGCGGCAGCACCAGGACGGCCATCAGCAAGCCGCCGCGGTGCAGCGTCACCGCCAGCGCCGCGCCGATCATGCCGGTGAACGTCAGTGCCGGGGTGCCGGCAAGCAGCGTCAGCGCCACAGCGCCGGTTGCGACCATGTCGAGGTTGAGCAGCAGGCCGAGCACGGGGGTTGCGACGATCAGCGGCAGGCCGGCGGCGAGCCAATGCGCCAGCGCTTTCGACGCGCAGGCGAGTTCCAGCGGTGTCCGGCTCATGGTGATCAGGTCGAGCGAGCCGTCCTCGTGGTCGGCCATGAACAGCCGGTCCAGCGTCAGCAGGCTCGCCAGCAGCGCGCCCAGCCACAGGATCGCCGGCCCGAGCCGCGACAGCAGCGCCAGATCCGGCCCCACCGCAAACGGCATCAGTACCACCACGGTCAGGAAGAACAGCACGCCAATCAGCGCCCCGCCGCCGACGCGAAGCGCGATCCGGATGTCCCGGCGAATGAGGGCGAACAGGGCGGTCATGGGGTGGCTCTCGCAAGGCAGCGGGGGAAGGATGAGGCTAGACCCGACCGCGTGGAAATCTGAGGGTCGGACCGTCTCATGCCACACCCCCGATCCGAAGCTCCCGCGTATCGATGCCGAGCGGGGCATGGGTGGCGGCGATGATCAGGCCGCCGCGGCCGAGGTGCTCGCGCATCAATCCGGAAAACATGTCCTGGCCGGCGACATCCAGCGCCGTGGTCGGCTCGTCGAGCAGCCAGACCGGACGGCGGACCGTCAGCAGGCGGGCCAGCGAGAGCCGGCGGCGCTGGCCGGCGGACAGGAAGGCGGCCGGCAGATGGGCGGCGTGATCGAGGCCGACGATGGCGAGGCTTTCGGCAGGGTCAAAACGCTCGCCGCCGAGAAAATCCGTCCAGAATGCCAGATTCTCCGCCACGCTCAGGGCCGGCTTCAGGGCGTCGCGATGACCGAGATAGTGGCACTGCTCCGGCAGGGTCAGCTCGGCATCGCCTCCATCCAGCGCGATCGTGCCGCCCGTCGGAACGAGCAGGCCCGCGATCAGCCGCAGCAGCGACGTCTTGCCCGATCCGTTGCGGCCCACGACCGCCACGGCTTCGCCGGAGCCGGCCTGGAAATCGAGCCCGGAAAACACGTCGCGTCCGCCCCGCACGCAAATCACCCCGCGTCCGGAAAGCTGCATCGTGCCTCGTATCAATCCGCTCAAGCCAGGCCTCAGGAAATCTTGGGGTAGCGCATGGGAATTTTTGGCTCGCGAATTGCTGCGGCACCATTGTGGCTGTGGCGGCGTCGTTAGAAAGCTTCTATAAGCCCGGAACTACTTGATGCAGCAACTTAACCTGCCCCTGCAAGCGACCTAGCCGGAATCGCTGACGGTGTTAAAATACCCCTTGCCGGGTATAACTAACAATTGGGATTTCCTTTCATGACCTCGCTCGACAGCTTCAAATGCAAAAAGACCCTCAAGGTCGGCGCCAAGACCTATGTCTATTACAGCCTGCCCACGGCCGAGAAGAATGGTCTGAAGGGAATTTCCAAACTTCCCTATTCGATGAAGGTTTTGCTCGAGAACCTGCTCCGCAACGAGGACGGTCGCTCGGTCAAGAAGGAAGACATCGTCGCGGTGTCGAAATGGCTGCGCAAGAAGTCGCTGGAGCATGAGATCGCGTTCCGCCCGGCTCGCGTGCTGATGCAGGATTTTACCGGCGTGCCGGCGGTGGTCGACCTCGCTGCCATGCGCAACGCGATGCAGAAGCTTGGCGGCGATGCCGAGAAGATCAATCCGCTGGTGCCGGTCGATCTCGTTATCGACCACTCCGTGATCGTGAACTTCTTCGGTGACAACAAGGCTTTCGGCAAGAACGTCACCGAGGAATACAAGCAGAACCAGGAGCGCTACGAGTTCCTGAAGTGGGGCCAGAAGGCGTTCACGAACTTCTCCGTCGTGCCGCCCGGCACCGGCATCTGCCACCAGGTCAATCTCGAATATCTCTCGCAGACGGTCTGGACCAAGAAGGAGAAGATGACGGTCGGCAAGAAGACCGGCACCTTCGAGGTCGCCTATCCCGACTCGCTGGTCGGCACGGACTCCCACACCACCATGGTCAACGGTCTCGCCGTGCTCGGTTGGGGCGTCGGCGGCATCGAGGCGGAAGCCTGCATGCTCGGTCAGCCGCTGTCGATGCTGCTGCCGACCGTCGTCGGCTTCAAGCTGAAGGGCGCGATGAAGGAAGGCGTCACCGCGACCGACCTCGTGCTGACAGTGACGCAGATGCTGCGCAAGCTCGGCGTCGTCGGCAAGTTCGTCGAGTTCTTCGGTCCCGGCCTCGACCATCTCTCCGTCGCCGACAAGGCGACCATCGCCAACATGGCGCCCGAATACGGCGCGACCTGCGGCTTCTTCCCGGTCGACGCCGCCGCGCTCGATTATCTCAAGACCTCCGGCCGCGCCCCGGCGCGCGTCGCGCTGGTGCAGGCCTATGCCAAGGCGCAAGGGCTGTTCCGCACCGCCAAGTCGGCCGATCCGGTGTTCACGGAGACGCTGACGCTCGACCTCGGCGACGTCGTGCCTTCGATGGCCGGTCCGAAGCGTCCCGAAGGCCGCATTGCGCTGCCGTCGGTCGCCGAAGGCTTTTCGGTCGCCCTCGCCAGCGAATACAAGAAGACCGACGAGCCGACGAAGCGCTTTGCCGTCGACGGCAGGAACTTCGACCTCGGCCATGGCGACGTCGTGATCGCGGCGATCACCTCCTGCACCAACACCTCGAATCCGAGCGTGCTGATCGGCGCCGGTCTGCTGGCGCGTAATGCCGCCGCGAAGGGCCTCAAGGCGAAGCCGTGGGTGAAGACCTCGCTCGCCCCGGGCAGCCAGGTGGTGGCGGCTTATCTCGCCGATTCCGGTCTCCAGGCCGATCTCGACAAGGTCGGCTTCAACCTGATTGGCTTCGGCTGCACCACCTGCATCGGCAATTCCGGCCCGCTGCCCGAGGAGATATCGAAGTCGATCAACGACAACGGCATCGTCGCGGCTGCCGTGCTCTCCGGTAACCGCAACTTCGAAGGCCGCGTCTCGCCGGACGTGCAGGCGAACTATCTGGCCTCGCCGCCGCTCGTCGTCGCCCACGCGCTCGCGGGCAGCGTCACCAAGAATCTCGCCGTCGAGCCGCTCGGCGAAGGCAAGGACGGCAAGCCGGTCTACCTGAAGGACATCTGGCCGACGACGAAGGAGATCAACGCCTTCATGAAGAAGTTCGTGACCGCGGCGATCTTCAAGAAGAAGTATGCCGACGTGTTCAAGGGCGACACCAACTGGCGCAAGATCAAGACGGTCGAGAGCGAGACCTATCGCTGGAACATGAGCTCGACCTATGTGCAGAACCCGCCCTATTTCGACGGCATGAAGAAGGAGCCGGAACCGGTCACCGACATCGTCGAGGCGCGCATCCTCGCCATGTTCGGCGACAAGATCACCACCGACCACATCTCGCCGGCCGGTTCGATCAAGCTCACCTCGCCCGCGGGCAAATACCTCAGCGAGCACCAGGTGCGTCCGGCCGACTTCAACCAGTACGGCACGCGGCGCGGTAACCACGAAGTCATGATGCGCGGCACCTTCGCCAACATCCGCATCAAGAACTTCATGCTCAAAGGTGCGGACGGAAATATCCCTGAAGGCGGCCTGACCAAGCACTGGCCCGACGGCGAGCAGATGTCGATCTACGACGCCGCGATGAAGTACCAGCAGGAGCAGGTGCCGCTGGTGGTGTTCGCGGGCGCGGAATACGGCAACGGCTCCTCGCGCGACTGGGCCGCGAAGGGCACCCGTCTGCTCGGCGTGCGCGCCGTGATCTGCCAGAGCTTCGAGCGCATCCACCGCTCCAATCTGGTCGGCATGGGCGTGCTGCCGCTGACCTTCGAGGACGGCACCTCCTGGTCGTCGCTCGGTCTGAAGGGCGACGAGAAGGTCACGTTGCGTGGTCTCGTCGGCGATTTGAAGCCGCGCCAGAAGCTGACCGCGGAGATCGTCTCCGGCGACGGCTCGTTGCAGCGCATTTCGCTGCTTTGCCGCATCGATACGCTGGATGAGCTCGAATACTACCGCAACGGCGGCATCCTGCACTACGTGCTGCGCAAGCTCGCGGCGTAAGCGCGGATTTGTGAACGGTGGCTCACTGCGAAGTGAGTAGTAGGTTACACGAAGGCGGCCTATCACAAGGCCGCCTTCGCGCCTTTGCGGCAGGCTTCAGATGGGCCCGTCCGGCAGAGAACTTCGTCAAGGACGGTCGAATGTGTGAGACCCGTAAGATTACGGTGACCATCCGGCGGTAAGATTTCCCCTCTCACGAGTAATGGTGTGCGGCGTTCGACATGACAACAATGACGGCTTCTCATCTGGTTTCGCGTTGGTCCGGTGCCCTCTGGTCGGGCGCGCTCGGGATCTGCGCGATCGTCGCCGTCATTCGTCCTGCCGAAGCTGAGCCCCGCGCCGTTGTCGAATTGTTTACCTCGCAGGGCTGCTCCTCCTGCCCGCCGGCCGACAAGATCATCGGCGACCTCTCCAGCGATCCCTCGATCATCGCGCTGAGCATGCCGATCGACTATTGGGATTATCTCGGCTGGAAGGACACACTGGCGGATTCGCGTTTTTCTGCACGGCAGCGGGCCTATTCGCGCATGCGCGGCGACCGCGAAGTCTATACGCCCCAGGTTGTGGTCAACGGCTCCACGCATGTCGTCGGCAGCGACCGCACCGGCATCGAAAGCGCGATCGGCAAGACCGACAAGGGCACGGGCGTGATGAGCGTGCCGGTGACGATGTCGCTCGCGGGCAAGCAGATCAATGTCTCGGTGGCCGCGAGCAAGGAGCCGGCGGTCTCGCGTGGCGAGGTCTGGATCTGCTCGATTGCGAAATCGGTGCCGATCGCGATCAGCCGCGGCGAAAATCGCGGACAGCAGGTCATCTATCACAACGTGGTTCGCAACCTGCTCAAGGTCGGCGACTGGACCGGCCGTTCGGAAAGCTGGACGGTGCCGATCGAGAACCTCACGCGCGACGGCGTCGACGGCGCTGTGGTCTATGTCCAGGACGGCAGCCGGGAAAAGCCGGGGCCGATGCTGGGCGCGGCGTATACGTCGCTGCACTGATTCGATTCTCTCTCTCTAAGAGTCGTACTGCCTAAGCGTCGTACTGCGCTCTCAACCCTCTCCATGAACACGTCTGTCAGACGACGGCGGCTGGATTGGGGACGATTTGCTGGCCGAGCTGGCGAGCCAGTCGGTGCAGAATGCGGTGCTT
>NZ_JBEPQV010000008.1:0-255572 GCF_040548035.1 Bradyrhizobium sp. LB8.2 | reverse complement strand
TGCCCGCCCATAGCGAGTACAGCGTTTTGCAGCTCATCGGCGAAGTTGGCACGGATCTGACCAAGTGGCGGACCGAAAAGCACTTCACCTCGTGGTTAGGGCTTGCTCCCGGAAGCGCTCAAAGCGGCAAACGCAAGGCTTCGGTCAAACGGCGCCGCAACCGAGCCGGCCAGATCTTTTGTGTGATGGCCCGTGCCTTGGCCCGCAGCAAATACGTCGCGCTCGGCGGCTTTTACCGGCGCATGGCGGCACGGCGCGGCGGCTTGGTGGCGAACAAGGCCCTCGCGCGAAAACTAGCCACACTCTTCTGGCGCGTGATGGTCAAAGGCCTCGACTTCGTCGAGACAGGTGTGGCTCAATACGAGGCGAGGGTATTGGAAACCAAGCACCGCATTCTGCACCGACTGGCTCGCCAGCTCGGCCAGCAAATCGTCCCCAATCCAGCCGCCGTCGTCTGACAGACGTGTTCATGGAGAGGATCGTCATCACGGCTTCGGCGGGTGGATAAACGCCCAGGGGCTGACCTCTGAATCGCGCGTCACTTCGACCGAGATCAGATATGGCCCGCCATGGGCGAGCGCCTTCTCCATCGCTGCCTTGAACTGATCCGGCGCTGTCACACGCGCTGCCGCGACGCCAAAGGACTCCGCGAGCTTGACGAAATCCGGATTGACCAGATCCGACGCCACCACGCGGCCGTCAAAACGTTCGCGCTGGTCGCGACGGACATTGCCGTAAGCGTTGTTGTTGAACACCAGCGTCACCACGCCGATATTGAACTGCACGGCGGTGGCAAGCTCCTGCACGCCGAACATGAAGCCGCCGTCGCCGGTGATGGCCACCACCGGCTTGTCGGGATTGGCGACCTTGGCGCCGAGCGCAGTGGGGAAGCCCGAGCCGAGCGTACCCTGGTAGCCCGAGGTGATGAAGGTGCGCGGCTCGTAGATTGGAAAGCCGTACCAGGAGGCGAAGCCGAACTGTGACAGTTCATCTGTCACAATCGCGTTCGCCGGCAGCACCTCGCGCAGGATGTTGAGATAGGCCATCTGCGGCTGGATGCGCTGGATTTCCTGTTGCGCGGTCGCAGTCGCCTCGCGGATCGCGGCGCGGCGGCCGGCGGTCTTGCTGTAGCCCGCCTTGCTGACGGCGGCGGCAAGATCGGCGGTCGCGGCCTTGGCATCCGCGACGATGGCGGTGTCCGGGATGAAGCGCCGCATCTCGACGGGATCGATGTCGATGCGGATACTCTTCAGGCCATCGGGACGGAACGGCCAGCGCGACATGGTCGGCAGCTCCAGCCGCGAGCCGATGCCGATCATCAAATCGGTGTTGGGCCACAGCTTGTAGGCCGCGGCCATGGTGAGCCCAAGCTCGTGCGCGTTGGAGACGATGCCGCGGCCGCTGCGGAAGGCGACGACGGGCGCATCGATCATCTCGGCGAGTTCGAGGATCTCCTCGCGCGCTTCGATCGCGCCGCTGCCGACGAAGATCATCGGCGCTTTGCTGGACTTGATCAGTGCGGCAGCCTGCTTGATCATGTCAGGATCAGCGAGCGGCGCCGGCAGCGGCTCCAGCACCTGTGCTGCAGCCGTGTCCGCACGCTGAGTAAAGATGTCCCAGGGCATTTCGACCGAAGCGGGTCCGCGCCGTCCGGACGTCATCTCCTGGAAGGCGCGCGCGACCGTGGTCAGCGCGTTGCCGGGATATTCGATCCGGTCCGCCCATTTCACATAGGTGCGCAGCGTCGCGAGCTGGTCGGGCATCTCGTGCAGATGGCCGCGGCCCTTGCCCAAAAATTGCGTAGGGACCTGGCCGGTGACGCACAGCACCGGCTCGTTGCAGCCGAACGCCGTGAGCAGTGCCGCGCTGGCGTTAAGCACGCCGGGGCCGGGCACCACGCTGAACACGCCGGGCCTGCCGCTGGAGCGCGCATAGCCGAACGCCATGTAGCCGCAGGCCTGCTCGTGCCGCGCTCCGATCACCTTGAGCTGGGCCTGGTGGAAGGCGTCGAACAGGCCGTAGACCTGAGCGCCGGGCAGGCCGAACACGGTGTCGACGCCATGGGCGACAAGGCCGCTTACGATCGCTTCGCCGCCGGTGAGGGTGGTCATTGCACTATTCCATTTCGATTATTGTTCAGGCTTCGTCGACGACGCCATTTCGCAAGCTGCCGATGCCCTCGGCTTCGATCTCGACGACATCGCCGGGCTTCAAATAGCGCGGCGGATCGAACCGCGCACCGGCGCCGGTCGGCGTGCCCGTGACGATGATATCGCCGGGAACGAGCGTTGCGAAGGTCGAGATATAGCTGATGAGGTAGCGGAACGGGAACATCAATCGGCTGGTGCGGTCGTCCTGCCGCAGCTCGCCGTTGACATGCGTGGTGAGGCGAACGTCGGCGATCTGCGATTCCCGCGTGTAGGGCACCAGCCACGGGCCGAGGCTGCCGCTGGAATCGAAGTTCTTGCCCTGCGTGACGTTGAACTTGGCATGGCGCAGCCAGTCCCGCACCGAGCCTTCGTTGCAGAGCGTGAGCGCGGCGATGTGATCGAGCGCGGAACTTTCGGGGATGTGCCGGCCGGCTTTGCCGATCACCAGCACGATCTCGCCCTCGTAGTCGAGCTGCGCTGAGGCGCGCGGGCGCACCAGCGGCGTGTCATGGCCCACGAACGAGCGCGGCGAGCGCATGAACATGCTCGGATATTTCGGCGCGTCCTGGCCGTCCTTGTACTCGGCGTTGCGGTCGGGATAGTTGACGCCGATGCAGATGATCTTTTCCGGCGCGGGCACCGGCGGCAGCCAAATGATGTCACCGAGCGCGTGATCGGGCGTGTGGCACGCGGCTTCTTCGGCGAGGCTCGCGAGCTTTCCTGCCGCGATCACCTCGCGCAGCGTCGGATAGTCTTTTGCGTGGCGCGCGGAGAGATCGACAATGCCGCCGTCGACGACTGCGCCGTAGCTGACAGCACCCTTGACGGAATAGGTGGCGAGGCGAGGGAGGGTCATTGCTTAATCCGCCACCGGCACGTCGGCCACGAATTTTGGCTCGCGCACGGCTTGCCCAGCGAACGGCGAACCCTGCTCGAACCAGGAGCGCGGGGCCGGCGCGCCCCACAGCGTCTGCCGGCGCGGATCGCGCAGCGACCAGCGCAGCGGCTCGTGGTCGTGATCGCCGGTGAAGTAGTCGCTGGTGTAGAGTTCGAGACGGTGTCCATCGGGGTCGCGGACGTAGAGGAAGAACGCATTCGAGATGCCGTGGCGGCCGGGACCGCGCTCGATGTTCTTCACGAAGCCTTGCGAGGCCATGACATCGCAGAGATGGATGATGTTCATCGCCGTTGGCGTCCAGTAGGCGAAGTGGTGCAACCGCGGGCCCTTGCCGTTGGTGATCGCAAAATCGTGGACATTGCCCTTGCGATGCATCCAGGCAGCCGCAATGCGCCCGTTCGGTCCGTCTTCCTCGGCGTATTCGGTCAGGCGGAAGCCGAGCCGGGCATAGAATTCGACGGTGTCCTGCACTTCGGCTGCGAACACGTTGAAATGGTCGAGCCGCTGCGGATGGCATCCCCTGTAGAGGTCGTAGCGGCGGAGCAGATGTGGCCGCCGGTCCATCGAGGCATACAGTTCGATCTGGAAGCCGAAGGGATCGGTGAATTGCAGCGTGCGGCCCTGGAAGGGCTGATCGACGAACGCGTAGCCAAGACCGTTCTCGGACAGGAACTTTGCGGCCTTGTCCAGATCCCCGTCATTGCCGACTTTGAAACCGAGCCGGTTGCAGGCGGGCACTGCCGCCTTGCGCAGCACCAGCGAGTGATGCTGATGCTCTTCCGAACCGCGCAGATACACGACCTTGTCGTCGGCGTCCTCGACATGCAGGCCGACGGTGGTCTCGTAGAACGCGCTGCTGAGCTTCAGATCGGTCACATCTAGGACGACGTGACTCGAACGGATGATGTTGAACGGCGGCTCGAAGATATGTTGCGGCACGGGCATTGCGTTTCCCCTCTCTAGACCCCGTCATTCCCCGTTCGCGCTCGGCGCGCGAGGAACCGTTAGATTCCCAGCTTTTGAATCTTGTGCGTGCCCCGCGCCAGCGAGACGTGCTTGGTTTCCATATAGAAGTCGAACGAGTAGTCGCCGCCATCGCGGCCGATGCCTGAGGCCTTCATGCCGCCGAACGGCGTCGGCAGATGCCGGACGTTCTCCGAGTTCAGCCAGATCATGCCGGCTTCGAGTGCATCAGCGACGCGCAACGCCCGGCCGACGTCGTTGGTCCAGACATAGCCGGTCAGGCCATAGCGGATGTCGTTGGCGATCTCGATCGCGTCTGCTTCGTCCTTGAAGGGCAGCACGGTCAGGAAGGGGCCGAACACCTCTTCCTGTGCCACGCGCATCTTGCCATGCGCGCCGGTGACCAGCGTCGGCTCGACATAATGTCCGCCGCCCGGGCCGTCATAGGCCTTGCCGCCGACGGCGATCGTCGCGCCGTCCTGGCGTGCGACGTCGAAATAGGAGCACACCTTTGCCAAATGCCGCTCATGGATCAGCGGCCCGATCTCGGTTGCGGGATCGAGGGGATGACCGACCTTCAAGGCTTTTACGCGCGCGGTCAGCTTCTCGATGAATTTTTCGGCAATGCTGGCCTGGATCAGCAAACGGCTCGACGAGGTGCAGCGCTCGCCGTTGAGCGAGTAGATCATGAACACGACAGCATCGAGCGCGCGATCGAGATCGGCGTCGTCGAACACGATCACCGGGTTCTTGCCGCCGAGCTCGAAATGCACGCGCTTCAAGGTCGGCGCGCCCTGAATCATGATCGCGGAGCCCGTCGCGCTTTCGCCGACGAAGCCGATCGCCTCGATGGCGGGATGCTCGGTCAGCGCCTTGCCGGCCTCTTCGCCAAAACCGTGCACGGTGTTGAGCACGCCGTCGGGAACGCCGGCTTCCTTGACGAGCTTTGCAAGAACAGCGGCCGTCACCGGCGACCACTCCGCCGGCTTGTGCACGACGGTGCAGCCGGCTGCGAGGGCAGGGGCGATCTTCCAGGTCGAGAGCATGAACGGCGTATTCCACGGCGTGATCACGCCGACCGGGCCGATCGGCACGCGGGTGGAGACGTTCCAATGCTCGTCGCTCGGCGTGTTCTGGCCGTCGCGCGCCTCGCCGCATCTGTCGGCAAAGAAGCGGAAATTTTCGGCGGCGCGGATCGCGGCCTTGGCCATGAAGCGAAAGGCCTGGCCGGTGTCGATGCATTCAAGCACGGCGATGTCGTCGGCATTGTCCTCGATGGCGTCGGCGACGCGATGCAGCAGTTTCTTCCGCATCGCCGGCCCCATGTCGCGCCAGGACTTGAAGGCAAGGGCGGCAGCGGTCGCGGCGCGATCGACATCCTCGGCCTTGCCGCGGGCGACGCTTGCGAGCGTCGCGCCGTCGACCGGCGACTTGGTCTCAAACGTCTCGCCTGATATCGACGGCACGATCTTGCCGTCGATCATGTGGCCGATACCGTCGGCACGCAGCGTCTTCAGCAGCGGCGCGACGCGGTCGCGGTTGGCCTGGAACACATCGGCTTTCGGCGTGGACTTATCCATGGGAGGCCTCCACTTTCAGGGCGTCGTGGATGTTGTTGCGTTTCCAGCTGGTGTCCTTGTCGTTGATCTGCATGTCGAACGACAAAGCCAATTTGCTGGCTGCAAAGACGGGATCGAGGTGTCGGGAGAGCGCTTGGAAAACGTGCTCGCCGGCTGTCTTGCGCGTCTTGAGGTCGCGGCCTTCGCCGATGCGCAGCACCATGTCGAGAAAACCGTAGTCCTGTCGGGCATCGGCGATCGCGTAATGCTCGCATCTGACAGCTCGGACGCGGATGCCGCCGAGCGGGAAAATGCCGGTCTCGACCGCCGCCTTGCGCACGATTTCGCAGACAGCGCCGATGTCGAGGCGGCTGTCGAGATTGGCCGAATATTCGATCGTAAAATGCGGCATCGCGGTTTCACTCCCTGTCTTTTTGTTCGCCTAAGCGAAGTAACAGCTGACCGAGCCGTAGGCGCCGTAATCGGCCTGAATTGTGTCGCCCTTGCGGGTCTCGATCGGACGGATGAAGGAGCCGGCGAGCACGACCTGTCCGGGCTCAAGCGCAAGGCCGAGCGGCGCGATCTTGTTGGCGAGCCAGGCGACTGCAGTCGCGGGATGATTGAGCACGCCGGCGGCAAGACCGGTTTCCTCAAGCTGGCCGTTCTTGAAACAGAGCGCGCCGATCCAACGCAAATCGGCGTCAAGCGGGCGGATCGGCCGTCCGCCGAGCACGATGCCGGCATTGGCCGCATTGTCGGCGATGGTGTCGAAGATTTTTCGCGTCGCCTTGGTCTTGGGATCGACGCGCTCGATCCGCGTATCCAGAATCTCCAGCGCCGGCACGACGAAGTCGGTGGCGTTGAGCACGTCGAATAGCGTGCAGTCGGGCCCTGCGAGGCGCTTGCTCATGACGAAGGCGAGCTCGGCTTCCACGCGGGTCGCGATGAAGCGCTCCGTCGGGACGAGGCCACCATCGGCAAAGAACATGTCGTCGAGCAGCACGCCTGAGTCCGGCTCGTTGATGTCAAGCGCGCTCTGCATCGCCTTCGAGGTCAGGCCGATCTTGTGTCCCCTGACGATCCGCCCCTCGGCGATTTTGACCTCTACCCACGCCTTCTGAATCGCGTAGGCGTCAGCGATGGTGATGCCGGGAAAGTCCAGCGAGAGTTGCCGGATTTGCGTACGGGTCCTCTCCGCCTGGTGCAGACGGCTCGCGCAAGCTCGGATATCGTCGGTGGAAAGCGCCATTTGTGATCTTGCAAATCGTGGTGCCCGAAGATACTTAACATGTTAAGTGAATGCGTCAAACACAATTTGGCTTGCTGCACTGCAAACATTTGGCGGGTTGAAAGGGCATCATCTTGAAGAGACCGGCTGATCCAGCGGACGACGGCGCCGTCGCCCCGCGACAGGTGCCGATGCGCGACTTCTCGCGCTCGCTGCCGATGTCGCTGCTGCGGGCACGCGAGGCGGTGATGCGGCAATTCCGTCCCTCGTTGCGTGCGCATGGCCTGACCGAGCAGCAATGGCGCATCCTGCGCGCGCTCGCGGCGATCGATGCCGTCGAGGTCACGGAACTCGCGCGCACGGCGTTCCTGCTCGGACCGAGCCTGTCGCGCATCCTGCGCGATCTTGAGGCGCGCAATCTGATCGAGCGCAAGACTGCGAAGGCGGACCAGCGCCGCAGCATGGTCTCGATCTCGGAAAAGGGCGTGAAGCTGATGGCCTCGGTGGCACCGTCCTCCGAAGCGATCTATGCCGAGATCACGCGACGCTTCGGGGCACGCAAGCTCGCCGAGTTGCAGGAGATGCTCGGACAATTGGAGTTGTGTCTCGCTTCCAGCGACGCGGGTGACGAGATCACTGACAATATGTGACGGCAAATTTGCATGATGACTTGTCTGCTCATGCATGACTGCCGTTATTGCTTATCCCTTGGGCAGGCCGAGCGAAGCGAAATCCGCAAAAAGCCAGTAAAAATCGCTCAGAATAGATAACCATCGCGGGTAGTCATCTCGGGACGAGAGCTCTGCGCACTTAGCCGATGTTGGCGCAATATCAATTTACTCGTATCGGCAGAATTCGTAACTAGCATCCGGCTCTGTATTCAGTGATAGAGCCAAGACAAGAAGGGCCGACAAGGATGCCCGGCCCCAGGGAGGAATGAATGAGACTGACGAGACGCGACTTCGCGACCGGAATTGCTGCCGGCATTGCCGCGCCCTACCTCATCAAAAGCGCAAATGCGCAAGGCGCCACCATCAAGATCGGCATGTGCGCGCCAGTCACGGGACCTGCCGCTGAATCCGGCGGTTACGCCATCAAGGGCGCCAAGCTTGCACTCGAAGCCGTCAACAAGGCCGGCGGCATCCTGGGCAAGCAGGGCGAATTGATCGTCGAGGATGATCAGACCACCAACCCCGGCATCGTGCTCGCCTTCTCCAAGCTCGCCTCTCAACCTGACATCGTCGGGTTCCTCGGTTCGATCCGTTCGACCCAGGTCCATGCGATGGCACCCGACGTCATCAAGCTCGGAAAGCCCGTGATGATCGGCGGCACCGATCCGAAACTCACTCATATGGGCAATCAGTGGCTGTTCCGCTTCCGTCCCAATGACAGTTATTCCGGCCGCGTCATCGCCGAATTCGGCGTCAACACGCTGGGCAAGAAGAAATGGGCCGTGCTGCATTCGACCGACGCGTTCGGCACCGCCGGCGGCAACGCGCTCACCGGTGCGCTCGAGAAGCTTGGCTGCACGACCTTCGATCAGGGCTATGCCAACCAGAGCCAGGACTTTACGCCGGTCGTGCTCGCGATCAAGCAGTCAGGCGCCGACATTCTCGGCTCCTACTTCACCTTCGAGAACGATCTCGGCATCTTCGCCCGCCAGCTCCGTCAGCTCGGCGTGAACATCCCCTGGGTCGGCTCCCCCTCGATCGTCAACATCACTGCTCTGAAGCTCGCAGGTCCCGCGCTCCACAACACCTATGGCGTTGCCGACTACGCGGAAAATTCCAGCGAAGGCTCGAAGGCGTTCGGCAAGATCTACCGCGATTCCGTCAAGGTCGCGCCTGACAACCAGAGTTCCTGGACTTTCGATGCAATCAACGTCTTGTCGGCGGGCATCAACAAGGCCGGCTCGACCGATCCCGGCAAGATTCGCGAAGCCATCCTCGGGATCAAGAAGTTCCCGGGCGCCGAGGGCGAATACAATTTCGACCAGAACGGCGATGGGCTTCACGGCTACAACATCGTGAAGAACGAGAAGGGCGCCATCGTCTTCGACAAGCACATCGAGTTCAACGACTGACGTTCACGCGACCTCCCCGATGATCATCGGGGAGGTCGGAACGTTTTTCGGCGAACGCATCCGACCTCCAACAGAACGCTTGTCATGGATCTCGCCCTACAACTGCTCTTTACCGGGATCGGGATCGGCGCCGTCTACGCGCTCGTCGCGCTCGGCTTCGTGCTGATCTTCCGTGCCACCAATGTGGTGAATTTTGCCCAAGGCGAATTCTCGATGGTCGCGGCCTATCTGATGGTCGTCGCGGTCGAGGCCGGTCTGCCCTATTGGGCGGCCTTCATCGTCGCGCTCCTCGGAATGGCGCTGGTCGGCGTCGTCTTCAATCTCGGCGTCTATTATCCGCTGCGCCACCGTACCTATCTGCCTGTGATCATCGCCACCATCGGCGCCTCGATCCTGCTCGCCAATTCCGTGCTCGCGATCTACGGCCCGCAGCCGCAGGTGCTGGAAGGCTGGTTCGAAACGCCCGGCATCCAGGTCGGTCCGGTCTATCTCGACAGCCAGTATCTCCTGATCATCGGCGTCACCATCTGCCTCGTGATCTTCAATTTCTGGTTCTTCGAGAAGACGCTGCTCGGCAAGAAATTGCAGGCGACCTCGCAGGACAAGGAAATGGCCTCGCTGCTCGGCATTTCCGTCTCCACCATGATCATGATCACCTTCATCTATTCGGCGGTGCTCGGCGGCCTTGCCGGCATCCTCGTCGCGCCCGTGCTGTTCGTCTCGATCCAGATGGGCTCGACGATCGCGCTGAAGGCGTTTGCGGCAACTATCATCGGCGGCTTCGGTGACGTCGCCGGCGCCATCATCGGCGGGCTCGCGCTCGGCGTGATCGAGACGTTTGGCGCAGCCTATATCTCGGTGCCGTACAAGGACGGCTTCGCCTTCCTCGTCCTGATCGCCTTCCTGATCTTCCGGCCGCAGGGCATCTTCGGCGAACGCGTGGCGGAGAAGGCATGAGCGCCCCCAGCGACAACATGCCGATTCCGGCGCCCGCCATTCACTCGAAGCCGCTGCTGATCCGGCACCTGCCATATTTCATCGGTGCGGCGATCTTGGTCGCGCTCGCGGCCAACATGCGCTTCGACGGATACGTTCACAACATCCTGCTCCAGGCCACCACGTTCGCGATCGCGGTGTTCGGGCTGTCGGTCGTGCTCGGCCTGTGCGGTCAGATCAATCTGGCGCAGGCCGCGTTCTTCGGGCTCGGCGCCTATGCGGTCGGCATCGGGACGACGGATCTGCATGTCAGCTTCTGGCTCTGCCTCGTCGGCGGATGCGTGATCTCGCTGCTGGCCGGCGCCTTCCTGGGCATGTCGACCTTGCGGCTTGGCGGGCACTACCTCGCCATGGTGACGATCTCGTTCCAGCAGATCGTTACGCTGGTCATGATCAACGCGATCTGGCTGACGCATGGTCCCGACGGCGTCTCCAACATCGGGCGTCCCGACCTGTTCCAGTCGTCGCAGAGCTATCTCGCCTTCTGCGTCGCGATGCTGGCGATTGTCGGCTATCTCGTCTGGCATCTCTCCGACACCAAGCTCGGGCGCGCCATGCGAGCGGTGCGCGACAACGAGCTTGCGGCCGGCGTCAACGGCATCGACGTCTTCCGCACCAAGATCTACGCGTTCGCGCTCTGCGCCCTTCTCGGCGGGCTTGCGGGCGGTTTGTTCGCCGGCGGCTTCGCCTATGTCAGCCCAGATCAGTTCTCCTTCGCGGAATCGATCGTGTTCCTGACCATGTCGCTGCTCGGCGGCGTGGCCTCGCCGATCGGCTCGGCGATCGGCACCGGTTTGCTCATCCTGATCCCGGAGTGGCTGCGCTTCCTCAAGAGCGTGCCGGGCCTTTATCTCGCGATCTACGGCCTGTTCGTGATCCTGATCATCCGCTTCATGCCCGACGGCATCTGGGGTTTTGTCGCGGATGCCTTCGCGCGCTGGCGCGCCAAGCTCGCGGCGCCTCCGGTAGCAGGAGCCTTGCAGTTGAAGCCGGCGATGACCGGCGGCGATACCGTGCTGGAAGTCACCGGTCTTTCGAAATATTTCGGCGGCCTCAAGGCCGTCGACGGTGTCGACATCGCCGTGAAGCGCGGCGGCGTGCATGCGCTGATCGGGCCGAACGGTTCGGGCAAGACCACCACGCTCAACGTGCTCTCGGGCCTCTATGTGGCCACGGCGGGCAAGATCGTGCTCGACGGCACCGACATCACCAACATGCCGCCGCATCAGCGCACGGCGTCAGGTCTCGGGCGCACGTTCCAGAACATCCGCCTGTTCCGTTCGATGACGGCGCTGGAGAACGTCGAGATCGGCGCGGAGCGGCCCGGCAACACCATGGTCGGGAAGGGCGATGACGCCCTCACCGAGCGCGCGATGGAGGCATTGACCTTCGTCGGCCTCGGCAACCGCGCCAACGAGCTGATATCCAGCTTCTCCTATGGCCATCAGCGCCTGATCGAGATCGCACGCGCACTGGCCTCGAACCCGACGCTCTTGCTGCTCGACGAACCCGCGGCCGGGCTGAACTCGACCGAGAAGCTCGAGCTGCACGAGCTGCTCAAGCGCATCGCCGCCCAGGGGCTGACCATCCTGATCATCGATCACGACATGACGCTGGTCTCGGAAGCAGCCCAGCACATCACCGTGCTCAACTTCGGACGCCGCATCGCGGACGGCGAATCCATGGCCGTGCTGCGTCATCCCGACGTCGTCTCCGCCTATCTCGGGAGCGAATGATGCCGTTGCTCGAAATCCGCAATCTGGTGGTGCGCTACGGCGAGATCGAAGCGCTGCGCGGCGTCACGTGCGCCGTGGAGGAGGGGCAGGTCGTGACCTTGCTCGGGGCCAATGGTGCCGGCAAGTCGACGACGCTGCGCGCGATCTCGGGGCTCGCGAAACCAACGTCGGGCGACATCCTGTACGATGGCAAATCGATCGCAGGCCTCGGCCCGGAAGCGATCGTCCGCATGGGTATCTCGCACGTGCCGGAAGGCCGCCGCGTGTTCCCGGGTCTGACTGTGAAAGAGAACATCATGCTCGGTGCGTCCAATCGCCGGGCAGCGACTTCGGAGATCTCGCGCGAGGCGGATGCGATGTTCGATCTGTTTCCGGACATCCGGAAATTCACCAATGCGCTGGGTTGGACGCTGTCCGGCGGCCAGTTGCAGATGGTGGCTGTCGCGCGCGGACTGATGGCCAAGCCGCGGCTGCTGCTGCTGGACGAGCCGTCGCTTGGACTTGCGCCTGTCATCGTGCAGGCCGTGTTCAAGATCATTTCCGAGATCCGGCGCAACACGACAGTCTTGCTCGTCGAGCAGAATGCGCGCATGGGGCTGTCGGTGGCTGATTACGGCTACGTTCTCGAGACCGGCCGTATCGTGCTCGGCGGCAAACCCGACGAGCTCTGGGGCAACGAAGCCATCCGTGCCGCCTATCTCGGCGGCCATGCCAAGGTGAGTGCTTAGGGCATGATCCGGAAAAGTGTGCAGCGGTTTTCCGAAAAGATCATGCCCAGACAATAACCGGGAGGTCAATTCATGGTCACGATCCAGGTCCAGAACCTCATCGATTTCGTCGGCGAGGTATTCGGCCACGCGGAGTCCTCTCCGGAGGAGGCGATGCGGATTGCGACCTATCTGACCACGGCCAATCTCACCGGCCATGACAGCCATGGCGTCATCCGCGTGCCCGTCTACATCCGCTGGAAGAAGACGGGCTTTGTGGTCCCGAACCAGAACGCCGAAATCGTGCTCGATACACCCTCGCTCGCGGTGATCGACGGCAAGTTCGGCTACGGCCAGACCGTGACTCCGCAGGCGGTCAGGATCGGCATCGAGAAATGCAAGAAGGCGGGGCTCGCCGCGGTCGCGTTGCGCAATGCCGGCCATATCGGCCGCGTCGGCGACTGGGCCGAGATGGCCGCCGCCGAAGGGCTGATCTCGGTGCATTTCGTCAATGCCGCGGGCTCGCTGCTGGTGGCGCCGTTCGGCGGCGTTGAGAAACGGCTCTCCACTGCGCCTTACTGCGTCGGCATCCCGCGCGAGGGCCAGGACCCGATCGTGCTCGATTTTGCGACCTCGGTCGTGGCGGAGGGGAAGGTGCTGGTCGCGAGCCGCGGCGGCAAGAAGCTGCCCAAGGGCGCGCTGGTCGATGCCGACGGCAGCCTCAGCGAGGACCCCGCCGTGCTCTACGGCCCCTATACGCCGGAAGGTCCGCGCGATCACACCAAGGGTACCGGGGCGATCCGCGCCTTCGGCGAGCACAAGGGCTCGGGGCTTGCCTTCATGTGCGAGCTGCTCGGCGGCGCGCTGACCGGAACCGGTGCCACTTCCGGCGGTCGCCGCTTCGCCAACGGCATGCTGGCGTTTTACGTCGATCCGAAAGTGGTCGATACCTCCCATGTCTTCGACGCAGAGGTGTCGCGCTATGCCGAGTTCATCCGTGGCACCAAGCCGGTGGCCGGGGTCGAGCAGGTGCTGATTCCCGGCGATCCGGAGCGGAAAACCCGGGCTGAGCGGACCCGAAACGGCATCCCCTTGCCGGATGACACCTGGGCGGCAATAGTGAACACCGCCCGCGAGGTCGGCGTCAGCGAAGTCAGCATCCAGCGGGCAACCGCATAGGTCTTGCGTCATTGCGAGCGTAGCGCGGCGCCCCGGTTCGCGGTAACAGCAGATTGTGCTGTCGCGACGCTCGTCATGGTGACGAAGGTCCAAATAACACGGTCCAAATAAACACGATCAAAACAACAAAGAAGGAAGGCAACGTGGCGAACAAGGTCAAGGAAATCTGGAAGTCGGGCAAGGCCGTGGTCAACGCGTGGCTCGCGATTCCCTCCGGCTTCTCGGCCGAGATGGTCGCGCAATGCGGCTTCGACAGCGTCACCGTCGACATGCAGCACGGCGTGCAGGATTATCTGTCGATGGTGCAGTGCTTCCAGGCGATGGACAAGCATCCGGTCACGCCGATGGTCCGCGTGCCCTGGAACGAGCCCGGCATCATCGGCAAGGTGCTCGACGGCGGCGCCTATGGCGTGATCTGCCCGATGGTCAATACGCCGCAGGAAGCCAGGAATCTCGTTTCCTATGCCAAATATCCGCCGAAGGGCGTGCGCTCCAACGGCCCGATCCGTGCCGGCATGTACGGCACCGCGGGCTCCTATCAGAAGACGGCCAACGACGACATCGTGCTGCTGCCGATGATGGAGACCAGGACCGCGGTCGAGAACATGGAAGCGATCTTCGACGTCGAAGGCATCGACGGTGTCTATATCGGCCCGTCCGATCTCGGCTTCTCCTACGGCCTCGAGCCGAAGCTCGATCGCACCGAGCCGGAGATCCTCGCGATCTATGAGAAGATCATCAAGGAGTGCGGCAAGCGGGGCCTCAACCCCGGCATCCATTGCAGCGGTGCGGAAGGTGCCGCGCGCGCCGTCAACATGGGCTTCAAGCTGGTGACGCTCTCGAACGAGGTCGGCCTGATGACCACCTACGCCAAGATGCAGGTCAACGCGACCCGCAAGGATTCGTCCGGCAAGGCGTGAGCTCTCTGTGTCCCGGACGCGGTGCGGCGCGCAGTGCCGCTCCGCAGAGCCGGGACCCAGTCGCTTGCGAGAGACACGACAAATTGGCCCTGGACGCTGCGCATTGCTTTCGCGCTTCGCAGCGTCCGGGGCACGATAGTTGCGATATAGGAGACTCCCATGACCATCAGCCCCGTCATTCGCCTGCATCCCGATGATGGCGTGCTGATCGCGCGCGCAAGCTTGCCGCCGGGCACATTGGTGGCCGACGGCGTGACCACGGTCGAGCGGATTCCTTCCGGCCACAAGGTCGCGATCAAGCCGATCGCCGTTGGCGAGCCGGTCATTCGTTACGGCCAGATCATCGGCTTCGCGACCACGCCGATCGCGCCGGGCCAGCATGTGCACGTGCAGAACTGCGGCATGGGCGACTTCGCCAAGGACTATGCCTATTGCGTCGACGTCAAGCCGACGCCGAATTTCGACCTGCCGGCGACCTTCGAAGGCATCCGCCGCCCGGATGGCCGCGTTGCCACGCGCAACTATATCGGCATCCTCACCTCGGTAAATTGCAGCGCGCATGTTGCGAGCCTTGTTGCCGACGTCTTCAAGAAGAATCCGTTCACCGGCGACAATCCGCTGGCCGATTTCCCCAATGTCGACGGCGTGGTCGCGCTGACTCACAAGACCGGCTGCGGCATGACGCAGAACGAGCCGCTGGCGCTGCTCCGCCGTACGCTCGGCGGTTACGCGCGGCATGTGAACTTCTCTCATGTGATCGTGCTCGGCCTCGGCTGCGAGGTGAACCAGATCGGCGGCCTGATGGAAGAGCAGAAGCTCGCCGGCCGCCTGCGCGCGATGGACATCCAGGAGGTCGGCGGCACCCGCAAGACGGTGGAAGCCGGCATCGCCTTCGTGCGCGAGGCACTCGCGGATTCCAACAAGGTCAAGCGCGAGAGCGTCGCCGTGAGTGAATTGACCGTGGCACTGCAATGCGGCGGCTCGGACGGCTATTCCGGTGTGTCCGCCAATCCGGCGCTGGGTGCGGCCAGCGATCTGATCGTGCGTCACGGCGGCACCGTGATCCTGTCGGAGACGCCGGAGACCTATGGCGCCGAACATCTGCTCACGCGCCGTGCCGTCAGCCGCGAGGTCGGCGAGAAGCTGGTCGATCTTATGCGCTGGTGGGACGAATATACCGAGCGCGAAGGCGCCGAGATGAACGCCAATCCGAGCCCCGGCAACAAGGCCGGCGGCCTCACCACCATTTTGGAGAAGTCGCTCGGCGCGATGGCGAAGGCGGGCACCACCAATCTCGTGGAGGTGCTGCGCTACGCTGAGCCCGTCACCAAAAAGGGTTTCGTGTTCATGGATACGCCCGGCTACGATCCGGTCGCTGCGACCGGGCAGGTGGCAGGCGGCGCCAATCTGGTCTGCTTTACCACGGGCCGCGGCAGTGTGTTCGGCTGCAAGCCGGCGCCCTCGATCAAGCTCGCCACCAACACGCCCATGTACAAGCGCATGGAAGAGGACATGGACGTCAATTGCGGCACCATCCTCGAAGGCGAGGAGAGCGTCCAGCAGTGCGGCCAGCGCATCTTCGAGCTTATCCTCAAGACGGCATCGGGCCAGCCGACCAAGAGCGAAAGCTTCGATTTTGGTGGCGCCGAGTTTGCGCCCTGGGTGCTGGGCGCGACGATGTAATGTGACTGTGTAGCCGAGATTGCGCTACGCTCCACTCCGGGCTACGGCGGATACTTTCATAGGCACGGTCTGCCCGTTGTTAATGCTTGATCGAGGTCACCAGCGGTGTTCTGCTCAAAAAGGCTGCTGGAGCACCGCACCCCGTGTCGATCTACGTCGCATTACACCACGTCACGCACTACAAGTATGATCGCCCGATCGATCTCGGGCCGCAGACCATTCGTCTGCGGCCGGCGCCGCACACACGCACGCCGGTCCTGAGCTATTCGCTCAAGGTCACCCCCACCAATCACTTCGTGAATTGGCAGCAGGATCCGCAGGGAAATTGGCTGGCGCGCTACGTCTTCCCAGAGAAGGCGACGGAGCTGAAGATCGAGGTTGATTTCACGGCGCAGATGACCGTGGTCAATCCGTTCGACTTCTTCGTCGAGCCCTATGCCGACAGCTTTCCGTTCGAATATACCCAGGATCTGAAGACAGAGCTCGCGCCTTATCTCGAGACGATCAAGCCCGATCGCCTGTTCGCGAAATACCTCGACACGATCCCGCACGAAGCCCCGAACACGGTCAACTTCCTGGTCGATCTCAACAAGCGGCTGCGGGAGAAGATTCGCTACGTCATTCGCATGGAGGCGGGCGTGCAGACGCCCGAAGAGACGCTCACCTCCTGCGCCGGCTCGTGCCGCGACTCCGCTTGGCTTCTGATCCAGACCTTCCGTCATCTCGGTCTCGCCGCCCGTTTCGTCTCCGGCTATCTGATCCAGGTCCGTCCCGACATCGATCCGATCGAGGGGCCGCCGGAGGTCGAGAATGATTTCACCGACCTGCACGCCTGGGCCGAGGTCTATCTGCCGGGCGCGGGCTGGATCGGATTCGACGCGACCTCGGGCATGCTGGCGGGCGAGGGGCACATCCCGGTTGCCGCCACGCCGCACTATCGCTCGGCGGCGCCGCTCTCCGGCGGCGCCGGCTTCGCCGAGGTCGAGTTCGCCTTCGACATGAGCGTCCGGCGCATCCGCGAGGCGCCGCGCATCACAAAGCCTTTCTCCGACGAATCCTGGACGCGGCTCAACGATCTCGGCGAGCGGGTCGACGGAGATCTCGCTGCGCAGGACGTCCGGCTCACCATGGGCGGCGAGCCGACCTTCGTCTCCGTCGATGACCTCGAAGCGGCCGAATGGAACATTGACGCCGTCGGTCCGACCAAGCGCGCGCTGGCGGACGATCTGATCCGCCGCCTCCGCACCCGCTTTGCGCCGGGCGGCCTGCTGCATTACGGCGAAGGGAAATGGTATCCCGGAGAGAGCCTGCCGCGCTGGGCCTTTGGTCTCTACTGGCGCAAGGACGGCGTGCCGATCTGGAAGAATGCCGACCTTATCGCCACGGTCGAGACGCCGCGGCGTGCCGAGGTCAAGGACGCCGAGGCCTTTATCGAGGGCACGGCGGCACGGCTCGGCCTAAATCCGGGCTACATCATGCCGGCCTATGAAGATCCCGCCTACTGGTTGCAGAAGGAGGGGGAGCTTCCCGTCAACGTCGATCCTTCCGACTCCAAGCTGTCCGATCCGGAAGAGCGCGCGCGTATGGCGCGGGTGTTCGACGAGGGGCTCGATACGCCAAAGGGCTTCGTGCTGCCGGTACAGCGCTGGAACGCGGAAGCACCGCGCTGGCGCAGCGAGCGCTGGAGTCTGCGTCGCAACCATCTGTTCCTGATGCCCGGCGATTCCCCGCTCGGACTGCGGTTGCCGCTCAAGACGCTCGAATATGTTCCGCCCGATCGCTATCCCTATATCGTCGAACAGGACCCGATAGAGACGCGGGCCAAGCTGCCGGTGTTCGGCCGCATGCCGCGCCCGCAATCTGCGGCGCCGCAGCTCGCGCCGGAAAGTCTCGACAAAACGGAGCCGGTCCGCACCGCGATGTCGATCGAAGTCCGCGACGGCGTGCTCTGCGCCTTCATGCCGCCGGTCGAGCGCATCGAGGATTATCTCGAGCTGATCGCAGCCCTCGAAGCGACCGCCGAGGAGATGCAGCTCCAGGTCCATGTCGAAGGCTATCCGCCGCCGTTCGATCCGCGCATCGACGTCATCAAGGTGACGCCTGACCCCGGCGTGATCGAAGTCAACGTCCAACCGGCAAAGAACTGGCGTGAGGCGGTCGACATCACCGTCGGGCTTTATGAGGATGCCGCCAAGATTCGTCTCGGCGCCAATCGCTTCCTCGTCGACGGCCGCCACACCGGCACCGGCGGTGGCAATCATGTCGTGCTCGGCGGCTCCTCACCGCAGGACTCGCCGTTCCTGCGCCGGCCGGATCTACTGAAAAGTCTGGTGCTGTACTGGCAGCGTCATCCGTCTCTGTCCTATTTCTTTTCCGGCCTGTTCATCGGCCCGACCAGCCAGGCGCCGCGCATCGACGAAGCCCGCCACGATAGCATTTACGAGCTCGAGGTCGCGCTCTCGCACGTTCCGCCGCCGGGCTATCAGGCGCCGCTGTGGCTGGTGGACCGCCTGTTCCGGCATCTCCTCGTCGACATCACCGGCAACACCCATCGCGCCGAGATCTGCATCGACAAGCTGTATTCGCCGGATGGACCGACCGGCCGGCTCGGCCTCGTCGAATTTCGCGCGCTCGAAATGCCGTCCGATCCGCGCATGTCGCTGGCGCAGCAGTTGCTGATCCGCGCGCTGATCGCAAAACTCTGGCGCGAGCCGCAGGCCGGCAAGTTCGTGCGCTGGGGCACCGCGCTGCACGATCGCTTCATGCTGCCGCATTTCATCTGGGAAGATTTCCTCGAAGTGCTCAGCGAGCTGAAGCAGTTCGGTTATCCGTTCGAGCCGGAATGGTATCTGGCCCAACTCGAATTCCGCTTTCCCGCCTTCGGCCGCGTCCATCATGGCGGCGTGACGCTGGAATTGCGGCAGGCGCTGGAGCCCTGGCACGTGCTCGGCGAGGAGGGCTCGGCCGGCGGCACCGTGCGCTATGTCGACTCATCGGTCGAGCGGCTCCAGGTGAAGGCCGAGGGTTTTGTCGAGGGTCGCCATATCGTCACCTGCAATGGCCGCCGCCTGCCGATGACCTCCACCGGTCGCTCCGGGGAAGCCGTGGCCGGTGTCCGCTTCAAAGCCTGGCAGCCGGCCTCCGGCCTGCATCCGACCATTCCGGTGCACGCGCCTCTGACTTTCGACCTCATCGACACCTGGAATGGCCGCTCGCTCGGTGGCTGCGTCTATCACGTCGCCCATCCCGGCGGCCGCAGCTACGACACCAAGCCCGTCAACACCTATGAGGCCGAGGCGAGGCGGCTGGCGCGCTTCCAGGACCATGGCCACACGCCGGGGCCGATGCAGCCGCCGCCCGAAGAACGCACAAGTGAGTTTCCGCTGACCCTCGACTTGCGGACCTCGCTCCTGCAATGAGTATGATGCCGGGGCAGGGAGAGGCGCATGGCCGAGGGCGCAGCCGAAGAGGACGACAAGGCGGGTAGGGCGCAAGGCCAACGTCAAGGTCAGCGCCGCTTCGCGCAATGGGTCCGCGACTATCGCCGCCTGCCCGGCATCCCCGACGAATTCCTGGGGCCCGACGGCGCCCCGCGCGCGGTCTGGAGCCGGTTCTTCGACGCCTTCGGCGCGCTCGCGCCCGACGAGGTCGAGCGGCGGTTTGGCATGGCCGACCGACATCTGCGCGAAGCCGGCGTCACCTATCGCGCGCCCGGCGAGAGCGCCGACCGGCCGTGGTCGATCAGCCATCTGCCGCTGCTGATCGACGAGGCCGATTGGAAGCAGCTGTCGGACGGCATCACCCAGCGCGCCGAGCTGCTCGAGCTCGTGCTGCGCGACATCTATGGCGAGGGCCGGCTGGTCGCCGAAGGCGCGTTGCCCGCGGCCGCGATCGCCGGCAGTCCCGAATATCTTCGTCCCGTCTGCGGCGTGGAGCCGCCGGGCGGGCGCTATCTCTCGCTCTATGCCGCCGACGTCGGCCGCGGACCCGACGGCCGCTGGTGGGTGCTCGGCGACCGCACGCAGGCGCCGTCGGGCGCGGGTTATGCGCTGGAAAACCGCCTGGTGCTCTCGCGCGCCTTCTCCGACCTCTACAAGTCGATGAACGTCCCGCGCGTCGCGCCGTTCTTCGAGGCGTTTCGCGATAGTCTTCGTGCGCGCGCCGATCGCGACGAGCCGCGGATCGGCGTGCTGACGCCGGGCAGCTTCAGCGAGACCTATTTCGAGCACGCGACGCTGGCGCGCTATCTCGGCTTCCTGCTGGTCGAGGGCGACGATCTCGCCGTCAGCGACGACCATATCCACATCCGCACCGTTGCGGGCCTCAAGCGGCTCGACGTGCTGCTGCGCCGGGTCGATTCCAACTCGCTCGATCCGCTCGAGCTCGATGCCTCCTCGCGGCTGGGGGTCGCCGGCCTGATCGACGTGCTGCGCAAGGACGGCGTCGTCGTCGCCAACATGCCGGGCTCCGGTGTGCTGGAGGCGCGCGCGATGCTCGGCTTCCTGCCGGCGCTCAGCCGCCGCCTGCTCGGCGAAGAACTGAAGATGCCGCACATCGCGACCTGGTGGTGCGGCCAGCGCTCGGCGCGCGATGAGGTGCTGTCGCGGCTCGACGAGGTCGCGGTCGGAGGCGCCTACCGGCGCGGCGTTCCCGGTTTCGACAACAACGGTCCGGTGCTCGCGAGCGAGCTCGACGCCGGCGCACGCCGGCGTCTGACCGACGCCATCGCTGCGCGCGGCATGGACTATGTCGGCCAGGAGGTGGTGCGGCTCTCGACCATGCCGGTGTGGGAGCAGGGGCAGATCACGCCCCGTCCCTTCGTGCTGCGCGTGTTCGCAGCTGCGACGCTCGACGGCTGGGCCATCATGCCCGGCGGCTTCTGCCGGATCGCCGAGCAGTCGGATGCGCGCGCGGTGTCGATGGGCGACGGCGCGCGCTCCGCCGACGTCTGGGTGGTCTCGGACAAGCAGGTCCCGACCGCGACGCTGCTGCCTGCGACCGACAAGGTGCGCATCCGCCGCATCGCCGGCGTGCTGCCGAGTCGCGCCGCCGACAATCTGTACTGGCTCGGCCGCTATCTCGAACGCGCCGAGGCGACGCTGCGGCTGGTGCGGGCGCTGGGCTCGCCGAGCGGGCCCAACAAGGGCACCGCGGCATCGCTGCAGTCTGCCGAGCGTATCCAGCGCCTGCTGGTGGCCTGGGGCGCGATCTCGCAAACATCGCGCGCGGCGCCCGGCCGCATCGTTGCCGAAGCGCTGCAGAGCCCGGAGCGTTTCGGCTCGGCATTGTCGCTGGTCCGCGCGGCCCAGCGCACGGCGACCTCCCTGCGCGAGCGGCTATCGCCCGATGCCTGGCAAGTCATCACCGAGATGACCGAGCGGTTGGCTTTGGAGGTCGAGGGCGACGACGGCGTGCTGAGCGCGGCCGAGCTGACCTTGCAGGAACTCGCGAGCTTTGCCGGCCTTGCGCATGAGAACATGAACCGCGCCGCCGGCTGGCGCTTCCTCGATATCGGCCGCCGCACCGAGCGCGCCATCAACACCACGCGGTTTGCCCGGCAGTTCGCCTATGACGAGGCCGGCGACGAGGACCTCGATATCCTGTTGACGCTGGTGGATTGCCAGATCACCTACCGCTCGCGTTATCTGCTGGCGCCGATCCTGGCACCGGTGCGCGACCTCGCCGTGCTCGACAGCTACAATCCGCGTTCGGTTGCGTTCCAGGTGACGGCGCTGAACGAGCACATTGCGGCGCTGCCGAGCCTGAAGGAGCACGGCCTGATCGAGAAGCCGCAACGGCTTGCGGTCGCGATGCAGGCAATGCTTGCGACCGCGGAGGCCGAGAAGCTCGAGGTCAAGACGCTGTTCGCGCTGGAGCAGGATCTGCTCAGCCTCGCCGAGGCGGTCGGGCAGCACTATTTCCCGCACGGCCCCAATGCCAGCCGCCCGGAAAAGCTGACGGGGCTCGCGTGATCTACGACATCCGTCACGTCACCACTTACGAGTATGAGAATCCGGTCAGCTTCGCCCGCTGCACGCTGCGGCTGGAGCCGAGGGGCGGCAACGACCAGGAGCTGATCTCGCATAATGTCGAGATCCGTCCGCGCCCCGCTGAGCGTCATGTTCGCCGTGATTTTTTCGGCACCCTGACCGAGAGCGTCGTGATCGAGGCCGCGCATCGCACTCTGCGCATCGACTCGCGCTCGCGCGTGAAGGTGTCGCGCCAGCCGCCGGCGCGCGCCGCTGCGAGCCCGGCCTGGGAGAGCGTTCGCGACATCGCCTTCGAGGCGACGAGCCTCGGGCCGTCCTCGCCGGTCGGCTATGTCTTTGCGAGTCCGCTGGTGCCGGTGCTGGGGCCGGTCAGCGCCTATGCGGCGACCAGCTTTGCGCCCGGCGCGGGCATCCTCGCGGGAGCGGTCGATCTCATGCATCGCATCCGGACCGAGTTTCGCTACGACCCCAAGGCGACGGTGATCTCGACGCCGCTCGACGAGGTCTTCGCCAAGCGCCATGGCGTCTGTCAGGATTTTGCCCATGTGATGATCGCGGGCTTGCGCGGGCTGGGCCTGCCCGCGGCCTATGTCAGCGGATATTTGCGCACCATTCCGCCGGCGGGCCAGCCGCGCCTGCAGGGCGCCGACGCCACCCATGCCTGGGTGTCGCTGTGGTGCGGGGCGGAGCTTGGTTGGGTCGATTTCGATCCGACCAACGATCTTATGGTCGCTGGCGACCATATCGTGCTCGCGGTCGGCCGCGACTTTTCCGACGTCTCGCCGGTCGACGGCATCATCGTCGGCTCGCCGAAGCAGAAGCTCGACGTCGCCGTCGACGTGCTGCTGGTGGAATGATTGCGGGTCCTGCCGTCGCGGCGCCGCCCCAGGACCGGGTGTATCGAACCGGCACCGCAACCGCGATATCGCGGGACACAACCGCAACATATTTCCGTATTTTCGTCACGGCATTTGGTCACGCGGCCCAAGATGGGCTATGCTGACGGTTGCGTCGAGGACAACAATGAGACGTCGGGAGTAGGCGTGGGACACCACCGACAAGCGGGGCTGCATCCATGATGACGTTGCCGAGACTGGCGGCCGAGTCCCTCGAGAAGTTGCTCGGTACGTTCATGCGTCGCCGGTACGACGAGACGTCCGCAAGTATTGTCGAGAGCGCGACCCGCACCGCGATGGAATGCATCGGCAACAGCGATGCGCTCTATCACAATATCGAGCATACGATGCTGGTGACGCTGGTCGGCCATTCCATTCTCAGCGGCCGAAGTCTTCATACGCATCTGTCGGCCGCGGACTACGTCCATGTCCTGATCGCCTGCCTCGCCCACGACATCGGCTATGTGCGTGGCCTGTTCGAGGAGGATGACGCCGACGGCTTCGTGATCGATGCGGCCGACACCAAGATCTCGTTGCCGCGCGGTGCATCGGACGCGAGTTTGATGATGTATCACGTCGATCGTTCCAAGCTTTATGTAACGCGGCGGCTGCGGCATATTCCCGGGCTGGATCCGGAACGCATTGCCCGCGCCATTGAGGGCACGCGGTTTCCGGCCCAGGAAGGCCAGGACTATGACGACGAGGCCTCGATCCTGCGCGCTGCCGACTTCATCGGCCAGCTCGGCGACCCCAATTATCTGCGCAAGGCCAACGCGCTCTACTACGAGTTCGAGGAGGTCGGCATCAATCGTCAGCTCGGTTATGACTCGCCGGCCGACGTCGTGAACCGCTATCCGCAATTTTACTGGAACAGCGTCGCACCGCACATCCAGACCGAGATCGGCTATCTCAACAAGACCGAGATCGGCCGGCAGTGGATCGCCAATCTCTACAGCAACGTATTCCGGGCCGAGCGCGACATCTCGCTGTCCGGCCCGCAGAAGTAACGACCGGGTAGTCGGGCTAGCTCTTCGAGCGAGTCCGCAAGCCAATCATGCAGCAAAAAACAATCAGCACGGATATCCTCGACATCGCCTATCGCGAATACGGCGCGCCGGACGGCTGGCCTTGCATCATGGGCCACGGCTTTCCCTACGACGTGAATGCCTATGCCGAGACCGCGCCGATCATCGCGCAGGCGGGCGCGCGGGTGCTGGTGCCCTGGCTGCGCGGCTACGGACCGACGCGGTTCCGCTTTCCAGAGACGCTACGCTCCGGCGAGCAGGCGGCGCTTGGTGCCGATCTGCTGGTCTTCATGGATGCGCTCGGCATCAAGCGCGCGGTGGTCGGCGGTTATGACTGGGGCGGCCGCGCGGCCTGTGTAGTCTCGGTGCTGTATCCCGAGCGCGTGATCGGGCTGGTCTCCGGCAATTCCTACAACATCCAGAACATCGCCCGCGCCATGGAGCCGGCCTCACCGCCGGAGGAGGCGGCACTCTGGTATCAATATCTGTTCCACAACGAGCGCGGCCGCCGCGCGCTGGAGCGCAATCGGCGCGGCTTTGCGCGCCAGCTCTGGGCGATGTGGTCGCCGAAATGGACTTTCGACGACACGACGTTCGAGAACAGCGCAATCTCGTTCGACAACCCTGATTTCGTCGATGTCGTGATCCACTCCTATCGACATCGTTACGCGCTGGTCGCGGGCGATCCCGCATACGCCGCGATCGAGGCAAGGCTCGCAGGCCAGCCGCCGATCCGTGTCCCGACCATCGCGGTCGACGGCGACAGCGATGGCGTCAATTTCGGCACGGCGCATCACGCGCGCAAGTTCGAAGGCTTCTTCGAGCGGCGCGTGTTTACTGGGGCCGGTCACAACCTGCCGCAGGAGCGACCGGCCGAATGGGCGCAGGCCGTGCTTGATGTGCGGCAAGCGGCGTCATAGAGCCGGGTTTCTCGTCCCACTGTCTCGCCGCCTGCCAGCTTCCGATTTTTCCTGATTCCGGGAACCTTTTCCAATCGCAGCCGTCCAAGCTGTGGGGCCGCTTTCTGTATGCGGTTCGTTGCAGGGGAGGTTTTCGATGAAGACACAAACGCGCAGGCTGGAACGTGTCGCGGTCGCGCAGGCGCCGAGCGAACGGCCTGAGAGGGCCGAGGTCGAGCAGGCGATCCGCACCATGATCCGCTGGGCTGGCGACGATCCCGCGCGCGACGGTCTACGCGACACGCCGGACCGGGTCACGCGCGCCTTCGAGGAGTATTTCTCCGGTTATGCGCAGGATCCGACCGAAATTCTGCAAAAGACGTTCGAGGAGATCGAAGGCTATGACGAGATGATCGTCCTGCGCGGCGTTCGCTTCGAAAGCCATTGCGAGCACCACATGGCACCGATCGTCGGCCGCGCCTGGGTCGCATATATCCCGCAACGGCGCGTAGTCGGCATCTCCAAGCTCGCGCGTCTCGTCGACATCTACGCCAAACGGCTTCAGATCCAGGAGAAGATGACCGCGCAGATCGCCAACACGATCAATGACGTGCTGAGGCCCGAAGGCGTCGGGGTCATCATCAAGGCAACGCATCACTGCATGACCACGCGCGGCGCGCACAAGCCGGGGACCGATCTCGTCACCAGCCGCATGCTCGGCGTGTTCCGCGACAATGCGTTGACACGCCAGGAGCTGCTGGGGCTGGCCAATTCGGTCGATTGATCCGCGACAGTTCAAGGAGGCGACGCCATGACCGAGGACAAGAAGCCAAGCGGGCCCGACCTGTGCAGGGGCGTGTCGCTCGCCGAGTTCAAGGACGGCAAATTGCTCGGCCATGTCGGCGAGGAAGATGTCCTGCTGGTGCAGGCCGGCAGCGAGATCTTTGCGATCGAGCCGGCCTGCAGCCACTATCACGGTCCGCTCGCCGAAGGCCTGGTGGTTGCCGACACCATCCGCTGCCCTTGGCATCACGCCTGCTTCTCCTTGCGGTCAGGCGAGGCGACCCGTCCGCCGGCGCTGAATGCGCTGGCGGTGTGGGAGGTCTCGCGCGATCAGGACAAGATCATCGTTCAGCGCAAGCGCGAGATGCCGAAGGTTTCGGTGCCTCACCGTACAGCGCCAGCGCCGGAAAAATTCGTCATCATCGGCGGCGGCGCGGCGGCTTTCGCGGCGGCGCAGACGCTCCGCCGCGAGGGCTTTGCCGGCGCTATCACGATGCTCAGCAATGACAGCGCGATGCCGGTCGACCGGCCAAATCTCTCCAAGGATTATCTCGCGGGCAACGCTCCGGAGGATTGGCTGCCGCTGCGGGGCGAAGACTACTATCAGGACGCCGGCATCGACCTCAGACTCAGCACGAAAGTCTCCGCGATCGAGGCGAAGACGCGCGGCGTGACGCTGGGCAACGGCGACAGGCTGCCGTTCGACCGGCTGCTGCTCGCGACCGGCGCCGAGCCGGTCAGATTGCAGATTCCGGGTGCGGACCAGCCTCATGTCTACACCTTGCGCTCCGTCGCCGACAGCCGCGCCATCATCAAGGCGGCCGGCGGCGCCAAGCGTGCGCTGGTGATCGGCGCCAGCTTCATCGGCCTCGAAGTTGCCGCCTCCTTGCGAGCGCGCAAGATCGAGGTGCACGTGGTCGCGCCGGACGAACGGCCGATGCAGAAGGTGCTCGGTCCCGAGATGGGCGACTTCGTGCGCGCGCTGCATGAGGAGAATGGCGTCAACTTCCATCTCGAGGACACGGTGGAAAAGCTGGATGGCACGCGCGCCACGTTGAAGAGCGGCGGCGTGATCGAGGCCGAACTGGTCGTGGTCGGCATCGGCGTCAAGCCGCGCCTCGCGCTCGCCGAGCAGGCCGGGCTTGCGGCCGACCGGGGCGTCAGCGTGAGCGAATATCTGGAGACCAGCGTATCCGGCATCTTCGCGGCCGGCGACATCGCGCGCTGGCCCGATCCGCATTCGCGGCAAACCATCCGCGTCGAGCACTGGGTCGTGGCGGAGCGGCAGGGCCAGACCGCGGCGCGCAACATGCTCGGAAAGCGCGAGCGCTTCGACGCCGTGCCGTTCTTCTGGTCGCAGCACTATGACGTGCCGATCAACTACGTCGGCCACGCCGAGAGCTTCGACGACATCGCGATCGACGGCAGCATTTCCGGCAAAGACTGCCTGCTGAAGTACCGCAAGGGCGGCCGCGTCCTTGCGGTTGCTTCAATTTATCGCGATCTCGACAACCTCAAGGCCGAGCTGGAGATGGAGCGGACGCGCGGCTGAGGCGCCGCTTCCGATCTTGGTTTGCGTCAATGTATGCTGCCCGCGAGGGCTGCTGTGCTGGCTGTCGCCCCGGCGGCGCCACTAACCAGCAACTCGACGCAAGACCGCCTCGCGGAACTCCGCTGATCTGACGCGCTGACAGAAGCAGCACGCCGCGCCTGCCTGGCGCGGACGACCATCACCGGGGAGAAACCATGAAAGCCGCTTTTGTCCTGGCCGCAGCGCTGGCTGCCTGCCTGTCTGCGCCGGTCTCCGCACAAAAATCCTATGGTCCCGGCGTCACCGACACCGAGATCAAGATCGGCAACACCATGGCCTATAGCGGGCCTGCGTCGCCGCTCGGCATCACCGGCAGGGTGATCGCGGCCTATTTTGACGAGGTCAACGAGAAGGGCGGCGTCAACGGCCGCAAGCTCAATCTGCTGTCGCTCGACGACGCCTTCTCGCCGCCGAAGACCATGGAAGCGGCGCGGCGGCTGGTCGAGGGCGAGGGCGTCGCCTTCATCTTCGCGACCATGGGCACGGCCCCGAGCTCGGCGATCGCGAAATATCTCAACAGCAACAAGGTGCCGCAGCTATTTCTGATCAGCTCGGCCTCGAAGTGGAACGACCCCGCCAACATGCCCTGGTCGATGGCGCTGCCCTGGGCGCCCAACTACACCAGCGAAGCCGCGATCGACGTCGCCTATGCCCGGGCCAAGAACCCCAATGCGCGCTTCGCGGTGCTCTATCAGAACGATGACGCCGGCAAGGAATATCTGCGCGGCGTCAAGGAAGCGCTTGGCGCCGATGCAGACAAGGCGATCGCGATGGCGTCGAGCTTCGAGGTCGCCGACCCCACCGTCGACTCCCAGGTGCTGACGCTCGCCAACACCAAGGCCGACGTCTTCATGATCTATTCGGTGACGCCGCGCGCTTGCGCCCAGGCGATCCGCAAGGCGCATGAGGTGGGCTGGCAGGCGACGCGTTTCCTCGCCTCCGGCTGCGCCAACAAGGCAACCGTGATGGTGCCAGCCGGGCTCGACGCCGGCAAGGGCGTGCTCTCGCTCGGCTCGCTCAAGCCGTTCGTCGAGGTGCCGAAGGACGATCCGGCGATGACAGCCTATATCGACTTCATGAAGAAGCGCCTGCCCAATGCCGACGTCAACAATGTCGCCGGTCTCTACGGCTACACCGTCGCCGAGGCGCTGGTGGTGCTGCTCAAGCAGTGCAAGGACAATCTGACGCGCGAGAACATCATGGCGCAGGCGGCGAACCTGAAGAACGTGCCGCTGTCGCTGCTGATGCCCGGCATCACGCTCAACACCACGCCGCAGGATTTCCGCCCGATCAAGGACGGCTATATGCTCCAGTTCGACGGCAACGACTGGATCGTGGCGAGCGAGCTGTTGCGCGGCACGTGAGGCGGGCTGGCTATCGCGGTTGATGGCGGCGCATCCTTCGAGACGCCCGCTTTGGCGGGCTCCTCAGGATGAGGGCGGAGTGCGCGGCGGCAGGTTCAACAGGCGCGAATGCCGCTTAGCCTCACCCTGAGGAGACCGCAGAGCGGTCGTCACGAAGGGCGAAGCGTGCGCTCCACCTACCACGGAAGCAAAGTGCGATCACGTTCAGCGAACAGGAGAGCAAAATGGATTTCCACCACTCCGACCGTTCGCTGGAGCTGCAGGAGCGCGTCCGCCAGTTCATGCGGACGCATGTCGAGCCGGTCGAAGAGCTCTATTACGAGCAGGTGAAGCCGGAAGCGACGCGCTACAAGACGCCGCAAGTGTTGCAGGACCTGAAACGGCTGGCGCGCGAGCAGGGGCTCTGGAACCTGTTCCTCTCCGGCGAGCACGGACCAGGGCTGACAAATCTCGAATATGCGCCCGTGAAGGAGATCATGGGCCGCATCCTCTGGGCGCCCGAAATCTTCAACTGCTCGGCGCCCGATGTCGGCAACATGGAGGTGCTGGCAAATTACGGAACGCCCGCGCAGCAGGAGCGCTGGCTGAAGCCGCTGCTGGAAGGACGCATCCGCTCCGGCTTCTCGATGACGGAGCCGCAGGTCGCCTCCAGCGACGCCACCAACATCCAGTGCCAGATCAAGCGCGACGGCGGCGACTACGTCGTCAACGGCCGGAAGTGGTTCACGTCAGGCGCAATGAACGAGGATTGCGAGATCCTGATCGTGATGGGCAAGACCGCGCCCGACGATCCCGATCGTCATCGCCAGCAATCCATGATCCTGGTGCCGAAGGCGACGCCTGGCGTGCGCATCGTCCGGGACATGCTCACTTACGGCTACGACGACGCGCCGGTCGGCCACCCTGAGATCGTCTACGAGAACGTCCGTGTGCCCGCCGAGAACATCCTGCTTGGCGAAGGCCGCGGCTTCGAAATCGCGCAAGGTAGGCTCGGCCCCGGCCGCATCCATCATTGCATGCGACTGATCGGTTGCGCCCAGCGCGCGCTGGAATTGATGTGCCAGCGCGCAGTCTCCCGCACAGCCTTCGGCAAGCCGCTCGCCGAGCAGGGCTCGGTGCGCGAGGACATCGCACACTCCTTCTGCGAGATCGCGCAGGCGCGGCTCTTGACGCTGCAAGCCGCCGACAGGATGGACCGCGCAGGCAACAAGGCCGCGCGCGACCTGATCGCCGCGGCCAAGATCGTGGTGCCCGGCATGGCCGCCCGCGTCATCGACCGCTCCATCCAGATCCACGGCGCTGCCGGCGTCTCGCAGGATACGTTCCTCGCACGTGCTTACGTCTACGCCCGCTTCATCCGTATCGGCGACGGACCGGATCAGGTGCATCTGGCCGCGGTCGGCAAGGAGTTGATCAAGCGCGGCGGGGTGATCGGCGTAGGCTAGAACCTCCTGCTGCCGAACGACGATATGCGACGATAGGCAACGTCTCCTGCAATCTCGCGCTGTTGCGGTTTTCACGGAAGTCCCGCAATCCGCTTCTACCGCTGAGCACGTAAGACTCCGGAAGCCGAAATCCGTGACTCTCGGAGTCATGCTGCTGACGCAATTCCTGTCTTAGACGGCTACGACTAAAACACTGTGCGGGACCGATCTGGTTCCCACAAAGGTTCCGCAGCCGGGGTTGGCTCGAATCCGCAAAGAATTGGCGCAAGTTCGAAACGCCTCCGCGTTCGCTTGACCATGTTCTGCGGCATCGGGAACCGCACGATCCGGAAAATCAAAGGAGATCTGATGTTGTTCCGCTCGAGCGCCGCAATTTGCGGCGCCCTGGTTACGCTTGCCGTTTCCGTTACCGTTGCTCGAAGCGCAACAAGTGAGGTTCAGCCAAGCGCTGTGGTCGATGCCGCCTCTGGGGATGCGATCGTTGGCGCAGCATCCACGTATAATCCGTTCAAGCCCGGTAAGGAGGAAGGCGGCCCGAGCACAGCCTCCGGCGAGCGTTATGATCCCTCGGTATGGACGGCTGCGATCAAGACGAGCTTGCGTCGGAAATTTGGTGGGGTCCAATTCGGGGCGCGACCGAAATATGCTCTCGTCGAGGCCGTCGGCAAGAAGGTCATCGTCAAGATAAATGACGTGGGGCCGCTCAGGCCCGGCCGCATCATTGACCTCAATGAGCGGACGATGCGCCATTTCGATCCGAGCATGGAGCTTGGTGTCATTCCAGACGTCACGGTCAAGCCACTGTCCGGCGACGATTGGATTCCTGGGCCTGTTGGCTGAACGCTATACCCGAGGGAGGCACAGCACAGCCCTCCGGGATGGCGGAAAAGCTTCATACTAACCGCGCTTCCTTCGCGCGTCGTGATGGCGTAGCGCGTCGACGATCACCTTGAGTGCAGCCGAGTTCTGCCGCGAGGTCGGATAATAGACATAATAGCCATCGAACTTCGGCGACCAGTCGTCGAGCACGATGACGAGTTCGCCGGACCGGATGTGCTGCGCCACCATGTCTTCGGGGACATAGGCGATGCCGAAGCCCTTCACGGCGGCGTCGATCATCGCGCGCGACTCATTGAAGGTCACTTGTCCCTCGATGCGTACCCGCAAGTCAGAACCTTTCTTGGCGAACTCCCATACATAATGACCGCCCGCCGCCTCGCGACGTTTGATGCAGACGTGATCTAACAGATCTTGCGGATGCTTTGGTTTCGGGTGGTCTTTCAGATATCCGGGCGAGGCGACCGCGACGAGCCGCCAATCCGGGCCGATGCGCACCGCGATCATGTCTTTCTCGACACTCTCACCGAGGCGTATGCCTGCATCGAAACCGTCTTCGACGATGTTGCGGAAGGCCGTGTCGAGGCTGAACTCGACTTTGAGGTCTGGATATTTTTTCAGGGCCGGCGACAGCTTTGGCCAGACGACCGTTTCCAGCGCATGGTCGGAGAGCGTGATCCGGACCGTCCCCGACGGCTTGTCGCGCAGGGACATCAGCGCCGCGATATCGCGCTCGATCTCTTCGATGCGGGGCGCAACCGAGGCCTGAAGTCGCTCGCCCGCCTCGGTCAGGCCGACGCTGCGGGTCGTGCGCGTGAGAAGCCGCAGGCCCATCTGCGATTCCAGGCGCTTGATCGTATGGCTGAGCGTCGACTGCACGACGCCCAGTTTCGCGGCGGCTTTCGTAAAGCTGCGCTCGCGGGCGACGGCTACGAAAGCCAGCAGATCGTTGAAATCCTGGCTTGCCATGGCTGCGAATATTCATGGCCCCCATCGATCAATGCAAGCAAATTATATCGTCTAATCGAATGCCGGCGGGGCCTCTATCTGTTGTCAGGAACAGCGCCTGCCTGGGCGCCTCTCGACATATGGATGCCCGATGGACGTCACAACCGATCAGAACACAACGCAGCCAATGGCCGCATGGAGTGCGGTTTTCGCGCTGTCGCTTTGCGCCTCGACGCTCGTCGCGTCCGAGTTCATGCCCGTCAGCCTGCTTACGCCGATCGCCAGCGGCCTTCACCTGACGGAAGGACAGGCAGGACAGGCCATTTCCGTTTCCGGGCTGTTCGCCGTTCTGGCCAGTCTGTTCATCTCGGCGGCGACGGCTGGGTTCGATCGTCGCTCGCTATTGCTGTGGCTGACCGGCTTGATGCTGGTATCTGGCGTCATCGTAGCCTTCGCTCCCAATTATCCCGTCTTCATCGCCGGACGGGCGCTTGTCGGGATCACGATCGGCGGTTTCTGGTCGCTGTCGGCCGCGACGATGATCCGCTTGGTCCCGACCACCGACGTGCCGCGCGCTCTTGCGGTTCTCAATGGCGGCAATGCGCTCGCGACCACGATTGCTGCGCCGCTCGGCAGCTTTCTCGGCCAATACATCGGCTGGCGCGGCGCGTTCTTCTGTGTTGTTCCCGTCGCCGCGCTTATTTTTGTCTGGCAGTTCCTCACGCTGCCTGCGATGCCGAGCCGGGAGCGGGCCAGCGTGGCGGCAGCGTTCAAGGTCTTGCGCCACCCGCGCGTGCCTTACGGCATGCTCGCAGCCGCGCTGTTCTTCCTCGGACAGTTCGCACTCTTCACGTATTTGCGGCCGTTCCTCGAAACGGTGACGCGCGTCGATGTCACGACGATCTCGGCGCTCCTGCTCCTCATGGGGGTTGCGGGTCTCATCGGGACATCGATCATCGGGTTCGTCATCCGCGAACGTCTCTACATGTCCCTCATTATCATGCCGTTCGCGATGGCTCTGATAGCCGTCGCAGTGACGGCATTCGGTTCGTCACCGATTGCAATTGCCCCGCTGATGTTCCTGTGGGGCTTCATCGGGACGGCCGCGCCCGTGGGTTGGTGGACGTGGGTCAGCAAGGCTTTGCCCAATGATGCCGAAGCAGGCGGCGGCCTGATGGTCGCGGTGGTGCAACTGGCCATCACCACGGGAGCGGCGGGCGGCGGCGTTCTCTTCGACTACAGCGGCTATCAAAGCACCTTTCTGTTCAGCGCCGTCATCCTTGCTCTCTCATCGTCCGTCATTTTGGTCGAAGCCCTGCGTCGCAAGGCAACAGCCGACGCTCGATTCGCTGCTTGCGGGTCGGCGAGCCCGGCCTTGTGACGCAGCCTCGCCGACACGCCGAAAAGGAGACCACCAGACAGCAGCCCAGGCCGGGAACATCACGAAGATTTATATTTCCGAAGTGTATCCTGGAGCGGCTGAGCGCGTTGTGCGACAGCGACTTGACCGGCCCGCGATTGCGAGATCCAAATGCAGAATAGTGATGAGGTGCTCAGCAAAGTTCCTGAGGTCACACTTGGATTTTGGATCATCAAGATCCTTGCCACGACGCTCGGCGAAACCGGCGGTGACTTGGTTACGATGGGCTGGCTGCACGCTGACCAAAATGCTCAAAATGGCGGCTATTTGATCGGCACGGCCATCTTCTTTGCCGTGTTTGTTGCGGCAGTGATTGTGCAAATTTCGATGAGGCGGTTCAACGCCTGGATTTATTGGCTGGCCATTGTGGCCTCGACGACGGTTGGCACGGCGATGGCCGACCTTTTTGATCGCTCGTTGGGTGTCGGCTACACGGGAGGCTCGTCTATTTTGTTAGCCTGCGTATTGTGCTCGCTCGCCGCTTGGTATCTTGCCCTCGGCTCGGTGAATGTTCAGACGGTGGCCACGCCGAAGGTGGAAGCCTTCTATTGGATGACAATCACGTTTTCCCAGACGCTCGGCACAGCGCTTGGTGATTGGGTCGCGGATGCGGGACTTGGATACGAAGGTGGCGCACTTGTGTTTGGCGCTGGACTGGCTGTCCTTGTCGCTGCCTACTACTGGACCAACATCTCCCACGTGGTTCTGTTCTGGGCGGCCTTTATTCTCACCCGACCTCTCGGTGCGACGGTCGGAGACTTCCTCGATAAGCCGGTAAGCCAGGGTGGGCTTCATCTAAGCCGGCCCTTTGCCTCAGCGGTGTTGGCTGCGTGTATCCTCGCGTGCCTGCTGTTGCTGCCTCAGAGAGCGGGAAGGCATCCAGCGGCGACTGCAAGTTCCACATGACTCTGGCGAGGACACAGCAGTTGCTGATGTCTCCAGCTTCGCCTCGTGGCCCAACTCTTCTATCGATTGGCATGCATCTTCGAAGGATGCGGGTAAGGGATGCTCTCGCTGGCTGACCGGATCAAGGGTGCCGCCCTAGTCCCGGAGGCGTGCAGGATTGAACGGATGGTTCGAGCAGGACTGCATGATGCCATCCTGCCGGTGTTTTGCCCGACGAGTCAAACGGCTTCGTAAAATCCGCAATGCGTCGCGGAGGCCGCCAAGTCATTGATATCGCTATCCCCGGCTACTGTGCATGGGGTTGTTTTCGCGTTTTTTGGTGAAGCGACCCCACCGCCGGCTCATCTGGCGGTGGACGCGCCGTCATCCCGCCTTTGCGATACCGCTGTCCGCCGCTCCCGACCGCAAATTCCGGAAGAACTTCTCCACCTCGCGTGACAGCGTGTCCGCGGTTGCGGTCAGGCTGCTCGCCGCCGTGAGCACCGAGGACGCCGCCGTATCGGTCTCGCCGATGGCGTCGCGGAGCGAGGTGATGTTGGCGACGAGGGTTTCGTTGCCCTGGGCAGCCGACTGCGCGTTGGACGAGATCTCGCGCGTGGCGGCGTCCTGCTGGCCGATGGCGCCGGCGATTGCCGAGGTGACGTCGTTGATCTCGCGGACCGCGCCGCCGATCTCGCGCACGGCCTCGACCGCGTTGCGGGTGGAAGACTGGATCATCGAGACGTTCTCGCTGATATCGGCGGTCGCTTTCGCGGTCTGGCCGGCCAGCGCCTTCACTTCGTGTGCGACAACGGCAAAGCCGCGGCCGGCGTCGCCCGCACGGGCGGCTTCGATGGTCGCGTTGAGCGCGAGCAGATTGGTCTGCTCGGCGATCGCCTGGATCAGGCTGAGCACACCGTCGATGCGTTGCGTGGCAGCCGCCAGGCTCTCGATCTCGGCGATTGATTTCTCGGTGCGCTGGCCGGTCTGCTCGACAGCGCTGGCCGACTGCCGCACCTGCCGGCCGATCTCCACCACCGACGCCGACAGCTCCTCGGCCGCACCCGCGACCGCCGTGACGTTGTGGGAGGCCTGCTCGGTGGCGTTCGCCGCCGTGCCGGCGCGGCTGCTCGCATCCGCGGTGACGCGGGTGATGGTCTGCGCCGTCTCGCGCATGACGGAGGCGCTGTCGCTGAGGCCGCGCATGATCGCGCCGATCGCCTCGCGAAAAATGTCGACGGATTGCTCGATATGGCGGGCGCGCTCCTCGCGCGCAGCGGAGTCCTGCGAGACCTGCGAGGCGAGGTTGCGGTTGCGCCCCATCGCGTCCTGGAAGATCTGGATCGCGCGTGCCAGCGCGCCGATCTCGTCGGCGCGGTCGGAGTGCGGCACCACGACGTTCTCGGCGCCGTCTGCGACCTGCTTGATGGTCGCGGTGATGGCGGAGAGGGGACGGGCGATCGAGCGGGCGATGATGACGATGCCGATCACGACCAGCGCCAGCGCCACGCCGCCGAGGCAGGTCAGGACGAGCGAGAGGATGCGATTGGTCTCGGTCTCATGCGCGATCTGCCTGCCGCGCTCAGCATAGACCTTGGACAGCGCCTCGAGATCCTTGTTCAGAGCCGAGCGCACGGCGCGGTTGGCGTCGTTGTCGCCCCATTCGCGGCCCGCGGCCGCATTGATCTCGACGCCGCGCCGCACCAGCTCCTTGCGGAATTCGACGAACTGCTCGATGCGCTTCTTGAAGGTGGCGAACTGTTCTGCATCGTCAGCCCGGACGATGGTTTCCCAGCGTTTCACGACGTCGAGGATCTGGGCGTTGAACTTGAGCAGGCCCTCGCCGTATTTCTTGACGACGGCAGGCTCCGTCGACATATAGACGCCGCGCGATTCCATCACGACCGCATAGACCAGCGAGTTGACCCGCTCGACGTTGAGCGCGGCGGCGTTCGCGGTCTCGATCGCGCTGGTCAGGTCGGCGCCGCGGCGGCTGTTGTAGTCGGACAGCATCGCGATCGCCGCCGTCAGCAGCGCGAACAGCGCGAAGATTGCGTGCAGCTTGTTGGCAAGCGTGAAGCGGCCTGCCAGGCCGGCGGCATTCCCAGATTGGTTGATGGTCATGATGTTCAAGGGCCCTGAATGGCCGGGAGCGGCCGGGAGAGCGCGGTCGTACAAAATTGATGCAAAACTATGCAGAATGAAGATGGACGCTGCGTTAACGCGGGATTTGCCCCCGTCTTCGCCCTTGGTCGAAAGAAAGGTAAGATATTTCAGCGTCTTGATCTGGAGGCATAGTCTTGGGTTCGTGATAGTCTTGGGATCGTGCTGGACTCGGTCACTGGCCGACGAACACCCGGAGAGACCCTTGGTCTACCGCCACACCATCGACGCCACGACCTACACGTTCCCGGATTTGCGCGACCTGCTCGCCAAAGCGACCCCGCCGCGCTCCGGCGACCGGCTGGCCGGGATTGCCGCCGCCAGCGCCGAGCAGATGATCGCGGCGCGGATGGCGCTCGCCGACGTCCCGCTCGGGCAGTTCTTGCAGGAAGCCGTCGTCCCCTATGAAGCCGACGAGGTCACCCGCCTCGTCATCGACTACCACGACGCCAGGGCCTTCGCGCCGGTGGCCTCGTTGACCGTCGGCGCCTTCCGCGACTGGCTGCTGTCGGATGCCGCGACGCCAGAAATCCTGCGCAAGCTGGCGCCCGGTATCACGCCGGAGATGGCGGCCGCGGTCTCAAAGCTGATGCGCAACCAGGATCTGATCCTGGCGGCGCGAAAATGCGAGGTCACCACCGCGTTCCGCAACACCATCGGCCTGAGGGGCCGGATGAGCACCCGGCTCCAGCCCAACCATCCCTTTGACGACGCCAGGGGCATCACCGCCTCGATCCTCGACGGCATCCTGCTCGGCGCCGGCGATGCCTGCATCGGCATCAACCCGGCGAGCGACGACCCGGCTGTGATCGGCCAATTGCTGCGGCTGCTCGACGAGATCATCGCGCGGCTGAAAATCCCGACCCAGGCTTGCGTGCTGACCCATGTCACCACGACGCTATCGCTGATCGGGCAGGGTGCGCCGGTCGACCTCGTCTTCCAGTCGGTCGCCGGCACCGAAGCTGCCAACCGCAGTTTTGGTGTCGACCTCGCGCTGTTGAAGGAGGCGCAGGACGCCGGGCTGTCGCAGAAGCGCGGCACGGTCGGGCAGAACGTGATGTATTTCGAGACCGGGCAGGGCTCGGCGCTGTCGGCCAATGCCCATCACGGCGTCGACCAGCAGACCTGCGAGGCCCGCGCCTATGCGGTCGCCCGCGCCTTTGCGCCCCTCCTGGTCAACAGCGTGGTCGGCTTCATCGGCCCGGAATATCTCTACGACGGCAAGGAAATCATCCGGGCGGGGCTGGAGGATCACTTTTGCGGCAAGCTGCTCGGCCTGCCGCTGGGGATCGACATCTGCTACACTAACCATGCCGAGGCGGACCAGGACGACATGGACAATCTGCTGACGCTGCTCGCGGCCGCCGGCGTCACCTTCATCATGGGCGTCCCCGGCGCCGATGACGTCATGCTGAACTATCAGTCCACGTCTTTTCACGACGCGCTCTACGTCCGCGACGTCTTCGGACTGCGTCGTGCGCCGGAATTCGACGACTGGCTGGCGCAGTCGGGCATTGTGGGCGCTGACTTCCGGCTTGCCGGCGATGCTGGCCTGCTGCCCGATTTTGCCTCCCGGCTGATCGCGTGACGCGGCGGAAGCACCCGGCGGCTTGAGGAAACCATTGGTCCCTCCGGGAATTATGCTCATGCCACAATATTGAGAAATTCCGGCGACAGCATTACGCTATACGTCGGGCTGGCAATTTCCGCAGCTATGTCAAGCGTGGCGGGGGAGCTTTGATGCGAGCTGAAAGTAACGGTACCTCCCGGCGAATTCTCTGCGTGTTTCCGCGATACACATCGTCGTTCGGAACGTTCGAGCATTCCTATCCCCTGACGGATGGCGTCCGCGCCTTCATGCCGCCGCAGGGGCTTTTGCTGCTCGCGGCCTATCTACCCAGGGAATGGCAGGTCAAATTCGTTGACGAGAACCTTCGCCGCACGACGAAGGAGGAGTTCGAATGGGCGGAGGCGGTCTTCGTCAGCGGCATGCACATCCAGCGCCAGCACATGAACGATATCTGCCGGCGCGCCCATGAATACGACTTGCCGGTCGCGCTCGGCGGTCCCTCGGTCAGCGCCTGTCCGGACTATTATCCGTCGTTCGACTATCTCCATGTCGGCGAACTCGGCGACGCCACCAACCAGCTGTTCGAGATCCTGTCGCGCGACATCTCGCGTCCCGAGGCCCAGGTGGTGTTGACCACCAAGGACCGTGTGCCGATGACGGAGTTTCCGATCCCGGCCTACGAGCTCGCCGACGTGAAGAAATACTTTCTCGGCAGCATCCAGTATTCCAGCGGCTGTCCCTATCAGTGCGAATTCTGCGACATCCCCGGGCTCTACGGCCGCAACCCGCGCCTCAAATCGCCCGAGCAGATCATCGCCGAGCTCGACCGACTGCGCGAATGCGGCATGACCGACACGGTCTATTTTGTCGACGACAATTTCATCGGCAACCGCAAGGCGGCGCTGGACCTCTTGCCGCACCTGATCGAATGGCAGAAGAGGACCGGCTACGTGGTGCGGCTCGCCTGCGAGGCGACGCTCAATATCGCCAAGCGGCCCGAAATCCTCGAGAAGATGCGCGAGGCCTATTTCGTCACCATCTTCTGCGGCATCGAGACGCCCGACCCCGATGCGCTGAAGGCGATGCACAAGGACCACAACATGATGGTCCCGATCCTCGAGGGCGTGCAGACCATCAACTCCTACGGCATGGAGGTCGTGTCCGGCATCATCATGGGGCTCGACACTGACAAGCCGAACACGTCCGAGGTGCTGCTCGACTTCGTCGAGGAGTCCCAGATTCCGCTTCTCACCATCAATCTGCTTCAGGCGCTGCCGAAGACGCCGCTGTGGGACCGCCTGGAGCGCGAGGGACGCCTGGTCGAGGACGACGGCCGCGATTCCAATGTCAACTTCCTGTTGCCCTATGACGACGTCGTCGCATCCTGGAAGCACGCCATGGCCGTCGCCTACGAGCCCGAGAAGGTCTACGCGCGCTTCCAATATCAATGCGACCACGTTTACGTGCACCGCCTGAAGGTGCCGACGCCGGACGAGATGAAGACCTGGCCCAACATCAGGCGCGGCCTCGTCATGCTGCGAAATATCTTCTGGAAGGTCGGCGTGCTCGGCGACTACAAGCGCGTGTTCTGGAAGTTCGCGCTGGGGCGCATCAAGCGCGGCGATCTCGAAGGCCTGATCGGCTGCACCCTGATTGCGCATCATCTCATCACCTTCGCGCGTGAAGCATCGAGCGGCGAGACGAATGCGTCGAACTATTCGCTGCGGCTGCGCGAGGCTTCCGTTCCCGCCGAATGACGCAACATGTCTGACCCGGCCATTCCGCGCCGCCCGACCCTCGATCTGCGGTCGCTCACGCCTGCGCGCGTCGCACTCGGGCGCAGCGGCGCGAGCGTGCCGACGCGCGCGCTGCTCGACTTCACGCTGGACCATGCCCGTGCCCGCGATGCCGTGCATGCCGCCTTCGACGCGCCGCGACTGGTCGCCGATCTCCGCGCGCTTGGCCTCGTCGCCACCGAGGCACGGAGCCGGGCGGTCGAGCGCAGGGACTATTTGCGGCGTCCCGATCTGGGCAGGCAGCTCGATGCCGGATCAGTCGAGGCTCTGACGCGAAGTGCCTCGGGGCCGTGCCCACTTGTGGTCGTGATCGGCGACGGCCTGTCGGCGGCAGCGGTCCACGCCCATGCGGCCGCGCTGATGACACGTCTGGTGCGGCTGCTCGCAGCCGACGATGATGTCGCGATCGGCCATGTCGTCGTCGCCTCAGGCGTGCGCGTCGCGCTCGGCGACGAGATCGGTGCCATTCTCGGTGCGCGCATGGTCCTGACGCTGATCGGCGAGAGGCCGGGCCTGTCGGCGCCCGACAGCCTCGGCGCCTATCTGACTTTCGCACCGAAGCCGGGCCGCACCGATGCCGAGCGCAATTGCGTGTCGAACATCCACAAGGCGGGTTTGAGCTATGACGAGGCTGCTTTCAAGATCGCCTGGCTGGTTCGCGAAGGGCTGGCCCGGGAGGTCACCGGCGTGGCGCTGAAAGACGAGAGCGCGGACCGCGCGCCGCGTCGAATTGGCATGGCTTTGCCCTTATGACGGGCATTACGGCAAAATCGCCACATCTTGATCGATTTGGCCACACTTCGCCTGCTTGCGAGAAGGGTGATTGTCCTGCTAAACCCCTCGCGGCGATTTTCCGCGCATTTTCAAAGGCAAGCCTCCCATTGGTATGGCATTTTCAAGCCGTTCGCGGGGCGCAACAAGCTCACAGACCGAGCCGATTTAGGAACTGGACAAGGCATGCTCGAAAAGCACCGTGAGAATGAGGTTCATGTCGAGAAGGTCGAGCAGGGACCTGCGTCCTCGATCGCCTTCGGGCTTGAGCGCATCGGGCTGATCGCCGTCCGGGCACCGATCGTTTCCTGCATCGTCCTGCTCGTGCTTATCATCGGCGCCGTGTTCGGCATTCACCGGATCAAGATCGACGATTCGCTGTCGCAGCTCTTCCGCTCCAATTCCCGCGAATTCCACCAGTATGAAGAGGTGACCAAGAAGTTCCCGGCCGAGGAGTTCGACGTCCTCGTCGTGGTCGAGGGCAAGACCCTGCTGGCGCGGAAAAACCTCGAGAAGCTGCGCGACTTCGTCACCGACATGCAATTGGTCGAGGGCACGCGCGGCCTGGTCTCGCTGTTCTCCGCGCGTCAGGCGCCGGCGCCGGGCAAGCTGCCGGCCGCGCTGTTCCCGGCCGACCTGCCTGAAGGCGAGGCCTATGACAAGTTCATCGAGACCGTCAAAAACAACGAGATCATTCGCGGCAAGCTGTTGTCGGAGGACGGCACGCTGGCGCTGATCGTGCTTTCGCTCGATCCGGAGGTGGTCGCCTCCAACAAGCTGACCAAGACCGTCGCCGACATCCGCGCGCTGATGAAGGAAGACCTCAGCGACACCGGGCTCAACGTGCAGCTCTCCGGCGTGCCGGTCATGCAGCTCGAGATCCGCAACGCGGTCGAGCGCGACGGACTCACCTACAACATCCTGGGCATTCTCGCCGGCTGCGTCATCGCCATCATCTTCTTCCGCAAGGTTTCGTTCATGGTGGCGGCGGCGTTCCCGCCGATGATCGCGATCCTGCTGGCGCTCGGCGCGCTCGGCTGGGCCAATTTCAATCTCAACATGTTCCTGAACGTGATGACGCCGCTCATCATGGTCATCAGCTTCTCCGATTCGATGCAGCTCACCTTCGCGGCGCGCGACCGGCTGATCGCAGGTCAGGACAAGTATACCGCGTTCAAGAACGCGGTGCTGGTGGTGGGGCCGGCCTGCGTGCTGACGCACGGCACCGCCGGCATTTCGTTCATTGCGCTCCAGTTCTCCGACTCCGACCTGATCCGCAAATTCGGCGAGGCGGGTCTCGCCGCAACCATGATCGCTCTGGTCGCGGTGCTGTCACTGGTGCCGGTGTTCGGCGTACTGCTGGTGCGCAACGAGCAGACGTTCGCGACCAAATTCCAGAGTGCCGATGCGGGTGTGCAGGCACTGCGCAATTTCTGCTACTGGATCGCGGTGCGCATGGTGGGCCGCCCCGGCCTGTTCAGTCTGATCGCGGTGGTGTTCGTCGCCGGCCTCGGCGTCATCTACGCCAATCTGGAGCCGCGCTACCGGCTCGCCGACCAGGTGCCGGACAAGCGCCAGGCCGTCGCCGCCAGCGACCGGCTCGATGCCAAGCTCACCGGCGCCAACCCGATCAACGTGCTGATCAAGTTCCCCAAGGATGAAACGCTCTATTCGCCGGAGACGCTGCAAACAATCGCGGACGTGCACGCGACCGTGGAGAAGGCGGCTGGTGTCGGCAACGTCTGGTCGGTCGAGACTCTGCGCCGCTGGCTTGCGGACAAGGCCGGCACCGCCGACGTCGCGACGCTGAAGGAATATGTCAGCGTCATTCCTGAGCATCTGGTGCGGCGTTTCATCGATGCCCAACAGGATGCGGTCTTGGTGGCCGGCCGCGTGCCGGACAAGGATTCCAGCCAGCTCCTGCCGATTGTCGACAAGCTCGATTCCGAGCTCGACGCCGTTCGCAAGAAGCACCCCGGCTACGAGGTGGCGGTGACGGGTCTTGCCGCGATCGCGGCGCGCAACTCGGCCGGCATGATCGAGAAGCTGAATCGCGGGCTCACCGTCGAATTCGCGCTGGTCGCGATCTTCATCGGCCTCGCCTTCCGCTCCTGGGTCGTGATGTTCGCCTGCATCCTGCCGGGCATCTTCCCGGTGGTGATGTCGGGAACGGTGCTGTGGGCAATGGACGAGGGCCTGCAATTCGCCAGTGTCGTGGCGCTGACCGTCTCGTTCGGCCTGGGGCTGAGCGCAACCATCCACTTCCTCAACCGCCTCAGGCTCGAGAGCAAGCCGGGCGTCGGTTCGGCGCTCGCGGTGGAGCGCGCGACCGTGCTGGTCGGCCCGGCGCTGATCTTGACGACGCTGGTGCTGGCCTGCGGCCTCGTCGTCACCGTGTTCTCGGACCTGCCGTCGCTGCGGCTGTTCGGCTGGCTCAGCGCCTTCTCGATGGTCATGGCCCTCGTCGCCGATCTCTTCATCCTGCGGCCGACGGCGATGTGGCTGATCAATCTGCACGCCAAGCTTCAGGGCGCTGACAAGCGCGCGATCTGAATCGATCGCGACGAACGATCGACCATATTCTGATAAAAGAAAAACCCCTGGCTCGCGAAAGCCAGGGGTTTGTTTTGATCTGAAGTCTGGGAAGCGTGAAGGCTATCAGCCCTTCGTCATCGTGATGTTGACGCCGCGGATCTCGCCCTTGGAGGAAATCTGCACCGTCTGCTTGGTGCCATTGGTGCGCAGCGACAAATTGGCGGCGAAACCGTTGGCCTCGACGAACACCTCGATCTGGCCGCCGCCGGCGGTGCCCTGCAAATTGCCGAAGATGTTGCGGTTGGCCTCGCTCCAATTGCCGGAGATGCGCTCGCCCTGGCTCGTCACGTCGCTGGTGAGGTCGAACTTGTAACTGTCGGACGCGCAGTGCAACGCCTGCTTGAGGCTGAGACCGGTACCGGCGACCTTGTAGTCCGCCTTGCAGCGGATGCGCTCGGTGGAGCCGTCGGACAGCGACACCGTGCCGGTGCCGGTCCACGCGCCTTCGAAACCTGCAAATGGTCCGGACGACTGAGCCTGGCTTGCCGAAACTGAGAAGAGCAGCGCAGCCCCGATGCCGGCCGCCTTGATTGCCTGTCCAGATCGCCCAAAGAATTTCATCTCAAAATATCCCGTTTTAGAAGGACGCCCGCTTTTCACCAAGAACGTCTCGCCACATCGAAAGTTTAGTGTTCCGAGCCAGTGTCAGGTTCAATGCCTGACTGCCAGAGATGGCGGTTCACGACGCCTCGCGCCATGCTCCGACCTCGCGATTTGCGGTGTTTCGGCATGTTTCTGGCGCCCAAGGCCGGGTCGAGAGATGCAGCTCTGCAACAGGTGCGCAGCAAAACGCGGCGTGCCTGAATTATGACGTAGTATCAATCTCTTACATTTGCCAGAGAAGGTGCAGGGAAGACCTGATTTGGTGGATCTGGCGCCAATTTGGCCGCATTTACCAGTGCTTGTGCCTTCTCCGAGGCCGCACTTTCCGCGGCAACTTGCCATCAGAACAATCCGTTTCCGGTCGTCCCCCTATGTGGTCCGGGATCGGCGCGATTCTGCCGTCAGAATGAAGGAATACAATGCGTAAGCTTCTCGTCGCTCTCACCTTGCTGTCGGCCTCCCTCTCGACCGCAGCGTTCGCCCAGCAAGGGCGCGGCACGGACGCCGAGCAGAAGGCCTGCTCGCGCGATGTGCAGAAGCTCTGCCGGCCGGTCATCGATCAGGGCGATTTCACCGTTCTGGCCTGCCTCAAGGAAAACCGGGCCAAGATTTCGCAGGCCTGCGACCAGGTCCTGAAGAACCACAACCAGTAAGCTCGGCCACTGGCCCACAAGGGCGGCCCCGGGGTCGCCTTTTCGGGCCGGATCCGGAAGGGCAGCCATCGAGAGACAGGATTGGTTTTGCGGCCGTATTCCCCTATATGGGGGCCGCGGCGGCATCGCCGGCATGAGCCCGCGCGAGCGAAAAAGCCCTTCCTGTCCAAACGATTGTAGACCAGCCCTCGATGACCTCTGCGAGCGAATTGCGATCCGGCAAGGGTGAGCGCGACGAGAATTTTCCCGTCGCGTCCTGGATCATTCATCCGCGTCATCGCGCCTTGATCCTGGCGTACTACAATTTCGTCCGCACCGCCGACGACATTGCCGACCACGCCACGCTGCCGGGCGACGAGAAGCTCGCTTATCTCGACCTGCTCGAGGCGGAATTGCTCGGCACGGGCGACACCCAGGCCGAGGCCGTCAGCTTGCGGCGCGCACTGGCCGAACGCGGCATGGCGCCGCGCCACGCACTCGACGTGCTCATCGCGTTCCGCATGGACGTGACCAAGCTACGCTACGAGAACTGGGACGAGGTCATCCATTATTGCCGCTACTCGGCGATGCCGGTCGGCCGCTTCATGCTCGACGTTCATGGCGAGAGCACGTCGACCTGGGCCGCGTCGGATGCGCTCTGCGCGGCGCTGCAGATCAACAACCACCTTCAGGATTGCGGCAAGGATTTCCGCGAGCTCAACCGCGTCTATCTGCCGCGCGATGCGCTGGCCGCAAGCGGCGCCTCGGTCGAGCAGCTCGGGCTGACGCAATCGCCGCCGGCGATGCTGGCCTGCCTTCAGGCGCTTGCCGTGCGCAACGAAGCGCTGCTCAACGAGGGCAGGTCGCTCAGCGCGGAGATCAGGGACTTCCGCCTCGGCGTCGAAGTCTCGGTGATCCAGGCCTATGCCGACCGCATCGTGCGTCTGTTGAAGGTGCGCGATCCCCTGCGCGAGCGCGTGCACCTGAACAAGTTCGAGCTCCTCACCTTCAGCCTCGCCGGCATGATCGGCGAAGTCGGCCGCCGCGCGATCGGACGTAAGGCCATTTCCAGACCGGGGACTGCACATGACGCTTGAGGCGACCTCGCCCGGCGCCAATTATGGCTCGACCGCATCCGGCAGTTCGTTCTACGCCGCGATGCGCATCCTGCCGCACGACCAGCGCGAAGCAATGTTCCAGATCTACAGCTTCTGCCGTCAGGTCGATGACATCGCCGATTCCGATGGCCCGCGCGACGAGCGGCTCGCCGCACTTCAGGCGTGGCGCAACGACATCGATGCGCTCTACCAGGGCAACCCGCCGCCGCGGCTGAAGGACTACGTCGCCTCGGTGAAGAACTTCGGCCTCAAGCGCGAGGATTTCCTCGCCATCGTCGACGGCATGGAGATGGACGTGCCGCAGGACATCCGCGCGCCCGACATGGCGACGCTGGATCTCTATTGCGATCGCGTCGCGAGCGCCGTGGGGCGGCTGTCGGTCCGGGTGTTCGGCCTGCCGGAAGAAGACGGCGTCGAGCTCGCCCATCATCTTGGCCGGGCGCTCCAGCTCACCAATATCCTGCGCGACATTGACGAGGACGCGGGTCTCGGCCGGCTCTATCTGCCGCGCGAGGCGCTGCTGCATGCCGGCATCACCTCCAACGATCCGGACCGCGTGATCCTCGAGCGCGCGCTGCCGAAGGTCTGCCTGCCGCTGGCGCAGCGCGCCAAGGTGTATTTCGAAAAGTCGGACGAGATCATGAACCGCAACCGCCGCCGCGCGGTGCGCGCGCCGCGGATGATGTCGAAATACTACCATGCCATTCTGGACCTCCTGATCGCGCGCGGTTTCGACGCGCCGCGAGAGCCGGTGCGTGTGTCGAAAGTCACGCGCATCTTGATCCTGCTCCGTTACGCTCTCATCTGATGCAAAAAACAGCTCATATCATCGGCGCCGGAATTTCCGGCCTTTCCGCTGCCGTGCGGCTCGCCAATGCCGGCTTCAAGGTCGCCGTGCACGAGGCGACGCACTACGCCGGCGGCCGCTGCCGTTCGTATTTCGACGGCGCCACCAATCTCACCATCGACAATGGCAATCATCTGCTGCTGTCGGGTAACAGCCATGCGCGCGCCTATGCGCGATCGATCGGCACCGAGGCGGGCCTGGTCGGACCGGAGCGCGCGCAGTTTCCCTTCGTCGATATCACGACCGGGCAGCGCTGGCAGATCGATCTCGGCGACGGTCGGCTGCCGACCTGGGTGCTCGACGAGAGTCGCCGCGTTCCCGACACCGGGCTCACCGATTATCTGAAGCTGGCGCCGCTGATCTGGGCGTCGGAAGAGACGCTGGTCGGCAAATCCATTCCCTGCGAGGGCGTGCTTTATCAGCGCCTGGTGCAGCCGCTGCTGCTCGCAGCGCTCAACGTCGATCCTCCCGAAGGCTCGGCGGGGCTTGCCGGCGCGATCGTGCGCGAGACGCTGCTCGCCGGCGGGCAGGCCTGCCGCCCCCTGATCGCGCGCGACGGACTCAGTGACGTTCTGATCGAGCCCGCCGTGAAATTCTTGACCGAGCGCGGGCACTCCGTTCAACTCGGCCACGAACTGCGTTCCTTCGCGACCAATGACGGCAAGGTCGGCGCGCTGAATTTCGGCGGCGAGGATCTGATCCAGATCGGCGCGGGCGACGTCGTCGTGATGGCGGTGCCGCCGCGCGCCGCCTCCAACCTGCTGCCCGGCCTGAAGACGCCGACCGAATTCCGCGCCATCGTGAATGCGCATTTCCGCGTTGAGCCGCCAGCGGGATCAGCTCCGATCCTCGGCGTGATCGGCGGCGTCGTGGAGTGGCTGTTTGCGTTCCCGAACCGGCTTTCGGTCACCATCAGCAACGGCGACCGCCTGGTCGACATGCCGCGCGAGGAACTCGCGCAGGTGATCTGGAACGATGTCTGCAAGGCCGGCGGTGTTTCCGGCGAGCTGCCCCCCTGGCAGATCGTGCGCGAGCGCCGTGCCACATTTGCGGCGACGCCGGCGCAGAATGCCCTGCGCCCGGGGCCGGTCACTGCGTTCAAAAACCTGTTTCTTGCAGGCGATTGGACTGCTACGGGATTGCCTGCAACCATCGAGGGATCGGTCCGATCCGGCGATCGCGCCGCCGATCTGGTTCTGGCCGCCAAGGGATACTGACAGGCGGCCCTGACGGGCATTTGTCCCCGGTCAATTTCGGTCAATTTCAATCGACTAACGGAGCAATCGAGCGAGATGGAGTCCGTGAACGCGACCAACCGCGAAGCCCGAGAATCTATGAACTTGGACTCCAGGAACCTGGACTCCAGGAACCTGGACTCGAGCATTGCGTCGGCCATCGAAGGCGTCCTCGGCTTCCAGCAATCCGACGGCCATTGGGTGTTCGAGCTCGAGGCCGATTGCACCATTCCGGCCGAATACGTCCTGCTTCGTCATTATCTTGCCGAGCCGGTCGATGCCGTGCTCGAGGCCAAGATCGCCAATTATCTTCGCCGCGTTCAGGGGGCTCATGGCGGCTGGCCGCTGGTGCATGACGGCGAGTTCGACATGAGTGCCAGCGTGAAGGCGTATTTCGCGCTGAAGATGATCGGCGATTCCACTGACAGCCCGCACATGGTGCGTGCGCGCGAGGCAATCCACGCCCGCGGCGGCGCGATCAACAGCAATGTCTTCACGCGCTTCTTGCTTGCGATGTACGGCATCGTGACCTGGCGCGCCGTGCCGGTGCTGCCGATCGAAATCGTGCTGCTGCCGTTCTGGTCGCCGTTCCATCTCAACAAGATCTCCTACTGGGCCCGCACCACCATGGTGCCGTTGATGGTGCTCGCAGCGCTCAAGCCGCGCGCGAGGAATCCGAAGGCTGTCGGCATCGACGAGCTGTTCCTCCAGGATCCGCGCTCGATCGGCATGACTGCCAAGGCGCCGCACCAGAGCCTGGCCTGGTTCGCGCTGTTCCGCGCGCTTGACCACATCCTGCGTGTGGTCGAGCCGATGTTTCCCAAGAGCCTGCGCAAGCGTGCCATCGACGCGGCGCTCGCCTTCACCGAGGATCGGCTCAACGGCGAGGACGGCATGGGTGCGATCTATCCTCCGATGGCCAACATCGTCATGATGTACGACGCGCTCGGCAAGGACGAGAATTTTCCGCCGCGTGCGATCACGCGCCGGGGCATCGACAAGCTGCTCGTGATCAAGGACGACGAGGCTTATTGCCAGCCCTGCGTCTCACCGGTGTGGGACACGACGCTGACCGCGCACGCGCTGCTGGAAGCCGGCGGTGACAAGGCGGTGCCTGCCGCTAAGCAGGGCCTCGACTGGCTGATCCCGAAGCAGGAGCTCGCGGTGAAGGGCGACTGGGCGGTGAAGCGGCCCAATGTGCGTCCGGGCGGCTGGGCCTTTCAGTACAACAATGCCCATTATCCCGATCTCGACGACACCGCGGTGGTCGTGATGTCGATGGACCGCATGCGCCGTGAGCACAATGCGGCCGGTTATGATTCCGCGATCGACCGTGCCCGGGAGTGGATTGAGGGCATGCAGAGTGACGACGGCGGCTGGGCTGCCTTCGACGTCAACAACCTCGAATATTATCTGAACAACATCCCGTTCTCCGACCATGGCGCGCTGCTCGATCCGCCGACCGAGGACGTCACCGCGCGCTGTGTCTCGATGCTGGCCCAGCTCGGCGAGACCGCGAAGACCAGCAAGCACGTCGCCGACGGGATCGCCTACCTCCGCAAGACCCAGCACCCGGAAGGGTCCTGGTATGGCCGCTGGGGCATGAACTTCATCTACGGAACCTGGTCGGTGCTGTGCGCCCTCAACATGGCCGGTGTCCGTCACGACGACCCGATGATGCGCAAGGCGGCCGGCTGGCTGGCCTCGATCCAGAACCAGGACGGGGGCTGGGGTGAGGACGCCGTCAGCTACCGCCTGGACTACGCCGGCTGGGAGGCCGCCCCCTCGACCGCCTCGCAAACGGCATGGACCTTGCTTGCCCTTATGGCTGCCGGCGAGGTCGATCACCCGGCCGTCGCCCGCGGGGTGGAGTACCTGATTGCAACACAGAACAAAAAAGGACTGTGGGACGAGCAGCGGTATACCGCCACAGGCTTCCCCCGCGTGTTCTATCTGCGGTACCATGGTTACCCGAAGTTCTTCCCGCTGTGGGCGCTGGCCCGGTATCGGAACTTGAGGGACACCAACAGCAGGGTGGTAGGGGTCGGAATGTGACTTTGGGGACGGGGGACTACTTTACCGCGGGCAATGCCATTGATCCGCGGCCGATATTGATCGTGACCGGACTGGTTCAGGAGGCCCGCATCGCGGCCGGGCCCGGAATGGCGGTCATCTGTTCGTCGAGTAGCCCGACCCAGTTGCGGGCGCTGCTGACGGTGCTGGATCCTGAGACGATTCGCGGCGTGATCTCTTTTGGCGTGGCCGGCGGCCTCGACCCGACGCTGCGCTCCGGCGACGTCGTGCTGGCGACCGAAGTGCTCGCCGGCGACACCCGCTGGGCCGCCGGGCTGTCGCTCGGCGACGACCTCATCGACCGCCTGACGTCGGGGCGCCGCCGCGTGGTGCGCGGCAGCCTCGCCGGTGCCGAGGAAGTGGTCACGGGGCGCTCCTGCAAGGCGGCGCTGCATTCGGAGACCGGAGCGGCCGCCGTCGACATGGAAAGCCACATCGCGGCGGCCTACGCCGCCGAAGCCGGCTTGCCGTTCGCCGCGGTCCGCGTCATCAGCGATCCCGCCCATCGCGCGCTGCCGGCGCTCGCCCGCGCCGCCATCAAGCCGAACGGCCAGATCGACGTGCTGGCCGTGCTGCGCGGCATCGCGCGCAATCCGACAGCGCTGCATGGACTGGTCTCGACCGGTATCGATTTCAACCGCGCGCTGCGCAGCTTGCGCGGCTGCCGCGACTTCCTGATCGGCACCGAGCTCGTCGAGAGCGAGGCTCTGGTCTCCGAGGCGGCCTGAGCGGTTTTCCGATCCGACAAAAGAAAAGGCCCGGTTCGCCATTGGCGACCGGGCCTTTGTTTTTTGATCGGGCTACAAGGCCGACTTGCGCGCTTACGCCGCCGTCGAAGCCTTCCGTGCGGCCTTCTCCTGCGCGGCGGCAGCCTCGTCCTTGCGAATCTCTGACAGGCGCTTCTGCACTTCCGCCGAGAAGATGTACTGCGCAGGGCGCTGCTTGGTCATGTCGATCTCGGGCGCCATCGGACCCGTGGTCCTGACACCGCGCAGCGACACCCACATCGCCTTCAGCGGGTGGCTGATGGCTGCGGTCGCCGCCGTCGGCTCGTAGCCGCAATGGGCCATACAGTCGGCGCACTTCTCGTACTTGCCGGTGCCGTAGGTCTCCCAATCGGTGGTGTCCATCAGCTCCTTGAAGGTCTTCGCGTAGCCTTCGCCGAGCAGATAGCAGGGCTTCTGCCAGCCGAAGATGTTGCGCGCGGGCATGCCCCAGGGCGTGCACTCGTATTCCTGGTTGCCGGCGAGGAAGTCGAGGAACAGGCCGGAATGCATGAAATTCCACTTCTTGCCCTTGCCCATCGCAAAGACGTCGCGGAACAGCTTCTTGGTCTTGGTGCGGTTGAGGAAGTGCTCCTGGTCGGGCGCACGCTCATAGGCATAGCCCGGCGACATCGAGACGCCGACACCGAGCTCGACGGTGAGGTCGAGGAATTTTGCAATCTCCTCGGCCGGATGGCCGTCGAAGATGGTGGCGTTGACGTTGACGGTGAAGCCGCGGGCCTTGGCCGCCTTGATCGCGGAGACGGCGCGATCGAACACGCCCTTCTGCGACACCGCCTTGTCGTGGTGCTCCTTCAGGCCGTCGAGATGCACCGAGAAGAACAGATAGGGCGAGGGCTCGAACAAATCGAGCTTCTTCTCGAGCAGCAGCGCGTTGGTGCAGAGCGAGACGAACTTCTTGCGCGCGACGAGGCCGCGCACGATCTCGCCGATCTCCTTGTGGATCAGCGGCTCGCCGCCGGGAATGGCGACCATCGGCGCGCCGCATTCATCGGCTGCGTCCCAGCACTCCTGCGCGCTCATGCGGCGGTTGAGGATCGCGTCCGGATAATCGATCTTGCCGCAGCCGACGCAGGCGAGGTTGCAGCGAAATAGCGGCTCCAGCATCAGCACGAGCGGATAGCGCTTGCGGCCAAGCAGCTTCTGCTTGATCAAATAGCCGCCGATACGCATTTCCTTGAAGAAGGGGATAGCCATTACGAGTTTTCTTTCTGGGCTTGAAATTCGGGTGGGTCAGCTCGCAGCCAGTTGGGCCGGAAGCCGAAATTCGATGTTCTCCTCGCGGCCCGGCAGCACCGAGACCTGTACCGGTCCGATCCGCCGCATCGCTTTCGATCACGTCATCCACGAGTACCCCGGACGCCGAAGCGCCGGCCGTGGCGCCGACGGTCCTGGCATCTTTCAACCACTCCGGATCGAGCGCGCTGCCGTCGGCAATCATATAACTCGCGACGCCGGCCTCAGTGCCGATTTCGCGGAGCCGGTTCGAGCTATTGGCAGCGCCCACCACCAAGATCATATCGACCAGCTTGCTCCAGTTCCTTACCGCAGATTGGCGGTTCTGTGTCGCATAGCAGATATCCCGGATGTCCGGGCCTTGAATATCTGTAAAGCGGGCCTGAAGTGCCCAGGTAATGTCCTTGGACACCGTGGTTTCGGCTTTGTTCTTCAGGCTCCCCATTGCACCCACTACGCCCGCGCAAAAACCGCGCGATTGCGCCAGATAAACTTCCATTGGTCGTCCATCACGCAAGTTGCACCGATCCGCATCTTGAGTCCCCGGAGCACCCGGATACCAATGAGCTGCAATATCCGCACCATCGGTTTCGGCAACGCAGCCGTCGCCCATGCGGGTACACATGGAAGGCGCAATACTTTGTGTCAAAAAATCGGCAGCAAGGAAAGGGGGCCCATGAACTTTGGTTCCCCTGCAGGATCCATTTGCGGTACTATAGTAAAGAACGTTCCGGTCGGCAAAACGGCGACATTTTGTGCGCGGCCCTCGGTCACTTTCCCGCCTCAACTCCTCGGCTATACCGACCGCCCCGCATGATTTTGCCACGGCCTCCCGCCGTTCAGCTCGAACCTCCTGGCGGAAAGAGCCACTCAAAACAGCAATAGGTTTCGCCCGGGAACTCCGATAAACAGCGGGCGTTTCCGGGAAGCTGTTAACGCAGAAAGAAAAGAAGTGCTGCAAAGCGTAGTCGTTGCCATCGTCAGGGCCTGCACCCGGTTTGCCCCCATCGTCGTCGTTCTCGGGCTCCTGCTGGCGGTGGGGGCGGGCTACTACACGGTCCATCACTTCGCCATCAACACCGACATCAATTCGCTGATTGCCCAAAATCTGGACTGGCGCCAACGCGACCAGCAATTCGATCGCGCTTTCGACCGCGATGCGACGATCACGGCGGTGGTCGAAGCCAAAACGCCGGAGATGGCGACTGCGGCGTCGGACGCGCTCTATGCCAAGCTGAAGGACGACAAAACCGACTTCCAGTCGATGCAACAGCTCGGCACCGGCGAGTTCTTCGAGAAGAACGGCCTGTTGTTCCTGCCGACCGAGGAGGTCGCCAAGGTCACGAGCCAGTTCGAATCCGCCGCACCCCTGATCGAGATCATGGCGGGCGATCCCTCGATCCGCGGCCTGACCGGTGCGCTCGAGACGGGTCTTGCCGGCGTCAAGCGCGGGCAAGTGAAGCTCGACAACACCGAACGGCCCTTCAACCAGATCGCACAAACGGTTGAGACCGTGCTCAACAAGGGCAGTGCGAGCTTCTCCTGGCGAGAGCTCGTCAGTGACGAGCCGCTGACGGATTCGGACAAGCGCGCCTTCATCGAGTTCAAGCCGATCCTCGACTACAACGCGCTGGAGCCCGGCAAGGGCGCCACCGACGCGATCCGCAAGGCCGCAGCCGATCTGGAGTTTGCAACCAAATACCAGGCGCGCGTGCGGCTGACCGGTCCGGTCCCGATCGCCAACGAGGAATATGCAACCGTCCAGGAAGGCGCTGTCGTCAACGGCATCGGCACGGTTCTGGTCGTGCTGCTAATTCTGTGGCTGGCGCTGCATTCGGCGAAGATCATCTTCGCGGTGTTCGTCAATCTCTTCGTCGGTCTTGCGCTGACAACCGCCGCCGGTCTGATGATGGTGGGCTCGCTCAATTTGCTGTCGATCGCGTTCGCCGTGCTGTTCGTCGGCCTCGGCGTCGATTTCGGCATTCAGTACAGCGTCCGCTATCGCTCCGAGCGCTATAAGCATAACGACCTTTCGGGTGCGCTGGTATTGGCCGCGAAGCGCTCGGCAATACCGCTGTCGCTGGCGGCGATGGCAACCGCGGCCGGCTTCCTCTGCTTCATGCCGACCGACTACAAGGGCATATCGGAGCTCGGCCAGATCGCCGGCGTCGGCATGCTGGTCGCGTTCCTCACCAGCATCACCGTACTCCCGGCGATGCTGAAGCTGTTGAATCCGCCCGGCGAGAAGGAGCCGGTCGGCTACGCCTTCCTGGCGCCGCTCGATCACTTCCTTGAGAAGCACCGCGTGCTGGTCGTCGGTGGTACGATCTTTCTCGCGGTCGCCGGCCTGCCGCTGCTCTACTTCATGAAGTTCGACTTCAACCCGATGAACCTGCGCAATCCGAAGGCCGAATCGATCGCGACCTTCCTCGATTTGCGCAAGGATCCCAACACCGGCGCCAATGCCATCAACGTGATGACCACGTCGGAGGAGCAGGCAAAGCAGGTGGAGGCGAAGCTGGAGAAGGTGCCCGAAGTGCTGCGGGTGATGTCTCTCAACAGCTTCGTCCCTGAGGACCAGCCGCCGAAGCTGAAACTGCTTGCACAGGGCGCCAAGGTTCTGAACCCTGCGCTCAATCCTGACCAGATCGACGCGGCGCCGACGGACAAGGAGAACGTCGATTCGCTGAAATCCTCGATCGACAATCTGCGCCGGACCGCAGGCGATGCGAAGGGCCCGGGTGCAGTCGCCTCGCGTCGGCTCGCGGACGCGCTGGAAAAGCTCGCCAATGGCGACGAGGCTACGCGGAACAAGGCGCAGGACGTGTTCGTCGCGCCGATGAAGATCGTGTTCGACCAGCTCCGGAACGCGATGCAGGCCGAGCCGGTCACCCTGAAGTCGTTGCCACCCGACCTCATCAGCGCCTGGAAGAGCAAAGACGGCATCATCCGCGTCGAGGCGCTGCCCAAAGGTGATCCCAACGATAACGACACGCTGCGCAAATTTGCGGCGGCCGTGCTCGTTGCCGAGCCGACAGCGATCGGCGGCCCGGTCTCGATCCTGAAATCCGGCGACACCGTGGTGAAGGCGTTCATCCATGCCGGAATCTATGCGCTGTTGGTGATCGGCCTGTTGCTGTGGATCACGCTGCGCCGGTTCGTCGACGTGCTGATGACCTTGGTGCCGCTCCTGGTTGCCGGCGCGGTAACGCTCGAGATCTGCGTGCTGATCGGCTTGCCGCTCAACTTCGCCAATATCGTCGCGTTCCCGCTGCTGCTCGGCGTCGGCGTGGCCTTCAAGATCTACTATGTCGTGGCCTGGCGCTCGGGCAGGACAAACCTGCTCCAGACCAGCCTGACGCGTGCGATCTTTTTCAGCGCGATGACGACGGCGACGGCGTTCGGCAGCCTGTGGCTGTCGAGCCATCCGGGAACGTCCAGCATGGGCAAGCTGCTCGCGCTGTCGCTGGTGACGACGCTCGCCGCCGTGCTGCTATTTCAGCCGGCGCTAATGGGCAAACCCCGCAATCTCAGGGAGTAGGCAGATGTCGCCGACCGGGTCGACGGCGCCCTTCTGACCAGGTTTGGCAGTGCCGGCGGCCTTCGGGGCTGCCGGCGCAGGCTGCGCCGCCGTAGCGCCCGTCGTTCCCGGGGCCTTCGGCGCCGCGCCGGTGGACTTCGGCATGCCCTTGGCAATGGCATTGGCGGTGCTCAAGGGAATAGGCGGGCCAACGCGGGTCCAGGTTTCGCCACCGCAGAGGAAGCCCATCACGCAGCCCTTGATCTCGAGCTGGTCGGTGCCAACCGGCGTGATGGTCGCGCTGTAGAGCTGGCCGTCCTTGGCGTTGTAGACCTGACCCTCCCACTGATCGGCGCCGGGCTTTTTCTTCATGTCGATCAGGGTCGCCATGCCCAGCGTGGGCCTGGTCTTTTTCGACGCGTCCGGATTGTATTCATCGTGGCCGCCGGGCTCTTTTTCCCAGGAAACCGCGCCCCACATGCTGCCATTGCATTGGGCGACACGAATGTTGGCCACGGCGTCGGCAACCCGCCAGTCGCCGGTCGGATCGGCGGCGAGCGCCGGGGTCAGGCAGGTGAAACCGCCAGTCAGTATTAGTCCGGTGTAAAGGGCTAAACGCATGATAGTTCCTTGGCAGTGCAACATGGTCTAAAGCTGTGCTTGCGAAGATGGTCCGAAAAAGGGCAAAAGGCCGCACAGACCGTTTTCGGCAACGGTCCGTTTTCAGTTGACGAGACGGCCCTCAACCGAAGTATGTAACGGATGCACAGCCCAAATCCAGACATGTCTCAGCTATTCGCGGACCGTCAGGCCCAGCGCAGCGCCCTGCATAATCGGCATATGAACGAGCAGTTCGTTCGGGTGCTCAAGACCATCGGCTATGACGTCGGCTTCCAGAAGGGGCAGGGGCAGTACCTCTACGACCGAGACGGCGCGCGCTATCTCGACCTTTTGTCCGGCTTTGGCGTGTTTGCGATCGGGCGCAATCATCCTGTCATGCGCGAGGCGCTCAAGAGCGTGCTCGATGCCGACCTGCCCAACCTCGTCCAGTTCGACGTCTCGGTGCTCGCCGGCGTGCTCGCCGAGCGGCTTTTGAAGTACGTGCCCTATCTCGACAAGGCGTTCTTCGCCAATTCCGGCGCCGAATGCGTCGAAGCCGCGATCAAGTTCGCTCGCGGCGCCACCGGCCGGCCCGGCATCGTCTATTGCGCCCATGCCTATCACGGCCTGACCTATGGCGCGCTGTCATTGACGGGTGATTCGAACTTCCGCACCGGCTTCGAGCCGCTGCTGCCGGGTTGCACCTCGATCCCGTTCAACGATCTCGCCGCGCTCGAAAAGGCGCTGGCCTCGCGGGAGGTGGCGGCCTTCGTCGTCGAGCCGATCCAGGGCAAGGGCGTCAACATGCCCACCGACGAGTTCCTGCCGGGTGCGGCTGCGCTCTGCAAGAAATACGGCACGCTGTTCGTCGCCGACGAGATCCAGACCGGCATGGGCCGCACCGGCCGCTTCCTCGCGGTCGAGCATTGGAACGTCGAGCCCGACATGGTGCTGCTGTCGAAGTCGCTGTCCGGCGGCCACGTGCCGGTCGGCGCCGTGCTGACGCGCAAGAGCATCTTCGACAAGATATTCAACCAGATGGACCGCGCGGTGGTGCACGGCTCGACCTTCTCCAAGAACGACCTGGCGATGGCCGCGGGCATCGCGACGCTCGACGTCATGGAGTCCGAGAAGCTGATCGAGTCCGCCGCCAAGCGCGGTGCCGAGCTGCGCCTTGCGCTCACGCGCATGGTGCCCGGCTACGAGCTGTTGAAGGAAGTGCGCGGCAAGGGCTTAATGATTGGCATCGAGTTCGGCCCGCCGAAATCGCTGCGGCTGCGAGCTTCGTGGAACGTGCTGGAGGCCGCCAACAAGGGCCTGTTCTGCCAGCTCATCACCGTGCCGCTCTTCAAAGATCACAAGATCCTGACCCAGGTCGCCGGCCACGGCAGCCACACCATCAAGCTGCTGCCGCCGCTCACCATCACCGAGGAAGATTGCGGCTGGATCGAGCGCGCCTTCGACGACGTCATCGCCGGCAGCCACAAGGTCCCCGGCGCGATCTGGTCGCTCGGCAAGACGCTGGTGGACAACGCTGTGAGGCGGTCGGCGTAACCTGATCCCTCAGGCCGCCTTGGGCTTGTTCACAGTCTCGATGCGGTCGAGAGCCTTGCCGAGATCGCGTTTGGCGATCTGAATATCGTAATCGTTCTGGAGATTGAGCCATAGCTCAGCGGTCGTGCCGAGCGCTTTGGCAAGCCGAAGCGCGGTGTCAGCGGTGATTCCGGTCTGCTCACTCGCAATCCGCTCAATACGCGTACGCGGCAGGCCGCATGTCTTGGCGAGCGCGCCTGCCGACATGTCCAGCGGGCTCAGAAATTCTTCCCGCAGAACCTCACCAGGATGCATGGGCTTGAGTTTCTTGGCCATCGTCGCATTCTCCTAGTGATAATCCACGATCTCGACCTGAACGGGACCTTGTGATGTCCACACGAAGCACACTCGGAACTGGTCGTTGATCCTGATCGAGTGCTGTCCCTTGCGATCGCCCGTGAGGACCTCAAGGCGGTTTCCGGGTGGTGCCCTCAAGTCGCTGAGTTCGCCCGCAGCGTGAAGATAGCGCAATTTCCGGCGAGCAACCTTCACCAGGTCGGCCGGAAAGCGTTTAGGGCTTTCGCCGTTAAAGACCGCCTCAGTCGTTTTGTCCCGAAACGTCCTGATCACTCAGGCAATGTATCATTGGTTGATACATGCGCAAGGGATTTGTATCAATTTCTGATACGACTCCAGGGTTACCCCTCCACATTCGCCTTCATCGCCGCCTCGAACTTGTCGACGAACTCGGCGAGCTCGTCGGCGCCGATATCGCTGACGGCCCAGAAATTCAGGCCCCCCTCGCCCCAGCGGCGGCAGTTGAAACCCTGCATGGTCTGGGTCTTCGGCGGACGATGTTCGGTGCTTGAGGTCTGCGCCACGAACAAATTGACCACGTGCTGCCGGCGCTTGTAGACGACCGCGCCGATGGCACGTGCGTCGATATAATCGAGCCTGCCGCCGACCAGCGTAAAACCCTGCGCGGTGAGGTCGATCACGGGCGGGGCGACGTCGAGCTTGCCGTTGAACCACGGCTTCACGGTGTGCTGGTCGGTCGAGACCACGTCGATGAGGTGGCCGGCCTGGAGCGAGCGCAGATGCGCGGAAACGACCTCCGACAGGATGCGCTGCTGGTCGTCCTGGCGCAGCACCACGGCGACGACACCGGAGGCGGCGAGCGCAGAGACCGCCGAACCCATTGCAAAGCCGCGCAGCACGGAGCGGCGGCTCGGTTGTTGGCGCTGCGGCTGCGGCAGCGAAGCCTCGATCCGGATGCGCAAACTCGTCGGCGCGGTGTAGCGCAAATTGGTGTCAGCGAGCACGCGCTGCATTTCCCGTTGTGAGGCAAGCTCGGCGGCGCAGGCCGGGCAGCTTGCGATATGGGCTTCGACCTCGCGTGCATGGCCCGCATCGAGCTCGTTGTCGAGCAGCGCGTGAAGCAGCATTTTTGCTTCGTCGCAGTTCATTTCGAGTGCTCCTCTTCCGCCATCCATGCCGCGCGCAGCATGGCGCGGGCGCGTGCGAGGCGGGACATCACGGTGCCGACGGGTGCGCCGACGGCCTCGGCGATTTCACGATAGGACAGGTTGCTGATCTCGCGCAGCACGAAGGTTTCCTTGAACGGTTCGGCGAGGGCGTCGATCAGCTTGCGGATCGCGCCGGCGTCGCGGCTGCGCAGCACTTCCGTCTCCGGGCTCGCCTCGGTCTCTTGCCAGATCGGCGTCTGCTCGGCGGCGCCGGGCGTATCCTCGATCGCGCTGTGTCTGTGCGCGCGCCGTCCATATTCGGCGTTGCAGACGTTACGCAGGATCGCAAACAGCCAGGGCTTCATCGCCGGCCCGCGATAGCTGTCGAAATGCTTCAGCGCGCGCAGATAGCACTCCTGCACCGCGTCCTCGGCATCGGAGGCGTCGCGCAGCAGATAGCGTGCGAGTGTGTAGACGTCGTCGAGATGAGGCAGCGCTGCCTCGCGGAAGCGCTGCGCCTTCTGCAAATCGTCGTTGGCGGGCATCGCTCCTCGCTTTGCCTCTTGTTCTGCGCGTTGCTTCGTTTCGTCCACATTCGTTTGGTCGGCGTGTGTGACCGAGGGCACACGAGCCCGGCCGGCGTGGGACCACCGGCCGGGCAAGACGTTGACGCCTTGGTTCGAGATGTTACTCAACCTTGATCATCCCCGTCATGTGCGGGTGCAACGAACAAAAATATTTGTAGTCGCCCGCATTGGTGAAGGTGAAGGAGAACTTGTCGTCGGTGTCCAGGGTCTTGGACCTGAACTTGCCGGCCGACACCACGGTGTGGGGGATGTCGTCCCGGTTGGACCAGGTCACCGTGGTGCCGACCTTGATCTTGAGCTCGGCCGGCTGGAAAACGAAATTGTCGATATGCACTTCCATGTCGTCGGCACGGGCGGTTGTTGCGGGCAAGAGGATAGCCGCGGCCAAAGCGAGACCGAGGTCGACAGCGAAGTCGCGGCGATTGAGTGTCTTCATTGTCAGCTTCCGTTCAGCTCTGCTCAACCTTGGAGCGGCGTGTCGATGATCGCGAGCCGCTGCTCGTTCTGCTTGAAGTTGACGCTGGCAACGCCGAGCATGGCGCGCAGCTTTGCGTCCTCGACCTTCATCGGTCCGGGCGACGGAGCTGCCCCCGGCGCCGGCTGCGGGAACGCAGTCGAGCGCGCGGTATGGAAGGTGACGTTGCCCTCGACCTTCTGCATCACTTGATGGATGTGGCCGTTCAGCACGGTGACGGAGCCGAAACCCTTGACGTATTCCAGCGCGCGGCCGCCGTCCTCCGTGCCCCAGCCCCATTCCGGATAGACGGTCCAGAGCGGGATGTGGGCAAACAGCACGATCGGCGTCGATTTCGACTTGCCGCGCAGGTCGTCCTCGAGCCAGGCGAGCTGATCGGCGCCGAGATTGCCGAGGCCGCCGGCCTTGAGATCGACGACGTTGACGAGGCCGATGAAGTGCACGCCGCCGGCGTCGAACGAATACCAGCCCGCCCCCTTGGTGCCGCGGCCGTAGCGCTCGCGATAGAACTTTACCTCCTCGTCGAGGAAGTCATGCTCGCCGGGCACGTAGTGCACGTCCAGCTTGCTCTGCGAGATGATGCGATCGGCGTTGTCGAATTCGGCGGCCTTCGACAAATGAGTAATGTCGCCGGTATGGATCATGAAGGACGGCTTGACCGGCATCGCGTTGATCTTGTTGATGGCTTCCTCCAGCGTGCCGAGCGCGTTGGGATTGGCCGGCTTGTCGAAGCCGACATGGCTGTCGCTGATCTGGAGGAAGGTCATGCCGGGCGCGGCCGCGGTCGCGGCTTGCGCGGAATCAATGATGCCGAGCGAGCGCGGCACGCCGCCCGTGATGGTCCAGAGCACTCCGGTGCCGGCCCAGGTCATGCATTCCAGAACCTTGCGGCGGCTTAAGCCGTCGTCCCCGTGATCGTGTCCGCTCATCGCGCGTCTCCTCTCGCCCGGAATTGGGCTTCGGGGACGTGATTGGGGCAGGGGTGGGTTTATTCCCGGATGAGATGACGATTTCGTGAGGTGGTTTCGATCGAGGCACGACGCTATGTCGCGAATTCGCGCACGGCCTTCACCACGATCGCCGGCGCTTCCTGCGCCACACAATGCCCTGCACCGTCGAACTTCAGCGTGCTGACCCGCGGAATCAGCGACACGGCGCGCGAGGCCATCTCCTTGTAGATCGGTCCCGACTTCGCGGCGGTCGTGACCCGCACCCGGCAGTCGATCGCGGAGAGCGAGGTAAACGGATTGCCACGCGCATCGCCGACGTAGACCTGCTCCATCGCCTGGTAGATCGGACGCAGGATCGCCGATTCGATCTCGGGCGTGCAGCAGAGCTGCACCCGGCCGTTCGCCAGCGGCGCGAAGCCATGGCGCACATAGGCCCGAAGCGAAGTCTCGGTCCAGTCCGCAAACGTCGGCGCGGCGCGGTAGCGCTCGAATACGGCGTCGGCACTGTCGAACTCGGCACGTCGGCGCAGTGCTCCCTGCACGCGGGACAAGGAGTCTTCGCTCAATTCTCCGGAGCGCGCAGCGCGCGGATCCATTACAGTTGGCTCCATCACGAACAGGCGTGCGAAACGTCCGGGCAAAAGTTTCGCCGCGAGCAGAAGATCGGTCGCACCTGCGCTGTGGCCAATCCCGTAGACGTTGCGCAGCCCGAGCGCATCGATCACCCGGCAGACATCTTCGGCATAGTCCAGAAAATGATAGGCCCCGGGCTTGTGGCTCGCGCCATGGCCACGGCGGTTGAGCGCATAGACCGTGTAGGTCGCGGCGAGATCGCGTGCGACCTCGTCCCAGACGTCGGCGACGAAGCCGGTGCCGTGAAGCAGAAGCGCAGGCGTCCTTCCGCTCTCGCCCCATCGCAGCATGGCGATCTGCGCATCCGCGGGGCCGATCGAAAAGCGGTGCGCTTGGATCATGGTAGGGCGCTACTTGCCATCTTCCAGGATCATCGTCGCGCCCTTCTCGGCGATCATCGCGGTCGGCGTGTTGGTATTCCCCGACGTGATCGTCGGCATGATCGAGGCGTCGACGATGCGTAAGCCTTCGAGGCCGTAGAAGCGCAGGCGCTCGTCCACCACCGCCATCGGGTCATTCACCGCGCCCATCTTCGCCGTGCCGACGGGATGGAAGATGGTGGTGCCGATGTCGCCGGCGGCCTTTGCAAGCGAGGCGTCGTCGTCACCGACGGAGGGACCGGGCAGATATTCGCTCGGGCGGTATTTTGCCAGCGCCTTCTGCTGCATGAGGCGGCGGGTGGTGCGGATGGCGTCGGCGCCGACCCGGCGGTCGTCGTCCGTTGAAAGATAATTCGGCGCGATGATCGGCTTCTCGTCCGGCGTCGCCGCGCGGAGACGTACGGTGCCGCGCGAGGTCGGCTGGAGATTGCAGGCGCTCACCGTGATCGCGGGGAAGCGGTGCAGCGGATCGCCGAACTTGTCGAGCGACAGCGGCTGCACATGGAACTGGATGTTGGCGCGCGCGCGCGTCGCATCGGAGCGTGTGAAGATGCCGAGCTGCGACGGCGCCATGGTCAGCGGGCCGCGGCGGCGGAAGGCGTAGTCGAGGCCCATCAGGCCGCGACGGACCAGATTGTAATAGGTCTCGTTCAGCGTGCGCACGCCCTCGACCTTGTAGATCGCGCGCTGCTGGAGATGATCCTGGAGATTGCGACCGATGCCGGGCTTGTCCATCACGATGTCGATGCCGAGCGGGGCCAGCCAGTCGGCGGGCCCGATGCCGGAGCGATGCAGCACCTGCACTGAGCCGATCGCGCCGGCCGAAAGGATCACCTCGCGTTTCGCACGCGCCTCGATGATCTCGCCGTTCTGGACGAAGCGCACGCCGACGGCGCGGCCCTGCTCGATGATCAGACGATCGACCAGCACGTGCTTCTCGAGCCGCAAGTTCGGGCGGTTCAGCGCCGGCTTGAGGAAGCCGCGTGCCGACGACCAGCGCCGGCCGCGCTTCTGGTTGACGTGGAAATAGCTGGTGCCTTCGTTGTCGCCGGTGTTGAAATCGGGAATGCGCTTGATGCCCATCTCCTCGGCGGCGTCGCCGACGGCGTCGAGAACGTCCCACGATAGCCGCGGCGCCTCGATGCGCCAGCCGCCGCCGGCGCCGTGGTGCTCGCTCGCGCCGAGGAAATGATCCTCGAGCCGCCTGAACAGCGGCAGTACGTCGTCATAACCCCAGCCGGTCATGCCGAGCTGGCGCCAGTGATCGTAATCGGCGGCCTGACCGCGCATCGAGATCATGGCGTTGATCGCCGAAGAGCCGCCGATCACCTTGCCGCGGGGATAGGCCAGTGCGCGGCCGTTCAGGCCAGGCTCGGCCTCGGTCTTGAACATCCAGTCCGAGCGCGGATTGCCGATCGCGAAGAGATAGCCGACCGGAATGTGGAACCAGATCCAGTTGTCGTCGCCGCCGGCTTCGAGGATGAGGACGCGATTGCCTGGCACGGCCGACAGCCGGTTGGCGACGATGCAGCCCGCCGTGCCGGCCCCAACGACAATATAGTCAAACTCACCTTCGAGCCGCCTTGGCATTCTGCTTCCACCCGGATGGTCATGCAACATGCCGTCCTAATACGCAGAGACGGCGGATCGGGACAAGCCCGGCCATGCCGAGCGGACAGGCTAGACCCCGATCCCCGGCAGTTGGGTGGACTGGTGCTTGCATGGTAGACAGTCCTGTATTTTCAACAAAGCTTGAGATCCTCCATGCCCATCGTGAACCGCGTCGCCGACCTTCAACCCGATATTCAGGCCTGGCGCCGGGACATCCACGAGCATCCTGAGCTGCTGTATGACGTCCACCGCACCGCAGCATTCGTCGCGGATCGCCTGCGCGAATTCGGCTGCGATGAGGTCGTGACCGGCGTCGGACAGACCGGCGTGGTCGGCGTGATCAAGGGCAGCAAGCCGGCCGGCGAGGGCCTCAAGACCATCGGCCTGCGTGCCGACATGGACGCGCTGCCGGTCGAGGAACAGACCAACCTGCCTTACGCTTCGAAGACTCCCGGCAAGATGCACGCCTGCGGCCATGACGGCCACACCGCGATGCTGCTCGGTGCTGCGCGCTATCTCGCCGAGACCCGCAATTTTGCCGGTGATGCGGTGGTGATCTTCCAGCCGGCCGAGGAAGGCGGCGCCGGCGGCCTGGCCATGGTCAAGGACGGAATGATGGAGCGCTTCGGCATCGAGCAGGTCTACGGCATGCACAATGGCCCGGGCATTCCGATCGGCTCGTTCGCGATCCGGCCGGGTCCGATCATGGCGGCGACCGACGAGGTCGATATCATGATCGAGGGCCTCGGCGGCCATGCCGCGCGGCCGCACAAATGCGTCGATTCCGTTCTGGTCGGCGCGCAGGTGATCACCGCGTTGCAGTCGATCGTCGCGCGCAGCGTCGATCCGCTGGAATCGGCCGTGATCTCGATCTGTGAGTTTCACGCCGGCAACGCCCGCAACGTCATTCCGCAAACCGCGACATTGAGGGGCACCATTCGCACGCTGTCGCCGGAGGTGCGCAAGCTGGTCGAGAAGCGCGTGCACGAGGTTGTCGCGGGCGTGGCGCAGATCACCGGTGCCAAGATCGATCTGCACTACAAGCGCAATTATCCCGTGGTGAACAACCACGCCGCGGAGACCGAAATTGCGCGTCGCATCGCCGGGCAGGTCGCGGGCGAGGCCAACGTGCACGAGATGTCGCCGCTGATGGGCGGCGAGGATTTCGCCTATATGCTGGAAGCGCGCCCCGGCGCCTTCATCTTCTGCGGCAACGGCGACAGCGCCGGCCTGCATCACCCCGCCTACAATTTCGACGACGAGGCAATCGTTTACGGCACGTCGTACTGGGTCAAACTGGTCGAGGAATCGCTCGCGGCATCGTAAGGTCGAGCGTGAGGTCAAGCCGAAAGCACAAATGAAAACGGCCCGTGCATCGCACGGGCCCTTTGTCTTTGAGTGACGCGACCGGCTTCAGAAGATCCGCGAGAAGATCACGTACAGCGTGCCCGACAACAGGATCGCGACGGGCAGGGTCAGCACCCAGGCCATCAGCATGTTCCTGATGGTGGCGACCTGGAGACCCGAACCGTTCGCGGCCATGCTGCCGGCGACGCCGGACGACAGCACGTGGGTCGTCGAGACCGGCAGGCCGAACATGTCGGCGGCGCCGATCGTGGCGGCGGCGACCAGCTCGGCAGAGGCGCCCTGCGCGTAGGTCAGGTGGGTCTTGCCGATCTTCTCGCCGACGGTGACGACGATGCGCTTCCAGCCGATCATGGTGCCGAGGCCGAGCGCGATCGCAACTGCGACCTTCACCCAGGTCGGGATGAACTTGGTCGCGCTGTCGAGGCCGCCCTTGTAGGCGTTCAAGGTCGCGACCTCTTCCTTGTTGAGGTCGTTTTCCTTGTCCTTCATCAGGAAGCGGATCGCTTCCGAGGTCAGGTACATGTCGTTGCGGGTGTTGCCGACGACTTCCGCCGGCACCTTGTTCAGCGAGCCGTATTTCGCCTGGTCGCCGACATCCTTCACCAGCACTGACAGCGAAGGGTAGGTGCCTTCGCCGATGTGATGCGAGGTGACGTACTGCGTCACCGCGGGACGGGGGTCGCCGATGATCGCATGACCGGCGCCCTTGGCCGCAACCACCTTGGAGGCGGCATCCGAGACCTTCGCGAACTGGGCGACCTGCGATTCCGGCAATGCGCGGTTGAGCGCATAGGCGGTCGGCACGGTGCCGATCAGGATCAGCATGATCAGGCCCATGCCCTTCTGTCCGTCGTTCGAACCATGGGCGAAGCTGACGCCGGTGCAGGTCAGGATCAGCAGGCCGCGAATCCAGATCGGCGGGGCTTTGTTGCCCTCAGGGGCGGCATAGAGCGTCGGGTTCTTGATGATCACCTTGAGGAGCAGCAGCAGGCCGGCGGCGCAGACAAAGCCGACCAGCGGCGACAGCAAGAGCGCATAGCCGATCTCCGTGGCCTTGCCCCAGTCCACGCCCGAGGTGCCGTCGCGGCCGCGCACCAGCGCGTTCGCCACGCCGACGCCGATGATCGACCCGATCAGCGTGTGCGAGGAGGACGCCAGCAGGCCGAAATACCAGGTGCCGAGGTTCCAGAGGATCGCGGCGATCAGCAGCGCGAACACCATCGCGAAACCGGCGTTTGAGCCGACCTGCAGGATCAGCTCCACCGGGAGCAGCGAGACGATGCCGAACGCCACAGCCCCGGTCGACGTCAGCACGCCGAGGAAGTTAAAAAGGCCGGACCACATCACTGCGAATTCCGCCGGCAGCGAGTGGGTGTAGATCACGGTCGCAACCGCGTTGGCGGTGTCGTGGAAACCGTTGACGAATTCGAAGCCGAGCGCGATCAGGAGCGCAACGATAAGGAGGATATAGGGCAGATAGCTCGTGACCCGGGTACCGGTCGCATCGACATCGGAATAAATGCTGTAGGCCACATAGAGCAGGCCCACGGCAAGAATGCCGAAGAACAGGATCATCGTCAGCGGATTGAAGCCCTTGTCGAGATTTGGCCGCGAGGCCGGCTGGATCGGCGCGGGATCGGCTACCGCGTGGTCGAATGCAACATCGGTCATGTCTGGACGCCCCTTAGCTCTGTAAGGGCTATTGTCCCCGATGGATTTGAAGGCTGGATGACAACCAGGGCTTGAAAGCCGTTTTCCCGCCTGTATTTAGGCGGCGCGCGCCGCTTTCTTCTGCAGACTGGCGGCGATTTTCAGATCTTCGACAAAGCGCTGATATTCCAGCACCTTGGCTTCCGGATCGGGCAGCCGCAGCAGATAGGACGGGTGCACCGTCACCAGGGCCTTGTGACCGTCGGGAAGGTCGATCAGCCGGCCGCGGGTCTTGCCGATCGGGGTGATCTTGCCGAACACGCTCTGCGCGGCAGTCGCGCCCATCGCGACGATGAGATCGGGCTGGATTACGGAGACTTCCCGCTCATACCACTGCCGGCAGGCCTTTATCTCCGGCGTATTTGGCTTCTGATGCAGGCGGATTTTGCCGCGCGGCACGAATTTGAAGTGTTTCACCGCGTTGGTGACATAGACCTTCTTGCGGTCGACGCCGGCTTCCGCCAGTGCCCGGTCCAGCATCTGGCCGGCCGGACCGACGAAGGGATGGCCGGCGAGATCTTCCTTGTCGCCGGGTTGCTCGCCGACCAGCACGATATTGGCGGACTTCGGGCCTTCGCCGAATACGGTCTGCGTCGCGTCCTTGTAGAGCGGGCAGGCGCGGCAATGCGCAGCCTCCTCGCGGAGCGCTTCGAGATCGTCGGTGGCGGACTTACGTTTCATCGGAGCCTCCGGTCGCTTCTGAGGCTTGTGTGGATCGGTTGCGGCATTGGCGATCATGGCGCCGGTCATGCGTTCGGCGTCCTCGATCAGAGGCTTAATGATCGAAGCCTCGGGCAGGTTCCTCCAGTATTTCTTCGGCATCTCGGCCTGCATCGCCTTCACCTTGAGGCGGGCCGGATTGAAGATGCTGGCGTAGTAACGCCGCCAGGTTTCCTCCAGCCGATCTTCGCCCGGCGCCTCGCGCTTGCTGACGCCAGACGTGAACGAGAGCGCGTGGCCGTCCCAATGTGCGCAGAGATCCGGCGTCAGGATCGACCATGGCATGTCGGCAAAACGTTTGGCGAAGAACGGCGCGGCGAGCTCGACGATGTGATGCTCCGGCTCGAACCAGGCGACGTAATGTGCTTCGCGTTCCCGGCCGATCTCGCGGAAGCGCACGAAGGCATGCATCTTGTGCTCGTCGCGGTAGACCGCCTTTGCCATGGCCGTGACTTGCGCGACATCGGGATCGGTCGCGACCTCGATGAGGTCGTGATTGTTCTTCAGCCGAACCAGCAGACGATAAAGGATCGCAAAACGCTCGCCGTCGCGATGGAGGATCGCGGCCTTGGCGAGTTCTACGAATTTTGCCGGCACGTTGAAGGTGCCATTGCCGCCCTCCGGCAGCGGAGACGGCGAGGACGGCGCGAACAGCTCAGCTTCGCCGCCCTGCACGGCCCAGGTGATATCGGCGGGCTTCACCTGATGAAGCACGAGCGCACGCGCGGTTTTGCGCCAGCCGTCGAAATCGGTTTCGGTGTCGAGGGTGATGTATTGCATCAGAAGCCAAACCCCAGTTGCGTTGCTTTCGGTTTGAACCGTTCGATCAGCCGTGCCTCGTCGAGGCGATGCGGCGTGGGCCGGTGATCGCTGAGGACGATGAACGGCAGCGCCTTATTGCGGGGCACATGCAGCCGTGCGAGATCGGAGACGCGGATGGTGGTCGTGCGCCGCGTCGCGATGATGCGCTCGACCGTCTTGGTGCCGAAGCCCGGCACGCGTAACAATTCCTCGCGGCTGGCGCGGTTGACGTCGAGCGGGAAGCGGTCGCGGTGGCGCAGCGCCCAGGCGAGTTTTGGATCGATGTCAAGCGGCAGCATCGCGCTGTCGTCGACGATCTCGCCGACATCGAAGCCGTAGAACCGCATCAGCCAGTCGGCCTGGTAGAGTCGGTGCTCGCGCAGCAAGGGCGGCGCGCGCAGAGGCAGCGCGCGGCTGGCGTCGGGGATCGGGCTGAACGCGGAATAGTAGATGCGCCTCAGCCTGTATGAGCCGTAGAGATTGGCGCTGGTGTGGAGAATGGTGTGGTCGGAGGCCGCGTCGGCGCCGACGATCATCTGCGTGCTTTGGCCTGCCGGCGCGAAGCGCTGCGGCCTGGCTTTCGTTTTCGCGCTACGGTTTTCCTCGGCCTCGTCCAGCTTCAGCCGCAGCCGGCCCATGGTGCGGCGGATCGCGCGCACGTCTTTCTCGGGCGCGAATTGCTGGAGGCTCGCCTCTTCCGGCATCTCGATGTTGATGGAAAGACGATCGGCATATTTGCCGGCCTCGGAGATCAATGCATCGTCGGCCTCCGGGATTGTCTTGAGATGGATGTAGCCGCGGAAGTGATGCTGCTCGCGCAGTTTTCGCGCGACGCTCACCACTTGCTCCATGGTGTAGTCGGGGCTGCGGATGATGCCGGAGGAGAGAAACAGCCCCTCGATGTAATTGCGCCGGTAGAAGTCGAGCGTCAGCTTGACCACCTCGTCGACGGTGAAGCGGGCGCGCGGCACGTTGGAGGAGGCGCGGTTGACGCAATAGAGGCAATCGTAATTGCAAGCGTTGGTCAGCAGCACCTTGAGCAGCGAGATGCAGCGGCCGTCCGGGGCGTAGGAATGACAGATGCCCATGCCGGGCGCGGTCGAGCCCATGCCCTTGCCGTCGCTGGAATCCCGCCTTTCGGTGCCGCTGGAGGCGCAGGACGCGTCGTACTTGGCGGCGTCTGCCAGAATCTCCAGTTTGCGTTGCACGTCCATGTGTGAATCCCTTTGATTCTGCTTATGAATCCCGAAGAGTCCCAATTCGATTGACTCTTGGGGCGCCGTTAGCTTTATATTAGAACATACCATGAACAATTGAGCCAGCCGTTGGTTCTCTTTTGAGAGCACCGGCAATCATCCCTGAAGGAGCGGCGAGCATGCAGAGCGCGATCAGCAAAAGTGGTCGCCGGTTTTGCGTCCGATCGCGCTCTTCTTTTTAAGAGGGCGCATGATCTTGTCGCCAAACCGCTCACACTTTGGCGGATCATGCGCCACCGCACGAACAAGCGCGCTTGCGACCTTGCGCGGCCAGATCGAGCGCATCGAGACGGCGGAGGTCGTGCATCAGCGCGATCGCATCGCGCTTGGTCACGGCGCGGCCGACGGCGCGTTGAAGGGCGGGCTCGCGCGCGCGGCGATCCACGAGGTGTTTTGCGAGGGACGTCAGGGCGCGGCCGCGACGGGCTTTGTCACGGGACTTGCGGGGCGCGTGACGGCGCGCAAACCGCTGCTATGGGTGCGGCAGGATTTTTCGGACATTGAAACCGGCGCGCTGTCGATGAGCGGGCTCGCCGAGATCGGCCTCGATCCGCGCCGCGTGGTGATGGTGCGCGCCGCCGATGTGGAGAGCGCGCTACGCACCTCGGCCGATGCGCTCGCCTGCGATGCGCTGGGTGCGGTCGTGCTCGAGCTCTGGGGCGAAACCAGGCAGTTCGATCTCGTGGCGAGCCGCAAGCTGACGCTGGCCGCGCAATCTTCAGGCGTGACTGGCCTGTTGCTGCGGATGGCCGCGCAACCTTTGCCATCGACCGCGGAGACACGATGGATGCTGCGCGCGGCGCATTCGACGCCGGGGTCGGTGTGGAGTGCCTGGGGCGCGCCGCGCTTCGATGCCGAGCTCCTGCGCAATCGTCATGGCCCGTGCGGCCGGTGGATCATGGAATGGAAATGTGATGAGTGCCAGTTCTCTGAACCGCCGGCGTATCCTCAGCCTGTGGCTGCCGCGCCTGCCCATCGACCGGATCCAGCGGTTCTTTGGCAACGCCGGACTGCATAAGAATAACGAGCCCAGCATCGTCGTTGCCAAGGACAACAGCGCGCTGGTGATCCATGCGCTGGACGAGGCCGCCGAGCGCCTTGGTCTGTATATCGGCCAGCCCTTGGCCAATGCCCGGGCGATGTGTCCGGATTTAAAGGTGTTCGACGCCGATGTCGTGACCGATGCGAAGACGCTCAGCGACATCGCCGACTGGTGCGATCGTTTCACGCCGCTGGTGGCGCTCGATCCGCCGCACGGGTTGTTTCTGGACATCACCGGCTGTGCGCATCTGTTCGGCGGTGAGACTGCGTTGTTGCAGACCCTCGTCCGTGCCCTCGATCGCCAGGGCTTTGCCGTCAGCGCGGCGATCGCCGGCACCTCGGTTTGCGCACGCACGCTGACGCGCCAGGTCACGGGCACCATCGTCGCCGATGGCAGGGAGGCGGCGGCGATCAGCCGGTTTCCGGTGTCCGCGCTTGGTGCGGGCGAGGCCATCACCACGGGCTTGCGTCGCGCCGGCCTGAAGACCATCGGCGATGTCGCCTCCCGCGAGCCACATGAAATCACGGCGCGGTTCGGTGCGCGGTTCTCCACGCTGCTCGCGCATGCGCTGGGGCAGGGCGATGCGCCGATCAGCCCGCGGAAGCCGCCGCCCGACTACATCGTGGAAAAACGCTTTGCCGAGCCGATCGCCACCGACACCATGATCGCGATGACGCTGTCGCGGCTCGCCGACACGCTGATCGCGGCGATGGAGAAGCAAGGCAAGGGCGCGCGCCGCCTGGAAGCAGCCTTCTTCCGCACCGACGGCGCGGTGCGCGCGATCATGGTCGAGACCGGACGTCCCGTGACGCGAAGCGCCGTCGTCGACCGGTTGTTCCGCGAGCGCCTCGATGCGCTCGCCGATCCCCTCGATCCCGGCTTCGGCTTTGACATGGTGCGGCTGTCGGCGAGCCGCACCGAGATCGTGGTGCAGGAGCAGCGCGATCTCGACGCCCATGTCCACGACAATGACGAGCTTGCCGCGCTGATCGACCGCATCGCCGCGCGCATCGGCGGAAAGCGCGTCGTCGTGCACCTGCCGCAGGATACCCATATCCCCGAATGTGCGGTGCTGGCCGCGCCGGCGCAGCATCATCTCGCCGTGGCCATGCAGGCCGAATGGCCCGCGCGCACCGAGAGTGAGCCGCCGCTGCGTCCCTTGCGGCTGTTCGACAAGCCCGAGCCGGTTACGGTGCCGTTCGCGACCGTGCCCGACGGCCCGCCGCATCAATTCACCTGGCGCCGCGCGCAGCATGCGGTGGTGCGGGTCGAAGGGCCCGAACGCATCGCCATGGAATGGTGGCGGCAGGACGGCAAGCAACTGACGCGGGACTATTTCCGTATCGAGGATGCCGAGGGCCTGCGCTTCTGGATCTTTCGCGACGGTCTTTACGAAGGGGAGTGCTTCGATGACGACGGCAAGCCCGTTCCTCCCGGTTGGTATGTGCACGGTCTCTTCGCATGAATACGCCCGCTTATGCCGAGATCGGCATCACCACGAATTTCTCCTTCCTGCGCGGCGGCTCGGATCCGCGCGCCTATGTGCATCAGGCCAGTATCCTCGGCATTCCCGTAATCGGCATCGCCGATCACAACACGCTGGCCGGTGTGGTGCGCGCTTACAAGGAGCTCGACAATGACAAGGTGCTGCACAAGCCAAAGCTGCTGATCGGCACGCGCATCGTCTTTATCGACGGTACGCCCGATATTCTGGTCTATCCGTGTGACCGCGCCGCCTATGGCCGGCTGTGCCAGCTTCTCACCCGGGGCAAGCGTGGCGACGACATCACGCGGATCGAGAAGGGCGAGTGCCATCTCACCTTCGCCGATCTGCTTGCGTTTTCCGAAGGTCAGCTCCTGATCCTGACGCTGCCGCATCGCTTCGATGCGGCGCAAGCGCAGGACATTCTCGCCAAGCTGAAGGCGAGCCGCGCCGAGGGCGTGTGGCTGGCGGCGAGCCTGATCTATCGCGGCGACGACCGGCGCCGCCTCGCGCAGCTCGATGATCTCGCCGCAAAAGCAAAAGTGCCGCTGCTTGCGACCAACGAGGTGCTCTATCACGATGCCGGCCGCCGTCCTCTCCAGGACGTGCTGACCTGCATCCGGGAAAAAACCACGATCGAGGCGATCGGCCGGAGGCTGGAAGCCAATGCAGAGCGGTTTCTGAAGACACCCAGGGAGATGTCGCGGCTGTTCCGCGATTTCCCTGAGGCTATCGCGGAGACCATGCGCTTTGCGGACAAGATCACCTTCTCGCTCGACCAGCTCAAATACCAGTATCCGGACGAGCCGGTGCCGCCGGGGAAGTCCGCGCAAGGGCATCTGGAGGATATGACCTGGGCGGGTGTCGACAAATATTTCGATGGCGAGATCGACGACAAGCTGCGTGCCACCCTGAAGAAAGAGCTCGCGCTGATCGCCGAGCTGAAATACGCGCATTACTTCCTCACCGTGCACGACATCGTGCATTACGCGCGCAGCCAGAACATTTTGTGCCAGGGGCGGGGATCGGCGGCGAATTCGGCGGTCTGCTACGTGCTCGGCATCACCTCGGTCGACCCGACCAAGGTCGATCTGCTGTTCGAGCGCTTCATCTCCAAGGAGCGGCTGGAGCCGCCCGATATCGACGTCGATTTCGAGCATTCGCGGCGCGAGGAGGTGATGCAATATGTCTACCGCCGCTACGGCCGCCACCGCGCCGCGATCATCGCCACCGTCATTCATTATCGCCCGCGCAGCGCCATCCGCGACGTCGGCAAGGCGCTGGGCCTGACCGAGGACGTGACCGCCGCACTGGCCGACACCGTCTGGGGCAGCTGGGGCAAGGGCCTCAACGACATGCAGGTCAGGCAGGCCGGCCTCGATCCGCAAAACTCCATGATCAACCTCGCGGTCGAGCTGGCGACCGAGCTGATCGAATTTCCGCGTCATCTGTCCCAGCATGTTGGCGGTTATGTGCTCACGCAAGACCGGCTCGACACCTATGTGCCGATCGGTAACGCCGTGATGGACGATCGCACCTTCATCGAATGGGACAAGGACGATGTCGACGCGCTCAGCATGATGAAGGTCGATGTGCTCGCGCTGGGCATGCTGACCTGCATCCGCAAGTGTTTTGATCTGATCGACCAGCACAAGGGTGAGCGCTGGGTTCTGGCGAGCGTCCCGCAGGACGACCGCAAAGTCTACGACATGCTGTGCCTCGGAGAATCGCTCGGCGTGTTCCAGGTCGAAAGCCGCGCACAGATGAACATGCTGCCACGCCTGAAGCCACAGACCTTCTACGATCTCGTCATCGAAGTCGCGATCGTGCGGCCGGGACCGATCCAGGGCGACATGGTGCATCCGTATCTGCGGCGGCGGAAAATGCGGCCCGAGGATATCGAATATCCCTACCCTAAGGGTGGCAATAAAGATGAGCTTCGAGACGTTCTGTACAAGACGCTTGGTGTTCCTCTTTTCCAGGAGCAGGCCATGCGAATTGCGATCGTGGCCGCAGAATTTACCCCGGAAGAGGCGAACGGATTGCGTCGTGCCATGGCGACGTTTCGCAACGTTGGTACCATCGGCAATTTCGAAGAGAAAATGATCGGCAACATGATTCGCAGAGGTTACGATCCGCAATTTGCAAAAAACTGCTTCGAGCAGATCAAGGGGTTTGGCTCCTATGGCTTCCCGGAAAGTCACGCGGCGAGCTTTGCGCAGCTTGTCTACGTCTCTTCATGGCTGAAGCTTCATCATCCCGATGCGTTCTGCTGCGGTCTCCTGAACTCGCAGCCAATGGGCTTTTACGCCCCGGCGCAAATCGTCAGCGACGCCCGCAAGAACGGCGTCGAGGTGCGCGACATCGACGTGTCTCATAGTTCCGCACAAAACACGCTGGAAAATACAGAAGGCAAGTATTGTGCTGTCCGTCTCGGTTTCCGCCAGATCGACAGCTTTCACTGGCTCGATCCGGATGAGGACGCACTCAAAAAACAACAGGCAGAGCGGCAGGGCAAGAAATACGTCAGCCAGGAAGACTGGGCCGACCGCATCGTCGCCGCCCGCAACCGCCGGCCCTTTACCTCGCTGGAAGACTTCGCCCGCGACACCGGACTGCCCAAGCGCGCGCTGATCCTGCTCGCCGATGCCGACGCGTTCCGCTCGCTCGGGCTCGACCGCCGCGAGGCGCTGTGGCAGGTGCGGCGCCTGCCCGACGATGTGCCGCTGCCGCTGTTCGAAGCGGCCACCGCACGCGAGCAGCCGGACGAGCACGCCAAGCCGTTGCCGGTGATGCCGCGCGCCGAACAGGTGGTCGCAGACTACCAGACCATTCGCCTTTCGCTCAAAGGCCATCCGATGGAATTCTTGCGCGAGATGTTTACGCGCGAGCGCATCGTCGCCTGCAAGGACATCAATCATGAGAACGAGCGGCGCCGCGTGCGCTGTGCCGGCGTCGTCCTGGTACGGCAGCGGCCGGGCAGCGCCAGCGGCGTCGTGTTCATGACGCTGGAGGACGAAACCGGAATCGCCAATGTCGTGGTATGGCCCAAGATCATGGAGCAGTACCGCAAAGAGGTGATGGGTGCGCGCCTCATCCTGGTCGAGGGCTACATCCAGAGCAGCCCCGAAAAGGTGACGCACCTTATCGCCCAGCGCATGATCGACCGTTCGCACGATCTGGTCGGCCTCGCCAACGACGCCCTGAGCCGCAAGCACCCGGTGCCGGCAGGCGCCGCCCTGATCGAGCCGCTCAACGACGATCCCCGCGCCCATGCGGATGCGCCCGCGCAAAAAATCCGCCACCCCCGTAACGTCCGCATCCTGCCGCCGTCGCGGGATTTTCACTGAGGTTGTGAAAAATCGATCTCCCTCATGCTGAGGAGGCCGCCCAGCGGCCGTCTCGAAGCACGTGGCCACCAGCGGGGCCTTCATCCTTCGAGACGCCGCGTAAGCGCGGCTCTTCAGGATGAGGAACTGCTAAAAATTCACCCGGTTCGAAATCGCGCCGTCCACCACCAGATTGGAGCCTGTGGTGAACGCCGACACCGGGCTTGCCAAGAACACCGCCGCGCTCGCGATTTCCTGCGGGGTCGCCATGCGGCCGGTCGGATTGCGGCTCATCGCATCTTCGTAGCGTTTTGGCATGTTCTGTTCGATCATGTTCCAGACGCCGCCCTTGAAGTAGACGGTGCCGGGCGAGACCACGTTGACGCGGATCTTCTTCTTTGCGTATTGCCGCGCCAGCCCCTTGGCCATGTGGATCAGTGCCGCCTTGATCGGGCCGTAGGAGCTGGCGAGATCGGCCTGTGCCGCTGAGATCGAGGAGATGATGACGAAGGCGGCGTCGCCACTCTTCTCACCGCTGGCCTCGAGAAACGGCCGCGCGGCGTCGAACGCATGGACGGCGCCGAGCAGGTCGAGCCGAAAATTCTGCTCCCACGATGCGGCATCATGGCCTTGCGCCATCGCCCCCGCGTTAGAGAACAGCATGTCGATGCCGCCAAGCTCCTTTGCAGCATTCTCGATCCAGGATTTCAGCGCCGTGCCGTCGGTGACGTCGACGGGGCCGCCGGTCGCGCGGATCCCGCTGGCCTTCAACTCCGTGACGGTGGCGGCAACCTGATCGGCGTTGCGTGCACACACCGCGACATTGGTGCCTTCGCCGGCCAGCGTCGCCGCAATTGCCCGCCCGATGCCGCGCGTGCCGCCGAGCACGATGGCGTTCTTGCCTTTGAGACCGAGATCCATTGTTTGGCTCCTTCTTGTTGATGCAGGGTATTGTAGCTGTTTCGGAGGATATGCTGAACTCTCCAATTCGTCATTGCGAGCGCAGCGAAGCAATCTAGAAATGCATCCGCGGAAACAATCCGGATTGCTTCGTCGCAAGGGCTCCTCGCAATGACGAATTGGAGAGAGGCGGGCCCTCACTCCGGTGCCGCCCCCACCGGCGGGCCGCCGGGCGGGCGGTGCAGGAAGGTCAGCGAGGCGTAGGCGCCGGCCCAGGAGCCGATCGCCGCGAAAGCCACATAGAAAGCGTTTTCGGTGTAGCTGATCACGGCGTAGGAGGAGAGCATGTACCAGACCGCGCTCCAGTTCGCCGCGGGCACGCGCTTGCGCGCGATCACGGCCGAGGTGAACATGACATAGACCGCGTCGGTGGCTGCCGTTGCGATGAACACGGCGCCTGCGGTGAGGGGATCGATGGCGGCCATTGCATTTCCTTCCGGGATAGTGAGAAGTTCGCAAAACTAAAGGGAGAGAAGCGGCTATGCAAAGCCCCGCCAACATTCTCAGGGATATCTGGATCTCCGTCGGCGGCGATATGGCCGCGCTCGAACGCGTGCGGCTGACCGGCGAGGAGCCGCAAATCCCGTCCTCGTTTCGCGTCGCCGTCGCCGGACAAACCACGATCGCCGCCGCCGGCCTCGCCGCCGCGGAAATCTGGAGATTGCGCAGCGGCGAGGCGCAGGACGTCCATGTCGACATGCGCCATGCTGTCGCCGAATGCCGCTCCGAGCGCTATTTACGCGTCGACGACAAGCCGCCGCCACCCGCCTGGGACGCCATCGCCGGCGTCTACAGGACCGGCGACAACCGCTTCGTCCGCTGCCACACCAATTTCCCGCATCATCGCGATGCCGTCTGCAAGGTGCTCGCTTGCGAACCCGAGCGCGAGAAGGTGCAGGCCGCGTTGATGCAATGGAAGGGCGAGGATTTTGAGACTGCGGCCTATGCTGCGGGCGGCGTCGTTGCCCTCATGCGCTCCTACGACGAATGGTCGGCGCTGCCGCAGGCCCGCGCGCTCGCCGAATTGCCGCTGGTCTCGATCGAGAAGATCGGCGAGGCTCCGCCAAAGCCGTGGCCGCAAGGACTGTCGAACGGCGATCGTCCGCTCGCAGGCCTGCGCGTGCTCGATCTCTCCCGCGTCATCGCGGGCCCCGTGGCCGGCCGCACGCTCGCCGCGCACGGCGCGGATGTTCTGCTCGTATCAGGCCCCGAGCTGCCGGCCATCCCGTGGCTCACCATCGACACCGGCCGCGGCAAGCTCACCACCTTCATCGAGTTGAAGAGCGAGACGGGCAGGGCGCAGATGCGCGCGCTGTTGAAGGACGCAGACATCTTCTCGCAAGGCTATCGCCCGCGCGCGCTTGCGGCTCTCGGCTTTACGCCGGAGGACGCAGCGAAAATCAATCCCGGCATCGTCTCCGTGACGCTGTCGGCCTACGGCCATTCCGGTCCCTGGGCGGAGCGGCGCGGCTTCGATTCGCTGGTGCAGACCACGACCGGCTTCAACCATGCCGAGGGACAGGCCGCCGGCCTCGACGGGCCGAAGGAATTGCCGGCACAGATGCTCGATCACGCCACCGGTTATCTGATGGCGTTCGGCGCGATGATGGCTAGGGCGCGCCAGGCCCGCGAAGGCGGTAGCTGGCACGTGCGCGTGTCGCTGGCGCAGACCGGGCGCTGGCTGTGGAATCTCGGACGGCTCGAAGGCGGCCTGAACACCCCGGATATTTTGGGCGAGGCCGTACATGCTGCATTCATCGAGAGCATGCCATCTGGTTTCGGCACGTTGAAGGCGGTGCGTCATTCAGCACTGCTGTCGAAGACGCCCGCGCAATGGAGCCGTCCGGCGATGCCGCTTGGCAGTCATCCGGCACAATGGCCGGCACGAAACTGACACCGAGCTTACTTGGACCTGACGCGTTGCAGAATTTTAACGCAAACCGAAAGGCGCGCCGCGTTTTTTAGGTTGTTTGAAATCACAATTCGGCACTATTAGCGCGACCGATGAGGCAGGCATCCGCCGGTATCATCGCAGACATGACCGGGCCCCATGGTAGTTGGAAATACCAAGCGATTGCAGGTGCTTACAAAACAGCGGGTGATCACATCCGTAGTTTTACTAGCTCTTGCCGGTGCCGGGGCCTACGGCTTCCTCTATGCGGGAGCCAAGGACAAGAGCCACTCCGAGATCTCCAGCCAGTCGCGCAGGAATGCGCAGAACTTCACACCGACGCCGTCGGAATGGGCGACGCTGACGATCGAGCCGGTCAAGGCCAAGACCTTCCGGGCCGAATATGTCACCGAGGGCAAGGTCGCGGTCGACGAGGACCGTTCGACGCCGGTGTTCTCGCCCTATGCGGGGCGGGTGACCAAGCTGCTCGCCAAACCGGGCGAGATGCTGAAGCAAGGTCAACCGCTGTTCACAATCGAGGCCGCCGACACTGTGCAGGCCCAGAACGATTTCATCGCGGCGATGACTTCGCAGAACAAGGCGAAGTCGGCGATCGATCTTGCCGACATCCAGTTCAAGCGCGCCAAGGACCTCTACGAGGGGCATGCCATCCCGCTGAAGGACTATCAGCAGGCTGAAGCGACCCAGGTTCAGGCGCAGAACGACATGCGCTCCTCGGCGACGGCGCTGGAGGCCGCGCGCAACAAGCTGCGCATCCTCGGCTTCACCGACGAGACCATCAAGGCGTTCCAGGACAAGGGGGTCATCAATCCGGAAGTCACGATCTATTCGCCGATCGCGGGCACGGTCGTGCAGCGTAAGATCGGTCCCGGCCAGTACGTCAATTCCGGCGCCAGCGATCCGGTGTTCGTCGTCGGCGACCTCTCCACGGTCTGGCTCACCGCCTTCGTGCGCGAGAGTGACGCGGCTGCCGTGTGCATCGGGCAGGACATCACCGTCAACGTGATGGCCCTGCCGGGTCGTCCGCTGACTGCGAAAATCAACTACGTCGCCGCTGCGATCGACGCCAACACCCGCCGTCTGCTGGTCCGCGCCACCATCGACAACAAGGACGGCCTGCTCAAGCCGGAGATGTTCGCCAACGTCACGATCTATTCGGCCGGCGACCGCGCCGCGCCGGCGGTACCGAAGCAGGCCTTGATCTATGAAGCCGACAAGGTCCGCCTCTGGGTTGCACGCGAGGACAAGTCGGTCGAGCTGCGTGAGATCAAGATCGGGCTCATCAATGGCAACCTCGTCGAGGTCACCAGCAATCTGAAGCCCGGCGAGCAGGTCGTCACCAAAGGCAGCCTGTTCATCGACCGCGCGGCGTCCGGCAGCTGATCGACGACCCAAGAAAATTGAAGACCTGAATGGATCGCCTCGTCGCCCTTGCCGTCAATCGGCGCTTCCTGATGGTCGGCATGTTCGTCGCCGTGCTCTTCGGTGGCCTCATTGCGTTCAACCAGCTCAACATCGAGGCCTACCCCGATCCGACCCCGCCGATGGTCGACATCGTGACGCAGAGCCCGGGCCTGTCGGCGGAGGAGATCGAGCGCTACATCACGATTCCGATCGAGACCCAGGTCGCCGGTCTGAAGAACCTGACGACCATTCGCACCATCTCGCTCTACGGCCTCTCCGACGTCAAACTGCAATTTTCCTTCGCCTACACCTATGACGAGGCGTTGCAGCAGGTCTTGAACCGCCTGGCGCAGCTCGCGCCACTACCCGGCAACGTGCAGCCGCAGATCTCGCCGCTCAGCCCAATTGGCGAAATCTTCCGCTACCGTCTCGTCGGTCCGCCGAACTACAGCGTGCTCGACCTCAAGACCATCCAGGACTGGATCCTCCAGCGCCGCTTCCGTGCCGTGCCTGGTGTGATCGACGTCACCGGCTGGGGCGGCAAGAGCAAGACCTACGAGCTCCAGGTCGACTTCAACAAGCTGGTCGCCAACGGCCTGACGCTGCCGCAATTGCTTCAGGCGGTCGGCAATTCCAACGTCAATGTCGGCGGCAACACCGTCAATATCGGTCAGCAATCGGCCGTGGTGCGCGGCGTCGGCCTGATTCGCTCGATCGACGACCTCGCCAACACCATGGTGGCGCAGACCAACGGCAACCCGGTGCTGGTCAAGGACGTCGCCACCGTCACCGTCGGCCAGAAGCCTCGTCTCGGCATTGCCGGCCTCGACGATTCCGACGACATCGTGCAAGGCATCGTCCTGATGCGCCGCGGCGAGCAGAGCTCGCCAACCATCAAGCGCGTCCACCAGCTCGTTCAAACCATCAACGACTCCAGCATCCTGCCGCCGGGCGTGCGCATCGAGCGCATCTACGACCGCGGGGATCTGATTGAGCTCACCACCCACACCGTGCTGCACAACATGGTGGTCGGCATTTTGCTGATCGTGCTGCTGCAGTGGATCTTCCTCGGCGATCTCCGCAGTGCGCTGATCGTCGGCGCCACGATTCCGTTCGCGTTGTTCTTTGCCGTGATCATCCTGGTGCTGCGCGGGGAATCGGCGAACCTGCTGTCGGTCGGTGCGATCGATTTCGGCCTGATCGTCGATGCCACCGTCATCATGGTGGAGGCGATCTTCCGGCGCCTGACGCAGACGACACCGATGTCGGAATCCGAGCAGATGTCGTCCGAGACGCTGTTCGGCATGAAAAGCCACGCCATCCTCAGCGCGGCGGCCGACGTCTCACGTTCGATCTTCTTTGCGGCGGCGATCATCATCGCGGCCTTCCTGCCGCTGTTCACGCTCTCCGGCGTCGAGGGCAACATCTTCGGGCCGATGGCGCGCACCTATGCCTACGCGCTTGCCGGTGGCCTGCTTGCGACGTTCACGGTGACGCCAGCGCTGTCCGCGATCATCCTGCCGGCTCATGTCCGGGAGACCGAGACCAGGGTGATGCGGATCCTGCATCGGCTCTACATGCCGTTGCTGCATTGGGCGGTCGCCAACCGCGGCATCATGCTCGGTGGCGCGCTCGGCCTCGTGCTGATGACGGTTGCGCTCAGCCGGTTGCTCGGCCTCGAATTCCTGCCCAAGCTGGAGGAGGGCAATCTCTGGATCCGTGCGACGCTGCCGCCGACCATCTCGCTCCAGGAAGGCAACTCCTACGTCAACGAGATGCGCAAGGTGATCCGCGCGCGGCCTGAAGTGGAATCCGTGGTGTCGCAGCACGGCCGCCCCGACGACGGCACCGACGCCGCCGGCTTCTTCAACGCCGAGTTCTTCGCGCCGCTCAAGCCCGCCAGCCAATGGCCCGGCACCCGCGACAAGGAAGAGCTGACCGCGCAACTGCTCAAGCAGCTCGACGATCGTTTCCCCGGCGTCGAGTTCAATTTCTCGCAATATCTCCAGGACAACGTCTCCGAAGCCGTCTCGGGCGTGAAGGGCGAGAACTCGATCAAGCTGTTCGGCAGCGATCTCCAGGCGCTGACCGACACCGCCAACAAGATCAAGTCGGTGCTGGCCACCGTGCAGGGGGTCACCGACCTTGCGGTGTTCACCTCACTCGGGCAGCCGACCATCCAGATCGACATCAACCGTGCCAAGGCTGCGCGCTATGGCCTTGCACCGGGCGACATCAACGCCACCATCAAGGTCGCGATCGGCGGCGACACCGCCGGCGACATCTACGAGGCCGGAAGCGACCGCCACTTCCCGATCATCGTTCGCCTTGCGCCGGAATTCCGCAGGAGCGCCGAGGCGATCCAGAATTTGCGGATCGGCGCCCCCGGGCCGAACGGCACCGTCGCGCAGATACCCCTGAGCGAGGTCGCCACCATCAGCCTCGTCTCGGGCGCGGCCTACATTTATCGCGAACAGCAGGAACGCTATCTGCCGATCAAGTTCTCGGTGCGTGAGCGCGACCTCGGCAGCGCGATCCGCGAGGCGCAGCAGAAGATCGCCGATCAGGTGCAGCTGCCGCCCGGCGCGCACATGGACTGGGTCGGCGAATTCGGCAATCTCCAGGACGCGATCCGGCGATTGTCGATCGTGGTGCCGATCTCGCTCGCGCTGATCGGCGTCCTGCTCTGGTTCAATTTCGGCTCGATGACCGACACGCTACTCGCCATGAGCGTGATCCCGATGGCGATCTTCGGCGGCGTGCTCGGTCTCTTGATCACCGGCACCGCCTTCAGTGTCTCCGCGGCCATCGGCTTCATCGCGCTGTTCGGCATCGCCGTGATGGACGGCATCATCATCCTGTCGCAGTTCAACCAGTTGATCGACGAAGGCATGGACCGCATGAGCGCGGTGATCCGCACCGGCGAATTGCAGCTCCGACCCGTGCTGATGACCTGCGTGGTCGCGGGCGTCGGTCTGCTGCCGGCTGCGCTGTCTGGAGGCATCGGCTCGCAGGTGCAGAAGCCGCTCGCGGTCGTCGTCGTCACTGGCATGATGCTGGCGCCGATCGTGATCCTGGTGACGTTGCCGGTGCTGATCTCCTTCTTCTCCCGCCGCGCACGCTGACCTGTTCGAGCTGGAATCGCGTTCCGCTTCGCGGCCATGTCCGCGCGGCGAAGTCTCAACCAGTTTGGCGAATCAAAATCCGTAGAGCCGCGCCGGATTGTCGACCAGGATTTTCTTGCGCACATCCGCATCCGGTGCCCACACCGGAAGCTGATTGAGGAGACGCCCGTCGTCGATCTGGTAGAGCGGCGCGACGTCGGTTGGCTTGCGTCCCTCGACGCGGCTCGAATCCGGATGCGGCCAGTCGGTGCCCCAGACGATGCGGTCCGCGTTCGCAGTGATCAGCGCCTGCGCGAACGGCACAATGTCCTTGTAATCCGGCGCGAGCGTTGACGAGCGATAGGCGCCCGAAATCTTGACATAGGCCTTCCCCGACTTCACCAGCGCGACGAGATCGGAGAAGCCCGGCTGCTCCAGGCCGCGCGAGGCTTCGAGGCCGCCGAAATGGTCGAACACGACAGGCACCGGCGCCGTCTCGACGAGGTCCTTGATCGCAGAGATCATCGGCAGCGTGGTGTAAAGCTGCACGTGCCAGCCGCGCGCCTTCATGCGCTCGACTGCAGCGGTGAAACGCGGTCGGCCGACATTGGGGTCGTTGACGCCGCCGGTCGCGAGATTGAGGCGGACGCCGCGGAAGCCGTCCTGATGCATCGCGTCCAGCGCGCTCTCCGGCGTCTTGTCGTCGATCACGGCGACGCCGCGAGCATTGGCGCCGCGTGCTTTCATGCCGAACAGGGTCGACGAATTGTCGGTTCCGTAGACACTTGGGGTGACAATCACCACGCGTTCCATATGCAGCGACTTGTGCAACGCGGCCATTTCTTCAGGGCTTGCCTGTTCCGGCGTGTAGACGCGCCCAGCGAAGAACGGAAACTTTTCGGGATCGCCGTGAATGTGGGTGTGGCAGTCGCAGGCATGCAGCGGAACGTCGAAGTTAACCGGCGTCGCGGGCTGTGCCGCACGGGCGTGGGCTTTGTTGGACATGGCAACTCCGGCGGCAAGGGAGGCAAGCAGGACGCTACGTCGGCTGAGCATGATTTCTCTCCCCGCTTCGTCATTTGGAGGTAGTGACACTATCACATCAGTCCGGAACCTGCTCCGCTTCGCTGCATAGCTGCTCGACGAGGCCCGCAAGCGGGCGTGAGCCGTCAACGCGCACCACCGGGGAGGGCAAGCCCGCGAGCCACGCTTCATCCTTTGCAAGACTGCGGCCTTCGCGATCTCCGGCTTCGTAGTGCGATGCCCATTCGACAAAAGATTCAGTCTCATCATGGCGCCAGCCGCCTGGCGCGACGGCGTCAGCGCCGAAATGGGCGGCCTCGCGGGCGCGCAATCGCGTCAGCCGGATTTCGCGCGGCGTGCTCACGAAGACGACCAGATCGAAAAGCGGGACAAGCTCCTCGCCCCAGCCGGTGACGGTTCCGCTCAGCACCCAATCGAGACGCGGCAGAAACATTTCGCGCATCAGGCGCAGACGCTCGGCGGCGGGGCGCGTGGTAGGGCGGCGCGGTCGGCAGCCAGAAATAATCATCGCTGTCGTGATGCGGCAGCGCAAGCCGGCCGGCGAGCGCGCGGCCGATCGTCGTCACGCCGGAGCCTGAAGCTCCCATCAGATGGATGCGGCGGCTCTTCATCGGCACCACCCCAGACGATTTGGAATTATTGCCCAGACGGCGTGCGCAGGCCGTGCCAGGCGTCGCGGACCTGTTGGTAGTGCACCTCGGGCAGATAGTCCGGCGTGTTCAGGCCCAAGGTCTTGACGTCGAGATGGCCGACGGCGCTGAGCAGCGTGTAGGAGGCGATCACGCGGTCGCGGCTGGCGCCGATCAGGCGGGCCTTGGCCTGGATCAAATCGGCCTGCGAGTTCAGCACGTCGACCGTCGTGCGCTGTCCGCCGGCGGCCTCGCGCTGCACGCCCTGGAGTGCGACGGTTGCCGCCTTCACCTCGGACTCGGAAGCGGACACCGCGATCTTGGCGCCTTCGTTGGCAACCCAGGCGCTGGTGGCCGCGGTGCGCGCCTGGTTGCGCACCTGATCGAGCACGAGCCGGCTCTGCGCCGTGATCTCCTTGGCCTGCCGGGTCTGCGCAGCAGCCTGGCCGCCGTCGTAGATCGGAGCAGTGACGTTGGCGACGATCGAGGCCTGGTCCTCGGCAAAGGTGCCGAGCGTCGGGTCGTTGTTGCGGCTCCGGCTGGCGCTGCCCTGGATGCTCGCGCTCGGCAGCAGCGCGCCTTCTGCGACGCGGATGTTGGTGGAGGCGACATCGACGTCGAAGCCCGCCGCCATCACCGCCGGGTGCTGACGGATAGCCATCATCAGCGAGTCTTCGCGGCTCTTCGGCAGATAGCGGTCGACGACTTCGGCGGCTCGAAGCTGCGACGGTGCATTGCCGATCACCTGCGCGTAGATCGCCTGGCTCACCGCCAGCGCGACTTCGGCGGCGTTGAGATCGGAAAGCCCGCGGTTGAGCCGCGCCTCGGCCTGGGCGCTGTCGGTCGGCGTGACGTCGCCGGCGTTGAGGCGGCGCTGGGTGACGGCGAGCGTTTCGCGCAGGAAGGAGACGTTGGAGCGCTGCGCCTCGACCAGCGACTGGTTGGCGAGCACGTTGGTGTAGGCGGTGACCGCGTCGAGCAGCACGCCCTGGCCGACATTGCGCAGCGCCTCGCGGCCCGACTGCACCTGGAGTTCTGCGGCGCGCACGTTGTTGGCGGTGCGGAAACCGTTGAACAGGGTCTGCGTCACAGTGACGCCGATGATCCACGGCTTCAGATTGGCGGTCTGGATGGTGTTGTCGGGCAGCAGATTGCGCACCGATTGCAGGCCGGCGCTGAGGCTTGCCACGATCTGCGGCCGATAGCCGGCGAGCGCCTGCGGCACGTTCTCGTCGGTGGCGCGCTGACGCGCGCGCTCGGCATTGAGCTGCGGGTTGGTCTGGTAGGCCTTGGCGAGCGCCTCCGGCAGGGCTTCCGCCCATGCGGCGGAGGGCAGGGCGCAACAGAGCGCCAGCGTGGTCCATGTCGCGAGCACAGGAGCCACGCCCGATCGATGCCGCGTCATCACGCGACCAACTCTGGCGGCACGCCCAATCATGTAATCCCGCAAATCCCGGCTGTCCGCCCCCGCCGACGGCGGCTCTCTTAACTGTTTAACCAGCCGACGTCCCGCAGGCAAACTGCCGCGGGGAAAACCCCCATGTATTCCGTGCTTGTTGCAGGTGCGTCACACACCAATCCCCTCCAGGATGCGTTATAGGGAGCTTGGCGGCTTCCAATCCGTCAGGTGCCTGTCATGTAGTCCGGACCCCACGGATGATGCCGAAGCTCTTCTCCGATTCCGATGCTCTCGCGGAGGAGATCGTTCGCGATGTCGGAACCGATTTGGTGGTCGGACTGCCGCTCGGCCTCGGCAAGGCTAATCATGTGGTCAACGCTCTCTATGCGCGTGCCTGTGCCGATCCTGACATCAAGTTGACGCTGCTCTCGGCGCTGACGTTGGAAAAGCCGAGACCGAAGGGCTTGATCGAGCACCGGTTCATCGCGCCCGTGATCGACCGATTGTTCGGCGGCTATCCCGATCTTGCCTATGCCGATGCGCTGCGCGAGAGCCGGTTGCCGCCCAACATCGAAGTCGTTGAATTCTTCTTTCTGGCGGGACGCTGGCTGCACGTGCCGGCCGCGCAGCAGAATTACATCTCGGCCAATTATACCCACGCGGCAAGCTACCTGCTGGCGCGCGGGCTCAATGTGGTGACGCAACTGGTGGCCAAGCGCGTCGTCGAAGGGGTGCCGCGCTACAGCCTGTCTTGCAACGCTGACACGACGCTGGACGTGCTGCGTGAACGCCGCGCCGGGCGTGCATCGTTCAAGCTGATCGCACAGGTGAATTCCGAACTGCCGTTCATGCCGGGCGCGGGCGACCTTCCGGCCGATGAATTCAGCGCCGTGCTGGAGAGCGCTGCGACCGACTTTCCGCTCTTTGCACCGCCGTCGGAGCCGATCTCCAACGTCAAATACGCGATCGGACTGAATGCGGCATCGCTGGTACGCGATGGTGGCACGCTTCAGATCGGCATCGGGCAGATCGGCGATGCACTGGCGCAGGGTCTGATCCTGCGCCATCGCGACAGCGCAGCCTTTCAAAAAATCGTGGCTCGGCTGTCACCCGCACGACTGTCTGCCGCGCAGGAAGCCGGAGCCTTCGAGGTAGGGCTTTATGGCGTCAGCGAAATGCTGACCGAAGCCTTCATCGGCTTGATCGATGCCGGCATCCTCAAGCGTGCCGTTGACGGGGTGGTGCTGCATGGCGCCTTCTTCCTCGGACCGAAATCTTTCTATCGTGCGCTGCGCGAGATGTCGCCTGACCAGATCGCGCGCATCCAGATGATGCCCGTGTCGTTCACCAACGAACTCTACGGCGAGGAGGAACGGAAGCGCCGGGCGCGGATCGATGCGCGCTTCATCAACAACACGATGATGGCGACGCTCTTGGGCGCGGCCGTCTCCGACGGCCTCGACAACGGGCAGGTGGTGAGCGGCGTCGGTGGGCAATACAATTTTGTGGCGCAGGCTTTTGCGCTCGAAGGGGCGCGATCGGTCCTGACGCTCGAGGCGACGCGCCAGGCGGGCCGTTCGCTCAAATCCAACATTCTCTGGCGCTATGGGCACGAGACCATTCCCCGGCACCTGCGGGATATCTTCGTCACCGAATACGGCGTTGCCGATCTCAGGGGGAAGTCGGATGCCGACGTCATCGCGGGGATGCTGGCGATCGCGGATTCGCGCTTCCAGGGCGAGTTGGTGCGGGTCGCGAAGGACGCCGGCAAATTGCCGCGCAGCTATGAGATACCGGCGGCCCACCGCGAAAACCATCCAGAACGGATCACGAGCGCGCTCAAGCCCGCGCGCGATGCCGGGCTGCTGCCGTCGTTCCCGTTCGGCTGCGATTTCACTGAGGTGGAACAGCGCCTCATCCCGGCGTTGGAGATGCTGCAAGGCGCGCAACGCTCGCCGCAGGCGTTGGCGAGCTTGCTGTGGCAGGGATTGATACGAACGCCCGACGGTGCCGATGAGGCGTGTCTCGCACGCCTCGGTCTTGATCGCCCCGCGACCTGGGCCGAGCGTGGATATCGCGCGCTCGTCAGCGCGGCCCTCGCACAGAGCCGCAAGACGTAGTCGTTTTACCGGTTCTTGTTCACCGGCTTGCGCTTCTCGATGAACGCCGCCATGCCCTCGGAGCGGTCCTCCAGCGCGAAGGTCGAGTGGAACAGGTTGCGCTCCACGCTCATGCCCTCGGCGAGCGTGGTCTCGAAGGCGCGGTTGACCGCTTCCTTGGCCATCGCGACCGCGGGCCGCGACATCGCGGCGATCTTCTCGGCCGCAGCCATCACCTCGTCCATCAGCTTGTCGGCCGGCACGATGCGGCTGACGAGGCCGCTGCGCTCGGCTTCGGCTGCATCCATCATGCGGCCGGTGAGGCAAAGGTCCATCGCCTTGGACTTGCCGATCGCACGGGTCAGGCGCTGGGTTCCGCCGATGCCGGGGATGGTGCCGAGCGTGATTTCGGGCTGGCCAAATTTCGCGGTGTCGGCGGCGATGATGAAGTCGCACATCATGGCGAGCTCGCAGCCGCCGCCGAGCGCATAGCCCGCGACCGCGGCGATCGTCGGCTTGCGGCAGCGTGCGAGGCGGTCGCCGCCGATCGCGGCAAAATCCTCGGAAAACATGTCGATGAAGCCTTTCGGCTGCATCTCCTTGATGTCCGCGCCGGCGGCAAACGCCTTCTCGCTGCCGGTCACGACGATACAGCCGATGGCGTCATCGGTTTCGAGGTCGTCGACTGCCGCGGCAATCTCGCGGAAGACGCCGAAGGAGAGCGCGTTGAGCAGCTTCGGCCGGTTCAGCTTGACGATGCCGACCGCGCCTTTGCTTTCGACGATGATGTGTTCGAACGTGCTCATGCTCCACCCACGCTTTTTGATTGAGCGGGCAATGTGCCCGCTGGCGCGGTGGGCTTCAAGTGCCAAAGATATCGGAAAAGTCGCCGGAACACGCCGAGATGCGCGTTCCGGACGAGGTCCCGCGGGCCGGCAATCAGGCTGGATTCAAGCCATGAACATGCGCGCGGCGGAAGCCAGCGTCAGCAGTGTGCCGACGCCGATGAAGATCTTGCCGATCAGCGAGCTCTGGTCCCAGGCCGAGCTCTGCTGGCTGCTTGCCATCACCGGCGCCGGCCGCGGCTGCGCATCGGTTGCGGCAATCACCGCCTTTTGCGCCGGCGGGTTGTCCTGTTGCAAGGCGCGGTCGATGTCGTTGAGCTGATCGGGTGCGACGACCTGGCTCTCGGCGTTCGGGGCGGCGGTATTATCGGCCGCTGCCTGGACGTTGTCGTTGGCGCGGCCCGTCATTGCGGAGGCGGCAGCCGCGGTCGGCGTATCGGCGGCGGCGAGCTGCGCATTGGCGTTGGCGACTTCCGGCGACATCTGGCGCGAGGCCGGCACCTTGCTATTGTCGGCCTTCGCATCGTCGGCCGTTGCCGCGGCGTCCTTCTTGTCGGCCTTGTCGCCGGATTTCTGCGCCGTCTTGGTGGTGTCGCGATGGCGCGACGTCTGGCGCCGCTGCTTGCTCGGCTTGACTGCGTCGGCCTGGTTGCCTGCGCTGTTCGGTTTGCTGCTTGCGGCTGAACTCGGTGCCGCCTGCGCAATGCCCCCGAACAGCAAGAAAAGCCCGGCCAGGAGAATCAGGGCCGCGCGCCCGCTGGCTTTCTTCATGTTGACGATCTCCCCAATTTCGCCCGTCCCGGAAGCGAACAGAGACCCCGGGGCGTGACGACAGCGCGGCAAAAAATGGGAATCTTCGGGCTACACGGGGCAAAAGCGGGGCAAACTAGGCCCCTCGCGGCCGGCCGCCGGGTGCGGACAGCACCGATCGGTGTTATGAGCCGTCCCAGATCTTTACGGCCGTATCGGTCGCGTGGCCCGGCACGGATCACGAGATCGTGATCTTGAAGGTGCCGCCGTAACAAATTGAAAGAACGGCCGAATTGCATGGTGAGGGCGCGCGTGCGCGGACGTGAGGACGAGTGGACCGGCCTGATGCGGTCGGCCATGGCAGGCGATGACGCGGCGTATCATCGCCTGTTGAGGGCGGTCACGCCTGTACTGCGCGCTGCCGCGAGGCGTGGCCTGGCGCGGGCTGGGCAGCCTCCCGACCAGGCTGAGGATATCGTGCAGGAGATTTTGTTGGCGGTGCATTTGAAGCGGCACACCTGGGACAGCGGGGCCCCCTTCGCGCCGTGGCTGTTTGCGATCGGCCGCAACAAGCTGATCGACATGCTGCGGCGGCGGGGCAGGCGAATCTTCGTCAACATCGACGATTTCGCCGAGACTCTGCCGGGCGAGGCGCCGCAGGAAACGGCCTCGGCGGGCGAGGTCGCCAGCCAGCTCAACACGCTGCCGCAACGCCAGCGCGACGTGTTGCAGTCGATCGCGGTCGACAGCACCTCGATCAAGGATACGGCGGCGAAATATTCGATGAGCGAGGGCGCGGTGCGGGTCGCGCTGCATCGCGGCCTTGCGGCGCTGACTGCCAAACTGCAGGACCAGTAGTCATGGATACCGATCAACTCATTCGCTCGCTCGCGGCCGATAACGCCCATCGCGCGCCGCGCGTCGGCGCGATGCTGACCATGGCGCTGCTGGTCGCCGCGCCTCTGTCGATCCTGATCTTCGCGACATTTCTCGGCGTGCGTCACGACGTGATGAGCGCGATGCACAACCCGTTCTTCGACATGAAGTTCGCGGTCACGCTGTCGCTCGCGATCCCCGCGATCATCGTCAGCCTGCATCTGTCGCGCCCCGAAGCGTTGCTGCGTGGTTGGGGCTGGTTGCTGCTGCTTCCCGTCGGGCTGCTTGCGGTGGCGATCGGCAGTGAGGCGATGATGGCGCCGGCCATGCCGATGACGATGCGATTGATGGGCAAGAACTCCAGGGTGTGTCTGTTCGCAATCCCAGCGATGTCGCTGCCGCTGCTTGCGGGGGCGCTGTTCGGCCTGCGCCACGGCGCGCCGTCGCATCCCGCGCTCGCCGGTGCGCTCGCCGGCCTGGTGTCGGCCGGGCTCGCCGCGACGCTGTACGCCTCGCACTGCACCGACGATTCCCCGCTCTTCGTCGCGACCTGGTACACGCTCGCGACCGCGCTGGTGACCGCGATCGGCGCGCTGGTGGGGGCGAGGGTTCTGCGGTATTAGCTCGCCGGCCTCAGGCCGCCGGCGTCGGGCCCTGCTGCATGCGGTGGAAGCGCAGCACCTGCTGCGCGGTCGAGCCGCGCAGGGCTTCGTAAGCGTCGCGCAGCGTCAGCATGTCGGTCTGCGAGCCGCCTGAGAGCTTCTCGCGTAGGGCGATGATCGCGCGCACGCTCGACCATTGCATGGCCGCGACCTTGGCGAGGATCATCACGCCCTCGGTCCGGCTTTCGATCATCATGGTCTCGGCGGTCTCGACCGCGACGCCCGCAAGCGCCGCGAGCCCCGCATTGGTCTCGTCGAACTTGCCTTGCTCTGCGAAGGCGGCGACCTGGAATTCGGTGAGGCGGCCGTCCTCGTGCAGCGACTTCACCAGCGCGCGCGCCATTTCGGTCTGTCGGGTCATGGCGGCAGCGCGGACCCGCTGGGCTGCTTCCTGGACCACGCTGTAGACTTCGTCTGCGAGATCCGGATGCGCGGCCTCCAGCTTCCTGCGCACGCTCAAGGAGGCCTTCGCAATCAGCTTCAGATAGTGATGGCGCGGCAAATCGGGCCGCAAGCCGATGCAGGTGGCGAGATCATCGTCGCGTTCGGCGCGCGTGACGAGGTCGGTGAAACTTCCCTCGGAGAGCTGCGCGCCCGGATTGCTGACGGTCGATTGCACCACGCCCTCGTCGCCGCGGGTCACCAGCACGTCGGTCAGTGCTTCCGACAGCACCCGCCGCAGCGAGATCGCCTTGAGATGTGCCTGCCCTCTGGTGCGCGCGATCTCGATCAGGGTCGCTTCGTCCAGTCGTTCCGATTTCGACAGCACGGGGCCGGAGACCTCGATCACCTCGTCGAGCGCGAGCGTGCGGATGATCTTCGGCGGCGCAGTCGCGATCGGTGCGAGGCGGTCGGCGAGCAGCGCCCTGGCAGACGTCTCGATCTGCTCGATCAGGCATTGGAATATGTCGTCGAACACGCGGACGTGGTCGTCTGAATAGTCCACCGCATTACCGATGAAGAGATCAGTGACGCGGCGCAGCGTCTCGACCCGGCGCGCAACTGTGCCGTGCGAGAGCGCAGCTTGCAGTTCCTCGAGCAAATTCTCGGATGATTTTGGGGATTTCGATCTCATTGCCCTGTCCTGGAGCGTTCGGCCCGGCGATTGCTTCTGTCGCGCCGGGAAAAAATGGATTGGTCAGCTCGTTGCGATGCGGTTGCGCCCTTGTGCCTTGGCGGAATAGAGCGCGCTGTCGGCGCGCACGAGAAACGTGTCGGCAGTATCAAAGTCGCGGAGCGTCACGACGCCCGCGGAAATGGTCACGCGCATGCCCAGGGAGAATGCGCTCCAGTCCAGATCTGCGACGATGCCGCGCAGCCGATCGAGCATGCGCGACGCCGCCTCGCCATCCGTTCCCGGCAGCAGCAGCAAAAATTCCTCGCCGCCGTATCGGCCGAAGCAGTCGGCCGGGCGGATATTTGCGAAAATGGTGATCGCGAAGGTGCGCAGCACCTCGTCGCCGACGGGATGGCCGTGGGCGTCGTTGATGCGCTTGAACCAGTCGAGATCGATCAGTGCGATCGCGCAAGGGGTCGACGTCTGCCGCGATTTTTCGATCTCGGCGTCGAGAAGCCGCATGATGCAGCGGCGGTTGTAGGAGCCGGTGAGCTCGTCGAGCTCGGCCAGTTCCTCGATGCGCTGATAGGCGGCCTTCAGCTCGATGCTGCGCCGGTACAGGATCTTGCGGAGCGTGGCGCCGAACAGGCCGAGGAAGGCGCACTGGCCGATCACCAGCACGAAGCAGAGCATCGAGGCGGTCCGCTGGAGCCGCGTAGCAACGGGCATGCCGATCGGCAGGTCGGAGGCGAGGAAGACGGCGGCGAGGCCGGCGGTCGCGATCGCCCAGGTCAGCATCGCCTGGGCCGAGGTCATGCGCAGCGTGCCGAAGGCGAAAATCAGGAACAGCACGCTGAGGAAGGCGACGCCAATGGCCGGCACCGACAACAGGAACACGAATTGCAGCGCCATATGCGCCGAGATCTGGAACACGGTGAGATAGTGGTCGGTTTGCCTGTCGCCCACGCCCGCTTCCGACATCACGACGAAGATGCCGATGATCGAGAGACCGCCGACCCAGAACAACGATGGAACGGTCATCGGAACGGCGCCGTCGTAGCCGTAGAGCAGCAGGACGAAGGCGCCGAGCGAGTAGCTGGCGACCTGGCCGATATACATCTGGCGGCGCTGCCGCGCCCGGCGCGCCCGCACCTGGGGCGCAGCTGCATCGGGCACGAGGACGAGATCCGCGACCTCAGCGGCATTCCTCTCGGGAAAGGACGTCGCGGCCGTGCTCATGGTCCCGCCAATGGTAGTTGTCAGCCCAAAAATCTACATGGCAAGCCTTTAGGTTTGGTATCCTCCGAAACCGAATCCGCACTGTCCAGCGCGGGAGCGGAGGACGGTCGCGACCGGCCGAGGATTTGTCGTCGATTAGGGATCGTGTGCGATGCGGTCGAGCCAAAGCATGGCTTCGGAAGACATACGTCGTGCAAGGCTGCTATGGTTCCATGCATGTCGGGCTGTCCAAGTTGGGACGGCATTGCGCAGGAAAGTGCTTCATTACTATGTTACCGTTATTGAGCGAGGCGGGCAGCCGCGGGTGGCAAAAGGAAATTTCGCGTATGTGGGGTAGATCACACAGCCCCCCGTATGACTGCGGTAGACTGAAGAATTTCGCCCCTCCCGTCGAACCGTCTGCCGCATCGACCCGACCAACCTTGCGAGACGGCCATTGAGCGTGACACAGGCGGCTTCGGACGAGGTCCTGATCGCCAGGATCGCTCAAGGCGACCGGCTCGCCATGCAGGTGCTGTACGGGCGGCACCATGTCAGGGTGTATCGTTTCGGCCTCCGGCTCGTGCGGGACGAGCAGGCGGCGGAAGACCTCATCAGTGAGGTGTTTCTCGACGTGTGGCGTCAAGCCGGCAAGTTCGAGGGCCGATCCGCCGTTTCCACCTGGCTGCTGGCAATCACCCGATTCAAGGCTCTCTCTGCGCTCCGGCGCAGAAAGGATTTTGAGTTGGACGACGACGCCGCGAACGCGATCGAGGACACGTCCGACAATCCGGAAACGGTGGTGCAGAAGAAGGATACCAGTGAAGCGTTGCGGGAGTGTCTGACGGGCCTCTCGCCGGACCATCGGGAAATCGTCGATCTCGTCTACTACCACGAGAAGTCCGTGGAAGAGGTGGCCGAAATCGTTGGCATCCCGGAGAACACTGTGAAGACGCGCTTGTTCTATGCGCGCAAGAAATTGGCCGAACTGCTGAAGGCAGCCGGCATTGAGCGAGGCTGGCCATGATGGCATTGAGCAAGAAGATGCTGGAGCGAGAACCCAGTGAGATCGAGATGCTGCTGCCGTGGCACGCCGCCGGCACGCTGAACGCGCGCGACGCCCGCCGCGTCGAGGAAGCGCTTGCGAGCGATCCCGACCTCGCCAGGCAATATGCCGCGATCCGCGGCGAGTACGAAGAGACCATTCATCTGAACGAGAGCCTGGGTGCTCCGTCGGCGCGCGCGATGCAGAAGCTGTTCGCCGCCATCGACGCCGAGCCGGTGCGGGCCGCCGGTTCGCTGCCGCTGTCGGCGCGCATCGCCACCTTCTTTGCGAGCCTGTCGCCGCGCACGCTGGCCTGGTCGGCGAGCTTGGGCGCCATGGCGCTGGTGCTGCAAGCCGGAATCATCGGCGCCGTGCTGACGAAGAACCAGACTGCGACCTTCCAGACTGCTTCGCTCTCGACCAGCGCGCCGATCACGCGCGAACTCGGTGCGACTGCCGCGCCGTCGCGCGCGCTGGTGCGCTTCACACCCGAGGCGCGCGTCGCCGACATCACGACATTGCTCGACAGCTACCAGGCTTCGATCATCGGTGATGCCAAGGGCGGCATGTTCCGTCTCCAGTTCGACAAGGCGATGAGCCAGGACGAACTCACCTCGCTGCTCGGCAGGATGCAGCGCGAGAAGTTCGTCAATTTGGCCGTCGCGGCACCCTAGACGCGCCGCTGAACCGATGATGCGCAAGTCCGAGAGCAGGTTACGCGCCGGGGCCTACGCTTCGTCGGTCGGAGCTACGCTGCTGCTCGCCGCCTGTCTCGGCGTCGAGGTTGCGCAGGCGCAGGCGATCATGCGCACGCCGACGATCAGCGTCCCCTCGCGCATGCCGACCATTTCTCCCAGCATCGCCGCGCGCGTCGGTCCGGGTGTTGCCGCCAGAGCGGTGGCGGTCGGCCGCGGCCCCGGCCCGATTGTGACATCGAGGATTTCGGCGCGGATGGTACCGACGCCGGTGCTGCCTTATGCGCGCTACTCCCCGAACCTCTATCCCGCCTGTACCGCGCCCTATCGCGACGCCGGCGGCGAATGCCTGGCGCAACCGAGCGCAGGCGGCGACGGCGCGGGCAAATCGGGCAAGAAGACCGCCGGCAAGGGGCGCGGCAACAACACGCCGGCCGCCGTGGACTTGCGCACCTTCGCCGACCAATTCGTCGCCGAGATCGATGGGGCGCTGTCGTTGGCCGAGGCCGACGAGCTCGCGCGCCGCCATGGCCTGACACGCGTGTCCTCCGAGAATTTTCCGCTGATCGGGGCAACCTTCGGACTGTTCCGCATCACCGACCGCCGCGCTTACGAGACCGTGCGGCGCGAATTCGCCGCCGACGGCAGCGTGCGCTCGGTCCAGCCGAACTTCCGCTACGTACTCCAGGACCAGAAATCGTCGGTGCCGAGCGAGGGAGATCCCGCGCAATATGCGCTGGCCAAGCTCCGCCTGCCGCAGGCACATGCGCTGGCGCATGGCGCCAACGTGACTGTTGCCGTGATCGATTCGGGCATCGACGCCCAACATCCGGAACTTGCCAATTCCATTGCCGAAAATTTCGATGCGCTCGGCAGCGCCGAGGGCCCGCATGTTCACGGCACCGGCATTGCCGGCGCCATCGTGGCGCATGCCAAGCTGATGGGCAGCGCGCCCGAGGCGCGCATCATCGCCATCCGCGCTTTCGGCGGCACCACCGGCGGGGCCGAGAGCTCGTCCTACATCATCCTGCGCTCGCTGAACTATGCCGCCGAGCACGGCGCGCAGATCGTCAACATGAGCTTTGCCGGTCCCAAAGACGCGGTGATCGAGCGGGCTATCGCGGCGACCGCCGCGCGTGGCCTGGTGCTGATCGCGGCTGCCGGCAATGCCGGCGCGAAGTCGCCGCCGCTCTATCCGGCGGCCAATCCCAACGTGATCGCAGTCAGCGCGACCGACCAGCAGGACCGGCTGTTCACCGCCTCCAACCGTGGCAATTACATCGCGGTCGCGGCACCCGGTGTCGACATCTTCCTGCCGGCGCCTGACGGCAAATATCAGATGACGTCGGGCACCTCGTTCTCGGCCGCCTATGTCTCCGGCGTCGCGGCGCTGCTGCTCGAGCGCAACTACGCCTTGAAGCCGGAAGCGCTGCGCATGACGCTGGCGAAGACAGCGCGCGACCTCGGTGCACCCGGGCGTGACGATCTTTTCGGCGATGGCGAGACCGATGCGTTTGCCGCGGTCATGACCGTTCCCGCCAACGGCGCGACGCCGGTTGCGGCTGCGTCCGGTACAACAAAACGTGAAGATATCGAGAAGCGTCGCGACGAGCCTGGCCTCCGCGCAATAGAGCAACCCTCGTTGTCGAGCACCGGCGATAAAGCCACGGTTTCTCAGGCGGATAGGCCGGCGACGCGGTAGCGGCTGCGACAACTTTGCGCGCGGTGCGAAGGTCGAAAAATCAAACGCCGCATTGAACGTTCGGCCCGCTGCCACGACCAAATTATGTGGGAGCGGTCATCCCTCCCCATAAGTCATATTAGGCGCGAGCGCCCATCCACCCCAAGCGCCCATATGGCTCGACCCGTCCGGTTGTCCCCCCGGACGGGTCTTTTCTTTTGGGGCATCCGATTTCTTGAAGCCCTCCGCGAGACCAGCTTCTGGTTGAGAGATCGCGACTCGGTCATCGGCATCGCTCCGCAGGCGCGCCATGCTTGTGCGAAGCTTGACTCGAAAACCCCTTGAATCTCCGCACGACTACGGAGTTTGACGACGAAAAGGCTGTCGTTGCTGGACAAGTCGGAACTTTTCCACAAAATATTCATGTCGCGTCTAAATTGATTCGTCTGCGTTGCGTCGCGTCCGTATTTTCTCCTGACGGGCTGGGTTATGACACATCGCCAAGAGGCTGTTCGCGACGTGGCTATTGGCCGCGACATTGCGGCACGCTGGTGCACTCTCGCCGAGCAGCGGCTGGTGCATCTCTCCGAAATGTTCGAGACCGGGCGCTGGCGCCGCTATCACTCCGAGATCGCATTTCTCGAAAACATCCAGGAGGCCAAGCGCGCCGTTCAGACTTGGCGCGCGCTTGCCACCGGCGCTGATGTCGCCACGGCGGCCGCCAGCGTGTCGCCCGCATTCGGCTGGTCGCCCGCGACGATGCCCCGCATGCTCCCGCGCGAGCAACAGGCGCAGGTCATGCAGCCGAAGGCCGTGCACATCGCTCCCGAGACCGCCGTGCCGGTTGGGCTCGATCCGACACCGGACGTTCTCGCCGAAATCACCGAAGCCCCGATCGTGCCGCTTGCCGCGCCTGCAGCGATGGCACCGCTCAAAGTGCCCGCTGCCATGGCGCCGCCTACCGCGCCCGTCGCGATGACAGGATCCAAGATACAGGCCGCGATGGCAGCGCCCAGGGCGCCTGCTGCGATGGCGGCGCTTCTGCCGCAGTTCTCTCCGCCCGCCACCGAAATTGTCGCAGCCCCCGAGCGCCTCGTTGAGTTCACCTTCAGCCTCGACGGCCTGGAGGCGAAGTATCCGCTGCTGAGGAACGCGTTCTAAAGCGAACGTTCAAGAGTGCCGCCGCAATGTCTCCAACCCCGTCATCCTGAGGCGCGAGGCATGGGACGCAACGCGGCCCATGGAGAGCCTCGAAGGATGCACGGCCCGTCTGCCGACCGCATCGACGCTTACGTCGGGGGCCTAGGCGCTCCCGCGCGCCGTCGCGCAAGCTGGCTCACCGATCTCCAATCCGATCGAATAAGCGCTTCCTTCTTGGCGCGGCTCCATCCTTTGAGCTGCCGCTCAGCGGCAATCCCGTCAGTGATCCGATCGAAATACTCCGACCACACCAGGACGACAGGTCGTCTCGAGTAGGTGTACCCCTGATAGGCGCCGGCATTGTGCCCGTCGACGCGCCTCGATAGGTCGTCGCCGGTGGCGCTGCCAATGTAGAACGAGCCATCCGCACATCGCAGCATGTAGACATAGATGCCCACAACGTCCTCCTTCGAGGCTCCCCGCGCGGCGCTTCGCACCGCACGGCTCACACCTCAGGATGACGGCCGCGTGTTTGTTGTCAACATTGCATCAAGACCCAGCGCTCCGTTTTTACCCCGTCATCCTGAGGCGCGAGGCATGGGACGCAACGCGGCCCATGGAGAGCCTCGAAGGATGCACGGCCCGTCTGCCGACTGCGCGCCTACCGCCGCACCGCATTCCCGCCGACCACCAATTGCGCAAACCGCTGGGCGCCGTCCGCCGACAGATCGGACGTCACGGCGCGCGCGTGATCGAGGCCGACCACGGCGCCGCGCGGGGTTTCCGAGATCATGTTGTTGTTGACGAGCGCGGTGCCGGCGCCCGGCACGACGGATACGCCGACGCCAGCCAGCGCCTTGCGGATCACGTTGCCCGTGATCGCGACGTCGCGGAGATATTTGCCCCAGCCGGCGACGATACCGTAGGACGGCGCATTCTCGATCACGTTGCCGGTAACCGACGCATCCGCCTCGATGTAGATGCCGACGCCGGCATCGTCGTCCGGCGCGGTGCCGATTGGGCGTTTCGGGATCAGATTGCGGATGATGTTGCCCTGGACCACGGCGATGCGGCCGCCTTCGTTGAAATTGCAGACGGAGACGCCGACGGCGGCGCCGTCGACAATGTTGTTGGCGATCACAGCGGCCTCGAACGCAAACTCCGAATAGAGCGCGACCTCGCGCACGTCGCTGACACTGTTGCCGGTGATGTGGATGTTCGATGCCGAGTTGCCGCGCACCGCGGAGTAATCGCAGTTTTTGATGCGATTGCCGCGCACGATGACGTTTCCGGCGCGGAAGGCGTTGATGGCGTTGCCGTACTGGCCGGAGCCGCCGGGGCCGGCCTTGATATCCTCGATACGGTTATCAGTGACCAGCGTGCCGTCGTCGCCGATGGCCGTGCGCAGGATCTCGATGCCGTTGTCATTGGTGCCGGTGATGGTGTTGCGGGAGACGCTGAGACCCCTGGCGTCGAACGACACCACCGCCGTCACCGCGATGTTGGTAAAAAGGTTGCCGGAGATGTCGCCCGAGACCTGCTCGAGCCAGACGCCGCTGCCGCCGGAGCCCGTGATCTCGCAATCGGCGATGCGGACGTCGCGCCCCCCGAGCACGTGGATCAGCCCACGTCGTGCCGGCAGCGGAATGCCGCCGCCATCGAAGGTGATGCCGGTGAGGCCGATCGAATCGGAGCGGTCGCTCTGGATCGCCGAGGCCCCGCCAGTGAAGACGAGCTTGGTCGCGCCGCGCACGCCGATCAGTTGCGTGCCATTCGGCAAGCGCAACAGTCCGGTGCGGTAGACGCCGGGTGGCAGCGCCAGCGGCGTCTGAGCCCGCGCGGCCTCATCGATCGCACGCTGGAGCGCACGGGTCTGATCCTCGCTGCTGCCGGGTCGCACACCATATTGCGTGGCATCGCGTCCGAGCAGCGACGTCACCGGCGCCGCGCGCGCAGCATCGGCCGGCATGGCCAGCGCGCCGGCGATGCCTGCGGTCGAAGCTCCGATGAGATGGCGACGATTGAGGTCCATGACGCGTCCTCCGGCGGACGCGGGAGTCCGCGATGGTTAGGTAGCGCAGGGCGGCTGGTGGCGTGAGGATTGTTCGCGGTAGGGTTAAATGTTTACGCAGTCGTGTTCCGCCCCTTCCGTGCCAACTGCACCATCTCCATCAGCATCGCCTCGCCGGCATCGACCAGTTCCTCGAGCGTGATCCGCGGCGCGCCCTTGCGGCGCACGGCGCCACTGCGCGCCAGCAGGGGAATATGGACGAATGCTGCCAGCCGCGGCCCGCCGCCCCTGACGTTCTCGATCGCGCGCCAGCTCAGATAGTTGCAGAGATAGGCGCCGGCATCGCGCGAGGGGCGGGCGTCGATGCCGGTGAGGCGCGCGGCGCGCAGCAGCCTTGCCGTGTGTGGACCGAAAATCATCGCGTCCGCATTGGCGGCGATGCCGCGCCTGCTCGATCGGGTGTTGGCGGCGTCGGGCCAGAGCATGGTGACGGCGTTGCGCGCACGGCTCTCGATGCGCAGATAGGGCGTACGTGCGGCGAGGCCGAACATCAGCATCGCATCCGGCTTCTCTTTCGCTAAAACCTCCGGCAATTGCCGGTCCACCGCGGCATAGGTGACCGGGAAGATGTGGCTGGAGATCGCGGCATCGTCGAGTGCGGGACGGCGCAATTGCGCCAGCCGGGCGACCAGCGGCTGCGTCGGGTTGTAGGGCGCGCCGGGGAAGGGGCCGAAGCCGGTGAGGAGAATGCGGAGCTTGTCGCTCATTGCAGCAACTCCAAAATCTGCTCGGCGGCGAGCGCCGGCGTGAGATGGCCATTGGCCACCTCGGTCTCGATCTTCCGGACCTTCGTCCGCACCGACGCTTCGCTGCGCAGCCGTGCCAGCATACGCTGCTCCAGCATCGACCACATCCATTTCACCTGCTGCTCGCGCCGTCGCGCGGCGAACTCGCCGGATGCGTTCATCGCCTTGCGGTGATCGAGGACCTTCTGCCAGAGTTTTGCAATGCCGTCTCCGGTCAGTGCCGAATAGGTTTCGACCGGCGGATGCCAGTGCTCGGAGCGCGGCGTCAGGATATGCAGCGCGCCGCGATAATCGGCGGCGGTGATGTTGGCGCGCTTGAGATTGTCGCCGTCGGCCTTGTTGATCGCGATCATGTCGGCGAGCTCGACCAGGCCTTTCTTGATGCCTTGCAACTCATCGCCGCCGCCGGGCAGCATCAAAGCGAGGAAGAAATCGGTCATGTCGCAGACCGCGGTCTCGGATTGGCCGATGCCGACGGTCTCGACCAGCACGACGTCGAAGCCGGCTGCCTCGCACAGCAGCATCGCCTCACGCGTCTTGGCGGCGACGCCGCCGAGGGTACCCGAGGATGGCGAGGGCCGGATGAAGGCGTGGTCGGAGGCCGAGAGCTGCGCCATCCGCGTTTTGTCGCCGAGGATCGAGCCGCCGCTGCGCGCCGAGGACGGATCGACAGCGAGCACCGCGACCTTGTGGCCCTGTTCGATCAGATGGGTTCCGAGCGCATCGATGGTAGTGGACTTGCCGACCCCGGGCGAGCCGGTGATGCCGACGCGGACCGCCTTGCCGGTGTCGGGCAGGAGCATCTGCACCAGCTCACGCGCCAGCGCCTGATGGTCGTTGCGCCGGCTCTCGACCAGCGTGATGGCCCGCGCCAGCGCCGCGCGGCTGCCGACGCGCAAATCGCGGGCGAGGGTTTTGATGTCCAGCGAGGCCTTCTTCTCAGTCATGCCCTGCTTTACAACGCCCGCGCGGGGCAGGCGAGGGTTGCTCGCCCGATATCACCGGGATGTCGCCGCCACTCCCGTCCGTACCGGTTTCAGCTTGCGCCACGCCCAGACCATCACCGGCCACAGCAGCGCCCCGATCGCCATGGCGGCGAGGATGGCGGCGACGGGGCGCTCGAAGAACGGCAGGATGCTGCCGTCGGACTTGATCAGCGAGGTCACGAAAGCCTGCTCGACCATGGTGCCCATGACGATGCCGAGCACCATCGCAGCGACGGGATAGCCGTTGGCCTCCATCACATAACCGATGATGCCGAAGGCGGCGACGGTGACGACGCCGAACATGTTGTTGCCGATCGCGAACGAGCCGACCGCGCAGCACAGCATGATGATCGGCATGATGGCGGAGCGCGGTGCCAGCAGGATGTAGGCGGCGATCCGGATCATGGCGATGCCCAGCGGGATCATCAAAATGTTCGCGATGATGAACATCAGGTAGATCGCGTACATGCTCGACGCTTTCTCCGTGAAAAGCGTCGGCCCGGGGTTGAGCCCCTTCATGTAGAGCACGCCGATCGCGATCGCGGCGATGGTATCACCGGGGATGCCGAACAGCAGCGACGGCACCCAGCCCGAAGCGATGCTGGCGTTGTTGCTGGCGCCGGCCTCGACCAGGCCTTCGACATGGCCGGTGCCGAATTTTTCCGGCTCCTTGGAGAAGCGCTTGGACATCGCATAGGAGACCCAGGCGGCCATGTCGGCGCCGGCGCCGGGCAGCACGCCGATGATGATGCCGACGATGTTTCCGCGCGTCATCTGCCAATGGTATTGCTTGGTCAGTTTCCACTGGCCGGCCATGATGCTTCCGAATTTGCGCCGCGGCAGCGGCGGCGGCTCCGGCGTCAGCATCGCGCGCATCACCTGCGCCACCGCGAACACGCCGACCAGCGCGGGGATCGGCTCGATGCCGCCGAACAGGTCCGTGAGGCCGAAAGTGAAGCGCGGCACGCCGCCGGGATTTTCGATGCCGATGCAGGACACCAGCAGGCCGAGGAACATGCCCGCGATCGCCTTGACCGGCGAGGAGCGCGCCACCAGCGTCGCGCACATCAGGCCGAGCAGCGCCAGCCAGAAATATTCGAAGGTCGAGAACGACAGCGCGATCTCGGCCAGCGGCGGCGCCAGGATCATCAGCGACAGCACGCCGGCGATGCCGCCGACTGCCGAGAACCACACGCCGGCCCCGAGCGCCAGCTCGGCCTGCCCCTTGCGGGTCATGGCGTAAGCCTCGTCCGCATAGGCGGCGGAGGCTGGCGTGCCGGGGATGCGCAGCAGCGCACCCGGGATATCGCCGGAGAAGATCGCCATCGAGGACGCTGCGACGATGGTCGCGATCGCCGCGATCGGCGAGAGATAGAAGGTGACGGGGACGAGCAGGGCGGTTGCCATCGTCGCCGACAGGCCCGGCAGCGAGCCGATCACGAGCCCGTACACGGAGGCTGCGAACATCGCGATGATGACCTCCCAGGTGGAGATCAGTGCGAACGCTTCAATCAGGGTTTTCAGCATGAATTCACCAGGGCGTCGGCAGCAGGCCGGCGGGAAGCGGCACGCGCAGCAGCTTGCCGAAGATGAGATGGATGGCGAAGGGCGACAGCGCGGCGAGCGGCAGCGCCAGCTTCCACTTCGCCCCTAACGCGGTCGAGGTGACATAGACCATGATTGCCGCGGTGATGATGAAGCCGAGCCGGTCGGCCGCGACCACGTAGAACAGCAGCAGCGCCGGCGGCAGCAGCGCGCGCAGGCTGTAGAACTTGCCCTGCGGCGGCGCTGCGGCGGCGGCTTGACCGTCCTCGTGCGGGATCAGCTCTTCCTCCTCCTCGAAGGTGTGACCGATGCCGAACACGATCGCGAGCCCGCACAGCGCAAGGCCGATGCCGATCACGAGCGGAAACACGTTGGGGCCGACCGGCTGCCCCGGCACCGGCGGCAGCAGCCAGCCGCCATAGGCAGAGGCTGCGCCGAGCACGACGAGAAACGATCCCGTGACCGAGTCGGGAAGACGCATGGGAGGAGTCCTATGAAAGATGTTCTCCCTCTTCCCGCGCGCGGGAAGAGGCGATCAGCGCGTGCAATCCCGGCATCATCCCGGTGCCGGATGCCGGATCACGCCTTGCTCAGACCCGCCGCCTTCATCGCCTCGCCCATCTGGGCGTCGCCCTTGTCCATGAAGCTGCCGAACTGGCCGGCATCGCCCCACACCGTGCCGAAGCCGCGATTGCTCATGAAGTCCTTGAACTCGGCGGAATCATAAACCTTCTTCAGCGCGGCGGTGAGCTTCGTCGCGATCTCCGGCGGCAGGTTCTTTGGCGCGCCGATCCCGCGCCAGGCGCCGGTCGCGTAGTCGATGCCCATCGCCTCCTTCAGCGTCGGCACGTCCTTGAAGATCGGATTGCGCGCCGGCGCCATGATGGCAAGGCTCCTGGCCTTGCCGGCCTCGATGATGGCGCGGGCTTCCGGCACCGAGCAAGTGGTGAGGTCGAGGCCGCCGGCGGCGAGATCCTGCATCGCGGGCGCGGCACCGTTCGACGGCACCCAGGCGACCTGGTTGGCGGGCAGGCCCATTGCCTGCATCCAGCCGACCAGCGCGAGATGCCAGATGCCGCCCTGGCCGGTGCCCGAGGCCTTGAACTTGCCGGGAGGGGCCGCCTTGATCGCCTCGGCGAGCTCCTTCACCGTCTTGTAGGGCGAGGAGGAGGAGACCTGGATACCCGGCGGGTCTTCGTTCATCAGCGCCAGCGGGGTGTAGCTCTTCGGCGCCAGCTCGGTCAGCCCCTGCCAGTGCATCATCGAGATTTCGACCGTGAGCATGCCGATGGTGTAGCCATCGGGCTGCGCGGTCGCGATCGCGGTATGGCCGACGACACCGGACCCGCCGGTGCGATTGACCACGTTGAAGGGTTGGCCGAGATCCTTTTCCAGCATGGCTGCGACAATCCGCGCAGTCGCGTCGGTGCCGCCTCCCGCGCCCCAGGGCACGATCACGGTGACGGGCCGCGCCGGGTAGGCTTGCGCAAATGCGGGAGTGAGGCCGAAAGCGGCGGATGCCGCGACCGCGGCAGTTGAGGCCGCAAAGGTGCGGCGCGTAATCCTGGACATGAATGCCTCCCAGCGGCGCCCGTGATACCGGGCGCTCTTGTCAATGGCGGCATTCTAGTCGGCTTTGCAGCGCCGCTGCAAGGTAGCGCTACCAGCGCGTTGTGAGCAATGCGGCGCTGCTCAAACGATGGTCACTGCGGCTCTTCCGCGTCGGCCTTCGGGCGCGCGCCGCCGAACATGCGGGTGCCTTCCGCGGTGAGATAAGGCTTCAGCGTTTCCCACGGCGCGAATGCGACATATTCGCCCTCGGCGTAGGGTCCGACTGCATAGGGCGGGTAGTGGAAGGTGAGCCCGGAACTCTTGCCCGCATCGGTCGAAGGCGCGAGCGTCACAGCGCCGATCTTGAGCAGGCTCGGCTCCACGCTTTTGAACCATTCATCGGTCGCGGTCTCGCTGGTATCGCGCTTCTTCTTCTCGAACTTCAGCGAGGCGATCACGGCCTTCACCATCGCCTTCATGGTTGGGCCGTTGTCGGCGGTCTCGGTGAAGAACGGGCGGATCGAGATGCGCTTGTTCTCTGCCTTGTCCCACAGGATCGTGTTCACGTCCGAATTGGGATGGGCGCCGTGGGTATCCATGTAGTCGTTGCGGAGAATGCTGACATAGCGCTCGGCGACGACGGAGCGGATCGCATATTTGCGCTCAAAATCCCAGCCGCCGTCCTTGAAGAACTGCGGATCCTCTTTGCGCGAGGCGGCAGCTTCAGCCGCGTTCTTGGCGAGCCACTTTTTGCCCTCAGCGAGACAATCCGCCGCCAGCGTCGGGGCAGCCTTGATCTTGTCGTCGAGGAAGACGCGCGCCTCGATGCTCTTGTTTTTGATGACGGCGTCAGGCTTGGGGTTGGCGGCGAGAGAGGGACCCAACAACGCGCCGCAAGCTGCGATCACAGCCAGTGTGTGCGTGAACGTTGGCGCGGAAAATATCACGCAATGTCCTTCTTGCCTGAGATCGACGGCGACGCTACTCCGCCGCCTCGCTATGTCCGAGCCGGGCGTTCAGCTTGCGGATCAGCTCCTCGGCCGCGTCCGCGATCACCGTGCCCGGCGGGAAGATCGCTTCGGCGCCGGCCGCATAGAGCGCGTCGTAATCCTGTGGCGGCACCACGCCGCCGACGATGATCATGATGTCGTCGCGGCCCTGCTTCTTCAGCGCGGCCTTCAATTCCGGTACCGCCGTGAGGTGGGCGGCGGCGAGGGAGGAGACGCCGAGGATGTGCACGTCGTTCTCGACTGCCTGCCGTGCGGCTTCGTCGGCGGTCGCAAACAGCGGCCCGATGTCGACGTCGAAGCCGATGTCGGCGAAGGCCGACGCGATCACCTTCTGGCCGCGGTCGTGACCGTCCTGGCCGATTTTTGCGACCAGGATGCGTGGGCGGCGGCCTTCGGCTTCCTCGAAGGCGTCGATCAGCGCCTGAACCTTCTCGACCCGGTTACCCATGCTGGACGCCTCCCGCTTGTAAACGCCGGTGATCGACTTGATCTCGGCGCGGTGCCGGCCGAACACCTTTTCCATCGCGTCCGAAATCTCGCCGACGGTCGCCTTCGCGCGCGCGGCGTCGATGGCGAGCGCGAGCAGATTGCCGTTGCCTTCGCCGGCCGAGCGCGTGAGTGCTGCGAGGGCGGCGTCGACGTCCTTCTGGTCGCGTTCGGATTTCAGCCGCGTCAGCTTGTCGATCTGGAGCCGGCGGACATTGGTGTTGTCGACCTTGAGAATGTCGATCGGGGCTTCGTCCGTCGGCTTGTACTTGTTGACGCCGATCACGGCCTGCTTGCCGGCATCGATCCGGGCCTGGGTCTTGGCCGAAGCCTCCTCGATGCGCAGTTTCGGCACGCCGGCCTCGATGGCCTTCGCCATGCCGCCGAGCTCCTCGACCTCCTGGATATGGCCCCACGCCTTGGCGGCGAGATCACGCGTGAGGCGCTCGACATAGTACGAGCCGCCCCAGGGGTCGATGATGCGGGTGGTGCCGCTCTCCTGCTGCAGGAACAACTGGGTGTTGCGGGCGATGCGTGCCGAAAAGTCCGTCGGCAGCGCCAGCGCCTCGTCGAGCGCGTTGGTATGCAGCGACTGGGTGTGGCCCTGCGTCGCCGCCATCGCCTCCACCGTCGTGCGCATCACGTTGTTGAAGACGTCCTGCGCGGTCAGCGACCAGCCCGATGTCTGGCAATGCGTGCGCAGCGAGAGCGAACGCGGGTCTTTCGGATTGAACGGCTTGAGCAGCTTCGCCCAGAGCAGCCGCGCGGCGCGCATCTTGGCGACTTCCATGAAGAAGTTCATGCCGGTCGCCCAGAAGAACGACAGGCGCGGCGCGAAGCGGTCGACGTCGAGGCCCGCCGCCAGGCCGGCGCGAAGATATTCGACGCCGTCGGCCAGCGTATAGGCGAGCTCGAGGTCCTGCGTCGCGCCGGCCTCCTGCATGTGATAACCGGAGATCGAGATCGAATTGTATTTCGGCATTTTCTGCGAGGTGTATGCAAAAATGTCCGAGATGATCCGCATCGAAGGCGCGGGCGGATAGATATAGGTGTTGCGCACCATGAACTCTTTCAGAATGTCGTTCTGAATTGTCCCGGAGAGCTTTTCCGGCGCCACGCCCTGTTCGCCCGCGGCGGCAACATAGAGCGCGAGGATCGGCAGCACCGCGCCGTTCATGGTCATGGACACGCTCATCTGGTCGAGCGGAATCCCCGCGAACAGCGTCCGCATGTCGTAGATGGAATCGATGGCAACGCCGGCCATGCCGACGTCGCCGCCGACGCGCGGATGGTCGCTGTCGTAGCCGCGATGGGTGGCGAGGTCGAAGGCGACCGAGAGGCCCTTCTGTCCGGCTGCGAGGTTGCGGCGGTAGAATGCGTTGGAATCCTCCGCCGTGGAGAAGCCGGCATATTGCCTGACGGTCCAGGGCTGGTTGACATACATGGTCGGGTAAGGGCCGCGCAGATAGGGCGCGATGCCCGGATAGGTATCGAGGAAATCAAGTCCGGCGAGATCGGCCTCGCCATAGGCAGGTTTCACCAGAATGCCCTCGGGCGTCAGCCAGGGCTCGGCGCTGCCTGATGGCGCGGCGCTTGTGGTCCGTTCGAAGGCGATGTCTGCGAAGTTCGGAATGCGGCTCATGGTTTCAACCATATCATAGGCGCTCAATCATGGTCCGGATGCTGATGGCTGACGATGGTCGCCATCTTCTCCGGTCCGTAATTCTGCTGCGTGGTCTGGCTCGGCAAATTGGAGATGCCGACCACCCAGCCTAGGCGCGATTCGGTTCCGAACTGCCGCGTCGGCACGATCTGGTCGGGGCGGTCGAAGGCGCCGGTCATGATCTCGATCCGGTCGCCGTCGATGCGGCCAAAACTCAGCGGCGTGCCGCAGGCCGCGCAATAGCCGCGGTCGGCGATGGAGGAGGAGCGGAAGAACGACGGCTTCCCCTTGGTCCAGGCAAAGTCCGTCTTGTTGATGTCGGCAAAGGAGGCGAACGGCGCGCCGCTGGCCTTCTGGCACATCCGGCAGTGGCAGATCGAAACCTTGTTGGGTGCTTCCGTCAACGCAAAGCGGACCGCGCCGCATTGGCAGCCGCCGGTGAGAACGGGTTTGCCTGCTTCCGTCATGGCTGCTCCATCCGCCGATAGGTGTCCTGCAATGTCGCAAGCGCATCGCCACCGGCGAAGACGAAGCCCGTGACGCCGGCGGCACGCAGCGCCGCCTCGGTATCCGTCGGGCGGCCTGCCAGATAGATAAGTCTGCTACCTGCGGTTTGCAGGGCCTTCGCCGTTGCCTCGGCATGTTCCGCATAAACCTTGTCACTGGAACAAAGGCAGGCGAACTTGGCGCCGGAGGCCTTGAACGCGGCAGCTAACTGGGATGGATCGGCAAAGCCCTCGCTGTCGACGGCCTGAATGCCGCCGGTCTCGAACAAGCTTTTGGCAAAGGTCGCCCGCGCCGTGAAATCGGCGGGCGTGCCGAGATTGGCCAAAAACACTTTTGGCCGCGCGCCGCGCGCCTTCAACGCCGCGTCCGATTTGTCGCGCAGCGCCTCGAACGGTTCCGCCAGCCGGATCGGCGACAGCGCGTCGAACTTGTATTTTTGCTCGCCGTAGGGCGCGAGCGCGACCGGCGTCGCGTTCAGCACCGCCGTCTCGCGCTCATGCAGGTTCGGGAACTCGCTGGCGCCGGTCAACACGTCGCGGCGCTTTGCGATGCTGGCCTCACGCGCTTTTCGCGCGGCCGCGACCTTGCTCTGGAACACGCCTTGCTGAAGCGCGGCAAAAGCGCCGCCGGCTTTCTCGCTCTCCTGGAACAGTGCCCAGGCCGCGTCGCAGAGCTGCGCCGTCAGCGTCTCGATGCCGCCTGCGCCCGCCGCGGGATCGCTGACCTTGGCGAGGTTGCTCTCTTCCAGCAGCACGGCTTGCGTGTTGCGGGCCACGCGCCGCGCGAAGGGATCGGGCAGACCCAGCGCCAGCGTGTGCGGCAGCACGGTGATCGCGTTGGCGCCGGCGAGTCCCGCCGCAAACGTCGCCATGGTCGCGCGCAGTATGTTCACATCGGGATCGCGCTGCGTCAGCATGCGCCAGGCGGTATCGGCGGCGACGAACAATGGCCTTGGCGTGAGCCCGCACGCCGTCTCGATGCGCGCCCAGAGCAGCCGCAGCGCGCGGAATTTTGCCATTGTGAGGAACTGGTCTGCATCCGCCGCAAGCCGCGCATAGACCATGCCCTGCGCCTGCTCCAGCGGAACGCCGGCGCCTTCAATCGCGCGCAAATAGGCGACACCGCAGGCGAGCACAAAGGCGAGCTCCTGCGCCTCGGAGCCGCCGGCATCGTGGATCACGCGTCCGTCGGCCGAAGCAAACGGCCCCTTGAAGCCGAGCGCGACGAGGCCCTTGATGCCGCCGGTGACGGCAGGAACGATCTCCTCCCAGCTATAAGGGCTGTGGCCCCACACCGCGCCGGCTGCGAGCGGATCGAGCCCGAAGCGGATGTCGCAGGCACCGGGATCGATGCCGTTGCCCTTCACATATTCCGCGAGATGAATCGCAGCCATCCGCGATTGCGGACCGATCTCAAGCTCGAAGCCGATGCCGGCATCGAGATGGACGTCCTTCAAGATCTTTGCGATTGCGTCTGCGGTCGGTTCCAGCCCGAACCCGTGGGCGCCATTGCCGCCGGCGAACACCAGCGCAAGCCCCGTCGCGCCATTTTCGAGATCGGTCAAAGCTTGCGCATTCGCCGCACTTGCATCGGGATGGTCGATCCGCTGCATGATCTGCCAGGGCGCCGCCGCCAGCCGCCCCACCACGGGCGCAACGCCTTTGGCGCGCGGATAGAGCGGTTCGATCCTGACACCGTCATAGGTCTTGCCGACCAGCTTTTCGAACGGCGCGCCCTTCAGCACGCCATCGACCAGCTTGCGCCAGTCTTCGACGATCGCCTTGGGAAAATCCGCCGCCAGCGGCAGGTCGTCAGTCACGGAGGTCATACGGCCAAGGGCTCCCGGAAATCTTGTTGTGCGCGGGCGAAATTGCCACGCCCGGCCGTCCCTGCAAACGGTTGTTTTTGGTTAACCGGTATCCGGAAGCCGCTCAATGCCTTGCGTCGAGACGCTGGCTAGCCCGTCGCGCACACGAATGCCGGCGATCACGCGGTCGGGCGCAATCTCGGCCAGCGGCACCAGCACGAAGGCGCGCTCGAACAGGCGCGGATGCGGCAACGTCAAATCGGGCTTCTGAAACGACACATCGTCATAGGCGATCATGTCGAGATCAAGCGTGCGCGGGCCCCAGCGCCGCTCCTTGTCGCGCGTGCGGCCGAATTTCTGCTCGACCTTCTGCATTACGAACAGCAGCGCGTGCGGATCGAGATCGGTCTCGATCTCGACGCAGGCGTTGATGAAGGGATCCTGGTCTTCGTCGCCCCAAGGCGGCGTCGAATAGTCCGACGAGCGCGCGATCATCGCAGCTTGCGCCATGCCGCAGATATGGGCGATCGCCTTTTGGAACGTCGCGCGGACATTGCCGACATTGCCGCCGAGTGCGATCAGCACGCTTGCCATGTCAGGGCTGCCGCGAGCGCGTCAGCATGATGCCGACGTCGTCGAAGATCGCGGCGATCGGCGCATGCGGCTTGTGCACGGTAATCTTGACCGCACGGATGCGCGGAAAGTGCGACAGGATGGCGTCGGCCACCGCGCCGGCCGCGCGCTCCAGCAGCTTGTAATTGGTGTTCTTGAACGCGGCCGTCGTGGTCGCCACGACGTCGGCGTAGGACACGGTGTCGGCTAGCCGGTCGCTGCGCGAAGGCTCCGACAGGTCCGTATAAAGCTCGAGGTCGATGACAAAACGCTGGCCGACCTCGGTCTCGTGCTCCATCACGCCGTGACGGGCATGGATCGACAGGCCGGTTACGAAGATCGTATCGGTCATGGCTTGCCCTCGATTGCATGCGCCACTCGCAGGGCCTGCAAGGTCTCGGCGACATCATGGGTCCGGATGATTTTTGCGCCGCGCTGCGCGGCGATCAGATGCGCGGCGATCGAGCCGGCGAGCCGCTCTTTCGGCTCCGACGGCGACACCGAAGCGATGAAGCCCTTGCGCGACGCGCCGACCAGGACCGGCAGGCCGAACATGTCGAACTCACGCAACCGCGCCAGCGCGGTCATGCTCTGCTCGGCCGTCTTGCCGAAGCCGATGCCGGGATCGAGCACGATCTTGTCGCGGGCGATGCCGGCTTGTGCGGCGATGTCGAGCGAGCGCTGAAAGAACACGGTCATGTCCGCGATGATGTCGATAGCGGGATCGACGCTGTCGCGGTTGTGCATGACGATGACGGGGACGCCTTTGGCGGCCACCAGCCGCGCCATGCCGGCGTCGCGTTGCAGGCCCCAGACGTCGTTGGCGATCGCAGCGCCCTGGGCGAGCGCGAACGCCACCACCTCCGCCTTCATGCTGTCGATCGAGACCGGCACGCCGAGCGACACGACGCCTGCCAGCACCGGCTTGAGCCGTACCAGTTCGTGTTCTGCCGTGACCGGCCGGGCACCCTTGTAGGGTCGGGTGGACTCGGCACCGATATCGATGATGTCGACGCCTGCCTCGATCATGGCCCGCGCCCGCGCGATTGCCTGCTCGGGCGCGATGAATTCGCCGCCGTCGGAGAAGGAATCCGGGGTGATGTTGAGCACGCCCATCACCGCCGGGATCGGCCGCTCGAGAAGCGTCCGCAGCACGTCAGGCCCGACTGAACCGGCCGCCGGGACGGATGGGGAAAGCGAGGCATTCATGCACGTCGCTTTGCGCGGTCGGGAAGGGGGAGTCAAGAAGGGAGGGGAGCGCAAATACGTGCCACTCTATCACCATTCTGAGGTGGCCGCTTCTTCAGCGGCCCTCGAAGGGCGACGGCCCGGCGCTCTCCGAGTGATGGCAGCGGTGGCCGTTCATCCTTCGAGGCTCTCCACGGGACGCGTCGCGTCCCGTGCCTCCCTCGCACCTCAACCGACAACCGCTTCGCGGTTGCGCGGGGATGACGGAGAGGGAGCCTTGGCTAATACGAAATCTTCGGCGGCAGCTTCTTCGCCTTGGCGATGATGTCGCCGACCGACTTTTCGGAAGGAAGGATGCGGAGGAGCTTTTTCTTTTCGTTGGCATCGCGCATGCTCTGGGCGAGCCTTGCCGGATTCCGATAGGAGAGCTCGCGCACGGTGGTGACGCCGGCGGCGCGGACCAGTCCGACCTTGGCCCTGCCCATGCCGGGGATACGCATGTAGTCGGAGACGTTGGCCCATTCCAGCAGCAGCTGCTCGCTGATGCCGGTCTTGGCGGAGAGCGCCTTGCGGCCCTTCACGGTTGAGGCCGCTTCGAGCAGCGCGTCGGTTGTGCGGATACCTTGCGCCTTCAACTTGTTGGCGGCAAAGGTCGACAGGCCCTCAATCTCGGAGATCGGATATGTCATGATACTCGATATGAAATGCGCAAGCTTCAGGCGAACTGGCTGAGGCCCGGTGTCCCCGCGATGATCTTGCCCATCTGATCCGCTCCGATTTTGTCTCGGCCGAAGCGAAAAAGTTCACGGGCGACGTTCTGAATCTCGGACATGCCAAGTCCCAGGCCCATCAGGCGCGTGCCGACGGCCATCAGGCCGCCGCCCATCAGCCGCGACAGTCCGCCGCCGCTCCTGGACGCCTCGATTGCGGCCTCCGCACCGGGGATATGATCGATCAGGGACTGGACACTGTCGTAAGGCCCCTCGTTGCGGAGGAAGCCCAGGATAATGCCGATCGTCTTTTCAGCGTCAGCACTATCTATGCTGGCGATTGTCGCCAGCCGTCCGATCAGCTCGTCCATATGGCCTGCCCCTCAGCCGGTTCACATGCCGGGTATTGTTTTCGAACATGATCTTGAGCCGGTGTGATGTGAAATACAAGCGATGAACGCCACCAACGTTCCGATTCATTCTCGAACGCGCGGTAAGTGTTGCAGCGATGCAAGAGCGGAGATGGAATCGGCGAAAAAATGCCGCGGTGCGAATGCGTCGTTCCTACTTTCGACGGATGCCGCTCGCATGTTTCCGATAATGTCGCATGCTTGGAGCGCGTTGAATGGTTTTATTCGGCGCGCAACATGCGTTAAAGTACGGAACTGGTGCATTCGAGTTTCGATACGCGAAACACAGCAGAGAGATCAGAGAGAATAATGACCGCACAGGACAGCAAGCTCGGCGACACCGACGACAAGATCTTCGTCGGAAAGGGAGACGAGCAGGCGTGGCTGACGCTGGCGCTCGCCAATCGCCACGGCCTCGTCACGGGTGCAACGGGAACCGGCAAGACGGTGACGCTGCAAGTCATGGCGGAAGGATTTGCGCGCGCCGGCGTTCCGGTCTTCGCCTCCGACATCAAGGGTGACCTCTCCGGCATCTCCGAGGTTGGCGAAGCCAAAGACTTCATCCTCAAGCGCGCCACCGAGATGGGGCTGACATTCCAGCCCGACCAGTTCTCGACGGTGTTCTGGGACGTATTCGGCGAGCAGGGCCACCCGGTGCGGGCGACCGTCACGGAAATGGGCCCGTTGCTGCTTGCACGCATGCTCGACCTGAACGACGTGCAGGAAGGCGTGCTCAACGTCGCCTTCCGCGTCGCCGACGACAACGGCCTTGTCCTGATCGACATGAAAGATTTGCGGGCGCTACTCGATGCCATCGTGCCCGACAGCGGCAAGAAGGGGCCGGACGCCGCGGCGGATCCGCTCGCCGAGATTCGCAAAGCCGCGCAGGGTTTTGGCAACGTCACCAAGGCGACCGTCGGCACCATCCAGCGCCAGCTTCTGGTGCTGGAGAACCAGGGCGGCACCAAATTCTTTGGCGAGCCGGCGCTGACGCTGAAAGACTTCATGAAGACCGACCGCGACGGTCGCGGCATGGTCAACATCCTCGTCGCCGACAAGCTGCTCCAGAGCCCACGGCTTTACGCGACATTCCTGCTGTGGATGTTGTCAGAACTGTTCGAGGAGCTGCCGGAGGCCGGCGATTTGCCAAAGCCGAAGCTGGTATTCTTCTTCGACGAGGCGCATCTGCTTTTCAACGACGCGCCCAAGGCGCTGATGGACAAGATCGAGCAGGTGGTGCGTCTGATCCGCTCCAAAGGCGTCGGCGTTTATTTCGTGACGCAAAACCCGGTCGACGTGCCCGACCGCGTGCTCGGGCAATTGGGCAACCGGGTGCAGCACGCGCTGCGCGCCTTCACGCTGCGCGACCAGAAGGCGGTCGCCGCCGCAGCCCAGACTCTTCGGCCCAACCCGAAGCTCGACACCGCCAAGGTGATCATGGAGCTCGGCAAGGGTGAGGCGCTGGTGTCCTTTCTCGAAGGCAACGGCACGCCCGCGATGGTCGAGCGGGTGATGATCCGGCCGCCCTCGGCCCGGATCGGACCGATTACGCCGGCAGAGCGGAAGGCGATCATGGATGCAAGCCCGGTGAAGGGCAAATACGACACCGCCGTTGATGATGAGTCCGCCTACGAGATGATCCAGAAGCGCATTGCCGGCACGGCTGCGCCTGCCGATCCAGGCGCGGCGGGCGGTGGAGGCGGCGGCATCCTCGGCCAGATCGGCTCGATCGTCGGCACCATCTTCGGCACCAACGTCAAGCGCGGCCGCCTGTCGACGGGCCAGGTCATCGCGCGCGACATGACCCGATCGGTGACCAACCAGGTGATCGGGGGGATGGCGGCCAATATCGGCAAATCGGTCGCCGGCCAGCTTGGTGGCTCGATCGGCCGCACGCTGGTCCGCGGCGCGCTCGGCGGCCTGCTGCGGCGCTAGGCATGCAGTCGCCGTTTTAGGCCGTTCGCCGTATCAGGCCGTTTTCGGGAAGTTGCCTGATGCGCGACGGGAACAAATTCGGGTGAACAGGACTCTCCAAGCGTCCATCGGTCTGCTAGGTGCTATGGCCCATGACTGGACCACACCGTGACCTCACCTGAATCTTTCGCCGAACCCGGCGCACTCCGAACCCTGTCGCTGCGTGCGCCGCTCGACCTGCTCTTCCTGCTCTGCTGCTTCATCCTGGCCGCCGACGTCCTCGGTCCCGAGATCTTCGGGCATGGCAAGACCAAGGATTACGGGCTGTGGTACTGGGCCGGGCAGCAGGTCTTGCAGGGTGGGCCGCTCTATCCCGACGACATCCATGAGTACTTCGAGTTCATCTACCCACCGCTGCCGGCAATCCTGCTGGCGATCCCGAGCTGGTTCGGCAAGGTCGCGCTCTACACCGTGCTGTCGATCCTGAATATTGTGGCGTGGTGGTACACGGGAATGTTTTCCAACGCCATGACCGGTTCGGGCCACAGGCCCGGCCCCTGGCTGGAGGCGCTGCCCGCTTTCGTCACCGTGACTTTCGTGTTCGACATGTTCGATCTCGGCCAGCCGAACCTCGTCCTGCTGGCGATGATGCTCTACGGCTTCTGGAGCTTGCAGCATCAGCGCTCCTGGCTTGCAGGCTTCATGTTCGCGCTCGCCACCGCCATCAAGGTGTTTCCCATTGCGGTGCTGCCCTATCTGGTCTGGCGACGGAAGTGGGGGGCCGCCGTTGCAACAGTTGCCTTCACCGGCATGCTTCTCTATGTCGTGCCGGCACCCATTCGCGGCTTCGAGCGCAACGCCGCCGAGCTCAAGACCTGGTATCAGGGCATGGTCGGGTCGAGCTCGGAAAAGGGATTTGGCCAGCGCGACGAGCAGAACTGGTCGTGGGTGAACCAGTCCCTCATTGCTGTCACGCACCGGCTGGTCCGGCCGATCAACTACAATCAGGAAGATGCCAACAAGCCGCCGCGCACGATGAATGTCATCGACGTCGATTACAGGACGGCGAACTGGATCGTGCTGGTGCTGTCGGCGTTGCTCGGACTCGCCTTCGTCGCGGTCATGCCACGGCAGGGGCGGCGAACGGCGCGGTCGGACGCCGAAGAGCTCGGCATCCTGTTCTGCCTGATGACGGTGGCATCGCCCCTGGCGCGGCAATACTACTTCATGTGGCTGTTCTTCCCGATGACGGTGCTGATGCATCGCGCCGCCTTCGACGAGCGGGCGAACGTACGCCTGGGAACCTGGCTCGCCCTAGGCGCCGCCGGCGTGCTCATGCTGCTGTCGCTGCCGTGGTTTCCCAATGTCTTTCAAGCCTGGGGCAATAACCTCGTCGCCACGGCGGTCCTCGCAGGTAGCCTCGCATGGCACATCCGCCATCCGCCGGATGCGGCTGGTCCCAAGGCCGCGGCAGCGCTAAAAGCCAAGACATCTTGAACGCAGGGAACACGACCATGGCCAATGCACAGCTTCAATCCGTGCTCGACCACATCGACAAGGATCTCGACAACAGCCTGGAGCGTCTGTTCTCGCTGTTGCGGATCAAGTCGATCTCCGCCGATCCCGCCTTCGCGGCGGATTGCAAGGCGGCGGCCGAACATCTGGCCAAGGACATCGCGAGCCTCGGCGTTGCGACTGAAGTGAGGCCGACCGCCGGCCATCCCGCGGTCGTCGGCAAGAGTGTCGCCGGTGGCCGGCCGCATGTGCTGTTCTACGGTCACTACGACGTGCAGCCCGTCGATCCGCTCGATCTCTGGCACCGTCCGCCATTCGAGCCTGTTGTCACTGACCATGCCGACGGCCGCAAGATCATCGTCGCGCGCGGCGCCGAAGACGACAAGGGCCAGGTCATGACCTTCGTCGAGGCCTGCCGCGCCTGGAAGAAGGTGACGGGCTCGCTGCCGATTGACGTCACTTTCCTGATCGAAGGCGAGGAAGAGGTCGGCTCGAAGAATTTCGTGCCATTCATCGAAGCCAACAAGGCCGAGTTTGGGGCGGACTACGTGCTGGTCTGCGACACCGGCATGTGGGATCGCGACACGCCGGCTATCACGACGTCGTTGCGCGGCCTGCTCTATGAAGAGCTGAAGATCACCGCCGCCAATCGCGACCTGCATTCAGGCGTGTTCGGCGGTACGGCGATGAACCCGATCCGGGTGCTGACCAAAATTCTGGGCAGCCTGTTCGATGACGACAACCGCATCACCATCCCCGGCTTCTATGACGGGGTGAAGGATGCACCGCCGGACATTCTCGCGCAGTGGAAGAAGCTCGACTTCACGCCGGAGACGTTCCTCAAGCCAGTCGGGCTATCGATACCGGCCGGCGAGAAGGGCCGGCTCCTGGTCGAGCAGGCTTCCACGCGTCCGACCTGCGACGTCAACGGCATCTGGGGCGGCTATATCGGCGAGGGCTCCAAAACGGTGATTCCGTCACACGCATCGGCAAAGGTGTCGTTCCGATTGGTCGAAGGCCAGGATCCCGCGAAGATCCGCAAGGCTTTCCGCGAGTATGTGTCGGCGCGGATTCCGGGAGATTGCAGAGTTGAATTCGGCGACCATTCCGCCGGGCCTGCGATTGCGCTCGACTGGAACATGAAGCCGCTCGCCGCGGCCAAGACCGCGCTGACCGAGGAATGGGGCAAGGAGACCGTGCTGATGGGATCGGGCGCCTCGATCCCGATCGTCGCCGATTTCAAGCGCACGCTGGGCCTCGACTCGCTGCTCGTCGGCTTCGGCCTGGACGACGACAATATCCACTCGCCGAACGAGAAGTACGACCTGCGCAGCTTCCAGAAAGGCATCCGCTCCTGGGCCCGCATCCTCGCCGCGCTCGCGGAGGTGAAGTAGGGCGAAAACTCTATCTCGTCATTGCGGGCGAAGCGGCGAAGCGAAGCAATCCAAAATCCCTCCACCGGACGACTCTGGATTGCTTCGTCGCAAGAGCTCCTCGCAATGACGAGCAGAGGAGGCCGCACCAAATAAAAACGCCGCCCGGAATTGGACGGCGTTTTATTCGAAAAGGTGTAGAGGTTAGTTGACCGCTACCTTACACCAAATCCGGAAAATTTCAAGACCGGTAGCCCGGAAGCTCGCGGTCGAGCTTGCGGAGCAGCGGCGGCCACACCAGGTTGGTAGCGCGCAGCTCGGCGCGGTCGCGGTTGGCGAGCAGCTCGGTGTTCTTGTCGATCGCGACGTCGTCGACCGGATAGACCGGCGTGCCCAGCGCGCGCGTACGCACCTGCATCGAGCAGGCGCGCTCGAGGTGATACATGCGCTCGAAGGCCGAGGCGACCGAGCGGCCGACCGTCATCGTGCCGTGGTTGCGCAGCAGCATGTGGTTGTGGTCGCCGAGATCTTTCCGGAGCCGCGGCCGCTCGTCATGGTCGAGCGCGATGCCTTCATAGTCGTGATAGGCGAGGTCGTGGGTGACGAGCTGGGCGGTCTGGTTCAGCGGCAGCAGGCCTTCGGCGCTGCTCGACACGGCGGTGCCGTCCAGGGTGTGGAGATGCAGCACGCAGATCGCGTCCTCGCGCACCTCGTGGATCGCCGAATGGATGGTGAAGCCGGCCGGGTTGATGCTGTACTCGCTCTCGGAGAGCTGGCTGCCGTGCAGATCGACCTTGACGAGGCTCGACGCCGTAATCTCGTCGAACATCAGCCCGTAGGGATTGATGAGGAAGTGATGCTCCGGGCCGGGTACGCGCGCGGAGATGTGCGTGTCGACCAGATCGTCCCAGCCGTAGAGCGAGACAAGCCGATAGCAGGCGGCGAGATTGACCCGTTGCTGCCACTCGGCCTCCGTCATGTTCGACGGCACTTCCTTCAGACGAGCTTCCGCTGGCGACATGGCCTATCTCTCCGAACATCGTTGTTGCGGAGCGGGAGCGTAGCCTTGGTGATGGCCGGCGGCAAGGCGCTGAAAGCGCGGCAGTTAGGCGTGGCCCGCATAGAGAAAAATTATTACGGCGCCGGGATCGAGAGCAGGCTGGAAATGCTGCTGCCGCGGATGTCGTAGACGCGGGCGAACACCACGTCGTCGCGTTTGATCTCGACCAGCACAGGCGCGGTGAGGCCCTTGCAGTAGAACTCACCGAGCGTCATGGCGAAATCGGCGGCATGGGAATCCCAGCCGATGGTGAAGTCGGGGCCGAGCGCGACCTGGGCGGGGCGCTGCGGGCCGCACACGGCGACCTTCCATTTGCGGTTGCGCGGCGGCACTTCCTGGCGTTCGACGAGCTGCTCACGCAATTCGTCGGAGGCCTGCTTCAGCGCGAGGCCCCAATAATCCAGCATGAAGCGATCGTCGGCGCCGCGCACGGTCCCGGCGATGTGGTTGAAGTGGGTGTATTGATACGGATGCAGCCGGATCATCTCGGCGAGCGAGAGCGCAAGGCCAAAGCAGAACGTGGCGAGCACGACCGGCTGCCAGGTGCGGTGATTGGCGCGCAGGCGCTCGATGGCCCAGCCAAAGGCGACGCCGCCGAGCACCGCCATCGGCGGGATCACGAAGACGAAATGGCGGATGCCGTTGTACAGCGCCGGTCGCTTCACCATCGCGATCGCGAGTGGCAGGGTCGCGGCGAGCGTCAGCATCAAGAGGATGGTCTTGCGGCGTGCTGGAATCTCGCGGCGCGGCAGCATCGCGAAGGTGCCGATCACGGCGCCGAACATCAGCACCAGCATCACTTCGGGCAGTTGAAGCGCGAACAGCGTCGGCAGATAGGACCAGGGCATGTCGGGCACGGACACGATCGCGCCGTCGAACATCTCCTTCCAGGGCTTCTCGAAGAAGTGCGAGAAGTAGGTCAGCGCCTCGAAGGGATTGCCGGGCTCCATGATCGACCACGGCCAGATCAGCCCCATCACGAGGTAGCCGAGCACGAGGCCGGGCAGCAACAAATAGACGACATGAGCGAAGCGGCGGACCGATTCGCGCAGACCCTCGCTACGCAGTTCCTCCAAGAACAGCGGCATGAAGCCGATCACGGCATAGACCAGCGCAAGGCCGCCAAGGATGCGGGTGCCGAGCGAGAGGCCGGCGCCAAGGCCGACGATCAGGATCGTGCGCGGCGAAGGCTGCGGATATTCTTCGGCGAGGCGGACCAGACCCAGCATCAGGATGATCATGGCCACCGCGAAGGGCGCATCCTTCGGATTCATGAACATGTGGCCGTAGAAGATCGGGCAGAGTGCGAGCAGCAGGAGCGAGGCAAGTCCCGCAAGGGGGCCGCCGATGCGGCGGCCGAGCCGCCACGTCACCGCAAGCCCGATCACGCCGACGACGGCGCCGACCAAACGGCGCGTCTCGAACAGCTCGAGCGGAATCACCTTGTGCAGGAGGGCCGCGACCATGTCGAAGCCGCCGCCATACATATAGAGGTTGGCGAAGGAGAGTGCCGCGGTGTCCTTGAAACCGGAACCGAACATGCGGAGCAACAGGTCGGCATATTCAGCGTGGGTGTAGTCGTCCCAGCCGAGCCCGTAGTCGCGGAAGGTCAAGCCTGCAATGACGGCGACCGCAGCCAGCACCAGCATGGCGAGATCGTCGCAAGTCCGTTCAACCGAGCGCCGCAGAGGCGTATCGATCGCCGAAGTCGTGATGGATGTCATGGCTATTGGTGACCCGGAATCCCCGCTTGGCCCTGCTGGTGCGCGCGGGCCTGCTCCCCGGAATCCCTATAGCGCAGTTCCATTACCAAGTAATTGGGCATTATGGCTAAATTCCTGATGCGACGCAGCAAATCCGACCAACTTGGGAGCTACTTAGAACTAGCGAACCGTAGCTGAAGGGAATGTGAATAAGTGCCTGATATCCTTCCCTTCAGGAACAGAGGCTTCAATTCGACGTTGGCGTGGAACACGGTATGACGATATCGTGGCGTGACGGGTGTCGCGTATGGCTGCGCGACCGGGGGTGAGTTCGATGGCGTTGGTATTGTTGATCGCGGGGATTTTCGCCGTTCTGGCGGGCCTCCTTGCGATCCTGTTTGGCTTTACCGTCAGGGAATTCAGTCTCGGCAGCACCCTCATAATCTCCGGCTCGATCGGCGTCTGCTCCGGGATGTTACTGGCCGGCCTTTACGTCGTCGTCGCGGAACTGAAGGGCATCGCGCGCCGGCTGACTGGATCAGTCGCACCGTCCGATGTTCGGGTCAGGCCCGTCCTGCCGGGCCCCGGGATGCCAGGAACGCCCGCGCCCGAGCCGGTGGGCGCAGCGAAGATCGAGCCGACGCCGCCATTGCCTGCCTCAGGGCCGCCGCCGTGGCAGAACGAAGCGGCCGCGCGGGAGCGTCCGCGCATCGAGCCGTCGCCGGAACCGGAAGTTCCGGTCCTGCCTGAGGCTGCGGAACCGCCGCGCCGGCGTAACCTGATGTTCGCCTCGACCTCCCGCAAGGAGCGCGAGCGCGCGGAGGCGAAGGGCGGCGAGGGCGTGCCGCCGCTGCCGCATGCGGAGCCGCCGGCGGCGCCTGACGCACCGGATGGTCCGCCTGCGAGCTTTGACGACGCCTGGCCGAAGCCGGACCGTATGAGGCCTCAGGAGCCGCCGGCCGCCTCGCGGCGCCCGCCGCCGCGCTCGCCGTCGACCTTCGCGGAGGCTGCTCCTCCACCTGCACCCGAGCCGGCTCCAGCGGTCGAGCAGGCGCCCGTGACCGTGCTCAAATCCGGCATCGTCGATGGCATGGGCTATTCGCTCTATTCCGACGGCTCGATCGAAGCGCAGATGCCCGAGGGCATGATGCGCTTTGCCTCGATCGACGAGCTGCGCGCCCATCTCGACCAGCGGTCCTGAGATCTGCTGCAGGCAAGTAAAGCGTGGCTATTCTTGTCGCACCGCCAGTAAATCAGTCCAGCCTCGTCAGTCATCTCATTTCAGCCGAACGTATTGTTGACACGGAATACTTCCGCGTCGTCAATCCCGTGAGACGCAAGGTCGAGAAAGGTCGGGCCCATGTCGGATGCCGGGGCTAAGAATTTCATTGAGCTGACGGCGAGCATCGTGTCGGCCTATCTCAGCAACAATCCGACGCCTGCGGCTGAGATTCCGAACCTGATCAGCCAGGTGCACGGTGCCCTGGTGCGGGTGTCGTCAGGCCGCACCGAGACAGCGCCGCTCGAGCCGGCGAAGCCGGCGGTCTCGCTGAAGAAGTCGATCGCGCCGGATTATCTGGTCTGTCTGGAAGACGGCAAGCGCTTCAAGTCGCTAAAGCGCCATCTGCGCACCCAGTACAACATGACGCCGGAGCAATACCGCGAGAAATGGGGCCTGCCTGCCGACTATCCCATGGTCGCGCCGAACTATGCGGTGGCCCGCTCGCAGCTTGCGAAGCAGATGGGACTGGGGCAGCAGCAGCGGAAGCGGAAGTAGAGCCGCTGTTACATCAGCTCACTCGGCCCTCATCCTGACGAGCCCGCAAAGCGGGCGTCTCGAAGGACGGCCGCGGGCGAGAGCGGGGCCGTCATGGTTCGAGACGCGCGTTCCGCGCTCCTCACCATGAGGGTCCTCAGGACGCTTCCGCGAGCGCTTCTTTCGCGTCGGTCTTGATACGCTCGACCATCGAGCGCAGGCCGTTGGAACGCTGTGGCGTCAGATGATCGCGAAAGCCGAACTCGTCGAACACGGCAATGGCGTCAGTCGCAAGAATCTCCTGCGGCGTGCGGCCGGAGTAAAGCGACAGCACGATCGCGACCAGCCCGCGCACGATGTGGGCGTCACTGTCGCCGCGATATTTCAGGATCGGCGCGCCGCCATGGCGATGATCGATCAGCTTCTGGAGCCAGACCTGGCTGACACAGCCATTCACCTTGTTCTCGGCCGAATGCTCAGCCTCGGACATCGGTTCCAGGGTGCGGCCGAGCTCGATGACGTACCGGTAGCGGTCGTCCCACTCGTCCAGAATCTCGAAATTGTCCCTGATTTCGTCGATCGTCGTCATGCTGGCCCGTGTTCCCGTTCAGGCCAATATAGGGACGCAAGGCCGTGAAATCGATAGGCTTTGGGGGCTAATTCGCTGGCGCAGGCGGCGGGCCGCGCCATTCCAGCGTAAGGTCGTCCTGGGATAGGGTGTCGCCCGGGGCTTCGCTCGTAGCAGTGTCGCCTTCGCCGGCCAGCGCGATCGAGCCGGTGTGGTCGGGCGCCTTCTTGTCGGGCTTCTCGAGCTGCTCTTTCTTGTCGTTGATGATCTGGTAGATCTTGCGCGCGCCGTCCTGTGCGCGCTGGCCGATGATGGTCGCGGCCTGTCCGCCGACCTCGCAGGCCGCGGGCTGGCGCTTGCAGAACTGGGTCATGTCGGAGACGGCCGCGGTCGCAGCCTGCACCGCGTCGGCGGCGCCGATCTGCGGCAGCTTGTCCGATTCGGGCGTCTTGTCCCGCGGCAGGAGCACCAGCACCAGCCCGAGCCAGAATGTGATGCGAAGCAGAAAGCGCATCTTGCGACCTGTATGTTAGATCCCGCCGCGGCATCTCCGCGGATGTCGGACCTAGCAACTCTCGATAAATCGCAAGTGATTGCCTTCCGCTTAATTCGCAGAAAATTTACGCAAAAATCTTCGAAATCGACGGTCTCGTAAATTTTCGATTGACGCCTATGCCCGTGATTCTGCCGGCACGCCCAATCACCATTTCGAAACCATGCGGATCACGGTGAAACCCTGCGTTCACCATCCTTGCCGATGACGTCGTCAAATCGTCTAAAAAGCCCCGCGATGACACGGTGTCCGGCGGCACGCCGCATCGCCTTAGTGTTCGTTTAAGGTCGCTCTGACACGGTGACCTCACGATAAGGAGAGGCGTTCCGGCACGTCTTCTCGACGAGTAAGCCGAAGCGCGAGATCCGTGACAGTTTTGAGTATCATCCGCGATTGTCTCGATGCGCTGCTGCATCCCTCCGCGCGTTACGACGCGCTGACGCGAGCACGCCATCGTGCCTTCATGGCGCCGCGTCTGCTCGGCAGCCTGGCCGCCTTTGCCGCATTCCCGGTCTATCTCGCCATGCGCGGCGCGCCGAGCGCAATCGAGGTCGCCGCCTTCGCCTGGCTGATCGCGCCGATCCTGTTGTCCTGGTTCCTGTCGCGCACCGGGCGCTATGAAGGCGCGCATGTGCTGTCGTCGCTGGCGCTCGCGGGCCTGATCTTGGCGGTTGCGGTTACGACCGGCGGCATCGAATCATTCGCCGCGATCTGGCTGGTCGTGGTTCCCCTCGAAGCTGCGTTGTCGGCCTCGCGCCGTGTCGCGGCCTTTGCCTCGCTGCTTGCACTGTCCTGCGCCGGCATCCTCATCCTTGTCGGCCAGCTCGGCTGGCTGCCGATTGGCGACACCAGCGCCGCGGAGCGCGGCGTGCTGATGGCGTTCGGCGTCGCCTCGGCGACCCTCTATGCCGCAGGCCTCGCGTTCGGGGCGGAATCGCTCGCGCGCACCAGCTTTGCGCTGCTGTCGCGTGAGGAAGAGCGTTACCGCCTGCTGGCGCGGAACATGAGCGACGTCATCTCGCGGCATCGGCGCAACGGCGCGGTGCAGTTCATCTCGCCGGCGGTGGAAGCCATGCTCGGCGTGCCCGTCGCGCAACTGCTCGGCCACGGCCTGTTCGACCGGGTCCATGTCGCCGATCGTCCGGCGTATCTGACGGCGCTGTCCGATGCCGCGCGCGGCGACGTGCGCAGTGTCGAGTTCCGGTTGCGGCGGGAGCCTGTCGGCTCGGAGCGTGGCCAAATTGATTTCATCTGGGTCGAGTTGCGCTGTCGCCCGCTCGATCAGGATGCGGGCCGTGATGCCACGCGCGAGGCCGATGTCGTCGCCGTGATGCGCGATGTCACCGACCGCAAGCTTTCCGAGCAGGCGCTCGATCGGGCGCGCAGCGCCGCCGAGGAGGCCGACGCCGCCAAGACGCGCTTCCTCGCCACCATGAGCCACGAACTGCGCACGCCGCTCAACGCCATCATCGGCTTCTCCGAGATGATCGCGCAGGAGCAGACCTTGATGCTGGGCGCGGCCCAGCGCAGGGAATACGCCCAGCTCATCAACGATTCCGGCCAGCATCTGCTCTCGGTCGTCAACGGCATCCTGGACATGTCCAAGATGGAATCGGGCAATTTCGAGATTGCCTCCGAGCCGTTCGCGCCGCGTGCATCGCTGATGCATTGCTGCAATCTGCTGGCGCTGAAGGCGCGGGAGAACGGCGTCGATCTTGTCACCGATGCGCCGCAGGACCTGCCTTTCATGACCGGCGATCCGCGCGCCTTCAAGCAGATCGTGCTCAACCTCGTCGCCAACGCCATCAAATTCACCGAGCGCGGCGGTCAGGTCACCGTAACAGCCGCGGTGTCGGGCTCGCAGCTTGCGCTCGGCATCAGCGACACCGGAATCGGCATCGCGCCTGACGATCTCAAGCGCGTCGGCGCGCCGTTCTTCCAGGCCGGCAAGACTTATCAGCGCCGTCACGAAGGAACCGGCCTCGGACTTTCGATCGTGAAGAGCCTCGTGGCGTTGCATCTCGGCGAATTGACGGTACAAAGCAGGCTTGGCGAGGGCACCGCCGTCACCGTCAAGCTGCCGCTCGTCTACACGCCGCCCCAGGCCAAGACTTCTGATCAAAAGACGTCTTCCGATCAAAAGACGTCTGAGGCGAGCGAGAGCAAGATCGCGACGCTAACGCCGGTGCCGCGTCAGGAATCTCACGACCAAGTTCAGGACCAACCCGCTCTGGTGAAGAAAAGTGCCTAAGAAGTCTGCCAAGGACGAAGCCGCTCCGCACCGCCGTGGCGCCAAGGCCGCGGTGATCGACGTCGAAACCGAGCGCAATCTCGTGGTGCGCGTGCTGCTGCACAGCCCGAAGGATACGCTGGCCGGTCTCGTCGCTGTTGCCGCCATCAGCGCGATTGTTGCCAATGCGCTGTTCCTGCAGACCGGCCGGCATCCGGCGCCGATGTTCGGCACCGTGATCAATCTTCCTGCGCCGTCATCCCTGCCGTTGTCGAACCCCTTGCCGCGTCCGCGTCCCGTCGGCGCCGATACCTCGCCGCTCGAGCCGAGAGCGACGGAGTTTCGTGCCGAGCCCAGACCTGCGGAGAAGGCGCCGGAGAAGCCGGTTGAGGCGACCGCATCGACGCCGCGCTCGGGCGATCCCATGACCAATCTGGTCAAGCAAACGGCGTCGGTGCCGCCGTCCGTCGCCATCGCGCGTCCGCCGGCGCCGATTCCGGTGCAGCAGAGCCCGGCTGGGCGGCGTATCGCCGGTGTGCAGCGCGCGCTGTCCGAATACGGCTACGGGAATTTGAAGGTCACGGGCGCGATGAGCGGCGAGACCCAGTCCGCGATCCAGAAATTCGAGCGCGAGCACAAGATGCAGGTCACCGGTCAGGTGTCCGACCGCCTGCTGCGCGAGCTCGGCGCCGCGATCGGCCACCCCGTCGAATAAGCATCAGGCTTCGCAGGGTCCGAAGCCCGAAGGCTGGTGCTCATTGCAGCCCTGGCCTATCGTGCGCCCATGCGATTAAAATCAAACATCTGGGTCTCAGCCTATCTGCGCCGGTGCCAGACCGAGGGCGTGTTCGGCGCGGTGCGCCGTCGCGGGGCCGAGGAGGCGGGCGCGGTGTTCGTGAAGGTGTCGCTGCTCGACGGCAATGCGATGCTCTACGCACCGGCGCCGCAGACCGTCTATGACGATGGCCGGCCGGTCGATCGCTTCTTCGTGCCGGTTGCGCCGCAGCCCTTGCCTGAGCACACCATCGAGGAACGGCTGACCAAGGAGATACGCTTCGATCAGGACGTCTGGATCGTCGAGACCGAAGACCGCGCCGGCCGGCATTTTCTCGAGCTCGCGAAGGCCTAACGATCCGACGACCCGTCGGTGCCCGTCCGCACCGCAGGCGCGGAGCCGGGCTGCACGCCCGGGCGCGTCTGGCTTGCGCCCGCACGCGCGCGCTGACGATCGCTGTCGTGCAGCGACGGCTGGTATTTTGCGCGGGTGACGGCGAGTGTCGAGCCGCGCCAGGCGGCCAGCAACACCAGCGCCGAGCGATCGCTGAGGCGATCGTAGAGCCGCGACAGCCGGTACACGTCGGTCACGGAGTTGCCGATCTCCGGCTTGAAGAACAGCAAGATGCGCTGGAAGACCGGGCTCGGCATGTCGAGCGCGCGCGCCGCGACAGCGAGCGCTTCGCCGCTTGCATCGTCGACGATCTGGGCGGCGACGCGCGAGGGCAGGATCAGGCTGTCGCCGAGCTCGAAGGTGAAATTCTCGACATCGCCCGCGATCGCCGCCATCTCCAGGATCTGGATCGCGCGCTTGGCACGCACGGTCGGAATCCGCGGCGCGGCCTTCAGCGGGGTCTGCGCCAGATTGTGCAGGATCAGCGCGCGCTCGGAGGCGCCGGCGCGGAAGAACATGTCGTGGATCTCGGCCGCGTCCTTTGGCTGCATCGCCATGTTCGAGGCCATGCGCTGTTCGGCCTCGGTTGGCGTGCGAACCGGCGAGGGGGCAGGCGGGGGTGCCGGGATTTCGCGCGCAAGCGGAACCCTGCGGCCCTCCTGTGCGGCCGACAGTCCGAGCTTCTGCATGATCGGGGCGGGCGTCGAGGGATAGATCGCAAGCCGCGCCTTGATGGCCGCGCGCGTCGCGTCGTCGACCTGGTCGATCAACCGCATGGCAAGCTCGACGAACTGGCGCTGCTCGTCGTCGCTGTGGGTGCTCGACTGAACATAGAGGTCGGTCAGCACGCGCAGCAGCGTCGGACGAACATCGACGCCTTCGCGACGGGAGAGGGACATCAGCCCGTCGAATCCTGGAAACAGCGACTTGGTCATGGAGAGATACGCGACCTGGAAAAGATACTGGCGGCCAGCCTATCGCGGGCTCCTTTAAAGGCTCGTTAAGGAAAACGAGGCGTGAAGCCCAACGCGCGTTTTCAAGCGTTCCCGTGCCGCAAGGGGACGGAAGGTCCGGCCCGTGCGGTTACGGTCCGGCCGGCGCGTTTACACACCGTTAACCATGAACTGATCTTAATGAATGCATGTTGCATAAGCGCGCCGGGTCGCGCGGCAATTGATAGAGAGCGGATTATGGGGACCATTATCGAATTTCCGGCCGGTCGCCGGGTGGGCGCGTCGGATGACGTGGCTCCGCACGTGGACATGGGAACGATTCTGATTCTCCCCGTGATCCGCATCGAGCGCGAGAGCGACGAGCCCAGCGGCGATCACGGGCCGGAGCAGGGCACCGCGCCGGGGCGCCGTCGTCGTCGCCGCTAACATCCGGCCTTTTGCAATGCCGGAAAACCTCCGCCAGATCCGGCCTGTCGTAACGGCCATCCTGCTCGTATCGCTGGGCGCTGCGCTCGCCGCCTGTAGTGGCGGTGATTTCGGCCGGACCCGCGCCGACATGCGCAGCGACGACATGCATCGCTGGCTGGGCGCTGAAGTCACCTCCAGCGTCGGCCTGAAGCCGTCGCAATTCCAGCTCACCGACGAAGAGCGCCAGCTTCGCGACCTCGCCTATCCCCTGATCGAGCCGCCACTGTCGCGGCCCGCCTGGAAGAGCGTGTTCGGCGACTACAAAGCGCTGCCCTCGCCCTGGCGGCAAAAGATCGTGTTCGACCGCACCATGTACGGACGCACGCTGATCGACGAGCCGCACCGTTCGCATTCCTCGCGCTATGCGCAGCTGATCGAGGACGTGCGCAACGACATCACCCGCTTCGAGCCGTTCTTCGGCTCTGCGATCCGCGTCATCGACCTCGACAAGAAGCGCAACGCCAGCATGGCGCGCGTCTCCAGCCTCTCGCCGAAGGAGAAGGAGGACGCGGTCGAGCGCATGCAGGAGAATTCGCTGATCATCCAGTGGGTGCAGCAATGCCTCGAGCAGCGCGTCTCGTCGTATCGCTGGGGTCTGGAGCGGCTGGTGATCCAGGCGCCCGACGGCATGGCCGCCGATGCCGATCGGCTGATCGGCGAACTCGCCGCCCAGACCGCCAACCCGCCGGTCGCGGCCCAGCCGCCCTACGGCCGCGCGGTCGTCTCCAAGGGCTAGAATTTCTCGCGAACCTACTTGGCCTCGACCACCTCGCCATCCTCTTTCACGAACCGGCCGACGGGATTGTCCAGGAGATCGATGACGGCTTCCGAGGGCCGGCACAAGCGTGTGCCCCTGGGCGTCACCACGATCGGGCGGTTGATCAGGATGGGGTGCGCGAGCATCTGGTCGATCAGCTCGTCGTCCGTCCATTTCGGGTCGTCGAGGCCGAGATCGCGATAGTGCGTGCCTTTCTCCCGCAGCAGCGCGCGAGCGGAGATGCTCAGGGCCTTGACCAGCTCGACCAGCTTTGCGCGGGATGGCGGCGTCTTCAGATATTCGATGACGACGGGCTCGGCGCCGCTCTGCCGGATCATCGCCAGCGTGTTGCGCGAGGTGCCGCAGGCGGGGTTGTGGTAGATCGTGACGCTCATGATCGGGCCTCCACGACAGTTGCGGGCTCGCGCACGTCGGCACAGCGAATAGATAGTGTCGTCATTGCCGAACCTCAACCGCAGTGGCCGCCTTGCCAGCGCCTGCCTCGTACCAGCCTCTGGTCGCCTTCACGATGCGGACGACGGATAGCATCACCGGTACTTCGACAAGAACGCCGACCACAGTTGCAAGCGCTGCGCCGGAGTCCAGACCGAACAAGCTGATCGCTGCAGCGACTGCCAACTCGAAGAAGTTGCTCGCGCCGATCAGCGCTGCTGGAGCGGCGACGCACCAGGCCACGCCAAACCGCCGGCTGAGCCAATACGCCAGGCCCGCATTGAAATAAACCTGGACGAGGATCGGCACTGCGAGGATCGCGATCACGCCCGGCTGCCTGACGATCTGCTCTCCCTGAAAGCCGAATAGGAGAACCAGCGTCGCCAGAAGCGCAACGAGCGAAAGAGGCTGCAGCGTCCGCAGGCTGCGGGCGAATGCAGCTCCACCGTTTTGCAGCAGCACCCTTCGCCACACTTGCGCGACGATCACGGGGACCACGATGTATAGCAAGACCGACAGGAGCAACGTGCCCCAGGGGACGCTGATGGAGGCCACCCCGAGCAGCAGTCCCACGAGCGGTGCGAACATGAAAACCATGATCACGTCGTTGAGCGCGACTTGGCTCAAAGTGTAGTGAGGCTCGCCTTCGCACAGGTTGGACCATACGAACACCATGGCGGTGCAAGGCGCGGCGGCCAGCAGGATCAGGCCCGCGATGTAGGACGAGATCTGGCCCGCCGGCAGCATCGGTGCGAACACATGGCCGATGAACAACGAGCCCAGCAGCGCCATCGAGAATGGCTTTACGGCCCAGTTGATGAAAAGGGTAACGCCCACGCCGCGCCAATGCTCACGGACTTGGCCCAATGAGCCGAAATCAATCTTCAGCAGCATCGGCACGATCATGAGCCAGATGAGCGCCGCAACCGGCAGGTTGACCTTGGCAACCTCAGCGGTCGCGACCGCAGCAAAGAAGCCTGGCAAGACATGTCCCAGCGCTACGCCGGCCACGATGCAAAGCGCAACCCAGAGAGTAAGGTATCGTTCGAAGAGTCCCATGGGCTACGCCACATCGCGCAGCGCCAGCGGATGCACCGCGGCTTTCGGCCTGCTGCCGGCGGAGAACGCCCGAAACCGGCCGGCACCGTCCTTGCGGAGGATCGACTCGGCGAGGATCGAGCGCGCCGAATTGGCGGTGCACAGGAACAGCACATTGAACACCTGGTCAGGCACGGCTTCGCTCCTTTCGTTTCGGCGAGCAGCAGGCTTGAAGGCTATCGACGACCGGCTCGCAAACTTCCGGGCGCCCGCCGCAGCAATCCCGCAGCAGGAAGACCGCAATGTCCCGGAATTCGGCAAGGTTGGCGCGGTAGACGATCGAGCGGCTGTGTCGCTCGGAGGTGACAAGGCGCGCGCGTGTCAGGATCGACAGATGGGCCGACAGCGTGTTCGGCGGGACTTCCAGCAGGCGGGCGAGATCGCCGGCCGGAAGGCCGTCGGGCTCGTGCCTGACGAGCGTCCGGAAGGCCTCCAGACGGGTCGATTGCGAGAGGGCTGCGAGCGCAAGAACGGCTTCTTCGGTTTCCATATATCCAGATTTATGGAAATATCGGGGGAAGTCAATCCGGAAATCCGTGCCGCTCCATACAGATTGTATTGAAAGTGGTATTTCGAACATTCTAGAAATACAGTTGACAGCAACTGGCGATCGGCGCATGATGGCGCTCATGAAGATTGACGACGCAGCAGCACGCCTGGAAGCCTTGGGCAACCGGACACGGCTTCAGATTTACCGGGCCCTGGTCCGGGCTGGACGATCGGGCATGCCCGTCGGTCGCTTGCAGGACAAGCTGAAGATCCCCGCATCGACGCTGTCCCATCACATCAAGTCTCTGGTCGCAGTTGGGCTCATCAGTCAGGTTCGGGAATCCACGACCCTGGTCTGTCACGCAAACTACGACGGCATGCGTGGCTTGGTGGACTTCCTGGTGTCCGAATGCTGTGCCGACGAAACCGAATGCAAGAATGCCAAAACGGCGGCGTGATTTTTTGGTCTCAGTTATTCGATGCTTCTAGAATGATGGGAGAAATGGAATGAGCGGTGGAAAAACGGTTGCTGTCATCGGGGCAGGGCCCGTCGGCCTGGCTGCGGCCGCGCACGTGCTCGAACGCGGCATGTCGCCCGTCGTATTGGAGGCCGGGCCCGAAGCCGCGCACGCGGTGCGTCAATGGCAGCATGTCCAGCTCTTCTCGCCGTGGGAGTACAATGTCGACAAGGCCGCGGCGCGCCTGCTGACGCCGACCGGATGGAATTCGCCGGACCCAAGCGCCTATCCGACCGGTGGCGAACTGCTTGATCGATATTTGATGCCGCTTGCGACGCGAACGCCACTGCGCGAGGTGATCCGGACATCCAGTCGCGTCTCGGCCATCAGCCGCGTCGGTTTCGACAAGGCGAAGACCAGGGGAAGAGAGCAGGAGCCGTTCGAAATCCGCTATCAGAACGGCAAAGGTCCGGAAGTGCTGCGCGCGGATGCCGTGATCGATACATCAGGCACATGGTTCTCGCCCAATCCAGCGGGCCGCAACGGCTTGCCGGCGATCGGCGAGCGCGAATGCGCCGGCCACATCGCCTACGGCATGCCGGATGTGCGGGGCGCCGATCGCGCCAGATATGCCGGGAAGACCGTCGCCGTGCTCGGCGCCGGCCATTCCGCGGTAGGCACGCTGATCGATCTCGCGCAACTCGCCGACGAGGTGCCGGGGACGCAAGCTATCTGGCTGTTGCGCGGCGCCGATCCCGCGAAGGCTTTTGGCGGCGGCCGGAATGACAAGCTTGCTGCACGCGGAGAACTCGGCAGCGCCTTCGCTGCGCTTGTTGCCTCCGGGAAGATCAAGGTCGAATCCGAATTCGGCGTCACGCATCTCTCGGAATCCGAAAGTCGCCTCGAGATCGCGGCCGGCGCCGGCGCGCGAAGTGTAATCGTGGACGAGCTGATCGTCTCGACGGGCTTTCGTCCCGATTTTTCGTTCCTGTCCGAATTGCGCCTGCGGCTCGATCCCGCCATCGAGGCGCCGGTCGCCCTGGCGCCGCTCATCGATCCCAACGAGCACAGCTGCGGCACGGTGCGCCCGCACGGCGCGCGCGAGCTCTCGCACGATGAGCCGGGCTTCTACATGGCGGGCATGAAGTCGTATGGCCGCGCGCCGACCTTTCTCATGATGACAGGGTATGAGCAGGTCCGCTCGATTGCGGCCGATCTCGCCGGCGACAAGGAAGCCGCCGCAAGGGTGGAGCTCGTGCTGCCGGAGACCGGCGTCTGCACGCGCGGTGGCGTCGAGTCCACTGAAGCGGCATCAGGATGCTGCGGTGGGCCGGCGAAGCAGGAACCAACGGCCTGTTGCGCGGCCGATGAATCGGCGAAGAAGGCCGGCGCTTCGGGGTGCGGTTGTTCATGAATTTGGTTCTTGCAGGTGAAGCCGGAGATTCTCCCACCGTGGTTCGTGCGCCGTTTCGGCTTGGGGGCGGGAGGACAGCATTCGTAACTTGAGCGGTCGGTCGCTGATCGCGGTGATGTGCATCGGCCAGGTCGGCAATCTGCTGCCGCATGTGACGCTATCCGCGAACCTTGCGCAGCATTTGATGCCGGCTTGGGGGCTTTCCGCCGCCGAAGGCGGGCTGATGGCAAGCGGTTATGCGTTCGGCTACATGCTCGCGGTACCGGTGCTGACGACGTTGACCGACCGGATCGATGCGCGACTCGTCCTGCTCTGCGGCTCGATCCTCAGCGGGCTGGCGACCTTGGCGTTCGGAATCTTCGCGCAAGGGTTTTGGTCCGCGACCGCGATCTGGTCCCTTGCAGGACTTGGATTTGCGGGCGCCTACATGCCCGGCCTGAAGGCGCTGACGGACCGGCTTCCCGCCGGCGACACTTCACGGGCCGTCACTCTGTACACGTCGAGCTTTTCAGTTGGTGTCGGCCTCTCGTTCCTGGTGGCGCAGATCATCGCTGACGAATGGGGGTGGCGGACCGCCTTCCTCGTGACTGGCTTTGGTCCCATTGCGATGGTTGTCGCGTGCCTTCTGATGCAGGAGCAGCGCCCCGCGCCGAAGACGGGACGTCTTTTGAACTTCGCGCCCGTCTTCGCCAATCGCGAGGCGCTCGGATACATATTCGGTTACGGCGCCCATTGCTTCGAGCTCTACGGCATTCGCACCTGGCTGGTCGGGTTCTGGACCTTCGTCATCTCACATCAAGGCGCGCCTTCCTGGTTGAGCCCCGTTGTGCTGAGCTTCTGCTTCGCGGTGATCTCGATGCCCGCAAGCATCCTCGGCAACGAGGCTGCGCTGAAGTTCGGGCGTCATCGGGCAATCACGATTGTGATGATTGCATCGGCTTGTGTTGCGCTGGTCATCGGGCTGAACGCGACCGCCCCGGCATGGCTGCTCGCGCTGCTGCTGATGATCTATGGCCTGACGGTGCCGGCCGATTCCGGCGCATTGACCGCCGGCATGTCGGCTGCTGCAGTGTCCGAACATCGCGGCGCGACCCTGGCCTTGCACTCCACCGTTGGCTTCGGCCTCTCGGCTGTCGGCGCCTGGGGAACCGGCGCCGCGCTCGACATGGCCGGCGGACCGCAGAGCGCCAACGGCTGGCTGCTGGCGTTCATTGTCCTCTCGGCCGGGATTGCGGTGGGTCCACTGGCGCTGCTCTGGGCGCGGGCGCGACCGTCCCCGAGCCGCAGCGCGAGATGACGCTGCTCGCCCCGGCGTTTCTATTTGGCCGAACCAGCCCTTTGTGTCCGCGAGAGCCGATGTTTTGCCGTCCGCGCGATCGCCGCCGGGGCCTCCTCGGGGATCGCAAAGCATGAGCTCGCGTTGATCTCGCACAGGCCGTAGGTGTCGGCACCGGCCGCATCTTTCGGACCGTACAGGAAGTCCGCGTCCCAGATGACCGGGAGCGAGCCATCGTCGATGTCCAGCGTCTTCATCATTCCCGGGGTCCAGTCGTCCTCCATCATCCTTCGCAGCACCTGGAATTGCGGAGCATCGGGTCCGTGCATGACTCGCGGTCCCGGCTGGGCCTCGGGCGAATCCGCACCTTCCGGCGGCGGCGCGATCAAGGCCTTGATCAGTTGGTGCCCGAAGCCCGCGACCTTCGACCCGCTCATGTAGCAGCGGATCATTCCATCGGGCAGGCGAGGTTGAAACGCCTGGTCGATGATACAGCCGCCCCAGCCGAAATACGGCTCGCACCGGGCCAGGAAGGCGTCGAGCGGCACGTCCTCGGGCTGGCTCCCGCGCTGCGCATGGAGCACCCGAACCATGGCGTCCGCGTTCGAGAGAGCCTCGACCTTCCAGATGCCCTGGCCGCCGTTGCCGCGATTTTGCTTCAGCACGCGCGGGCCGTGCGCAAGGAGGCGCGACGGGAATTCGGCGCGGAAGGATGCCGCGGTGTCATAGCGATGCGTGTCGGCGCCCCAGCCGAGGTGACGCGTGCGGAAGAGCACGTCCTTGACGCCCATCTTCAGGATGACGTCCGGATGCGCGCTCACCCATGATCCCCGCGCCGCAACATCACGAAGCAGGGGATCAAGTTCAGCACGCGTCTTGCCCTGGTGGATCGGATCGACCCAGACGAGAACGCCGCTGGTCGCGAGCAATTGATCGCGCACCTCCTCGGCAAAGCTTTCGTCGTAGATCACCGGCCGGGCTTCGATGCCGACGGCGGCAAGTGCTTCGAAGACCCGGACGAAGCGGCTGTTTTGCGCCGTCGCATCCCGCCGCGCGACAGCGTCTCCGCGTGAGAGGATGGCGACGGTGTGTTGGTGAGAAGGGTGTCGTTCGGTATCCATGCGCAAGCTCCACGAATGGCGTGCTGCGCAGAGCTTGGACCGAGGCCTCACGGGGAGTCTGCTTCGTCCCCACGTGAGCGACACTAATGAGGCCATCCGCAAGTTTCAAGACGGTGTCGGCGCGGTTCCGCTCGGACAGTGAACTCTTCGTGACGCCCGAACACATGACGGTTGACAGCTTCGCGCTCGAGGCTTTCTATTTGCGGGACGGGGAAGTGCGATCTCCTCGCGAGGCGACATGCCCAAGAATCGCGTCCTGATCACCAAGGGCGCAGCATGTCATCATACATCCGGATTTCATCCCACAGATTGTCTCGACCTGTCGGCACGTTGGCCGCGCCGACGCTCGTCGACATACGCGTCGATGCCGGCGTCCTGCCGCGCCCCTTGGGCGCCAGATAGGGACAAGCTCGCGAACAGACTTCACCTGGGGCAGGGACACAACCAGGAGAATGAATATGCGAAGGTGCACAATTTTTCACACGGTCCTGCTGTTGGCGCTCGCGGGCGGGCTGTCGCCGGTCCACGCCCTGACCCAGGAGGAACTGATCGCCAAGATCCAGGCGGCAGGCTACTCGCAGGTGAGCGACGTCAAGTCCACGGCCGAAGGCATCACCGCAAAGGCGGCGAGGAACGGTAAGGCTGTGACGCTCGTCGTCGACAGCAGCGGCCAAATCAAAGAGCGAAACTGAAGGCGAGGAGTAGCACGATGAAAAGAATGATCTGGGCCATCGTCGGCATTGGCGTTTGCCTTCTTGCATTTGGTTTCGGCCCCTTCATCCGGGCATACGCCCAAGATGCCGAATGGCAGAAGGTGGACGAGACCCTGGGCCGCAAGCCTGCCGTCTCGGACGACGTCCGCCGTTACGGCTTTCCCCGCAGCGATCTCTCCGTGACGTTGGACGGCGTCACGATCAAGCCGGCGTTGGCGCTGGGCGGCTGGGTCGCATTCAAGCCTGCGCATGGCGGCGCAATGGTCATGGGCGACCTAGTGCTGCTTGAGACCGAGATCAATCCCGTGATGGCGAAGATGATCGCGAGCGGTCTCGAAATCACCGCCGTGCACAATCATCTGCTGCGTGCGAGCCCGGCAACGTTCTACATGCACGTCGCCGGCCATGGCGATCCCGTCAAGCTGGCCTCCGCCATCCGCGATGCGCTCGCCGAAAGCAAGACCCCGCTGACGGTCGCGGCGCCGGCGAACCCGCCACCCGCCGTCGACCTCGACACGGCGAAGCTCGACCGGATCATCGGGGTGAACGGGAAAACGAATGGCGGCGTCTACCAGTTCAACGTGAAGCGGCGCGACCCGATAACGGAAGACGGCATGTTGTTGACCCCCGTCGCCGCGATGGGCGTCGCAATCGGTATCAATTTCCAGCCGACTGGCGAAGGCAAGGCGGCCATCACCGGCGACTTCGTGCTGACCAGCGACGAGGTAAACCCGGTCATCCTGGCGCTTCGGACGCACGGCATCGAGGTGACGGCACTGCACAGCCACATGCTGGATGAGCAGCCGCGGCTCTTCTTCATGCATTTCTGGGCGAACGACGATGCCGTCAAGCTTGCTGAAGGTCTCCGTGCGGCGCTCGACAAGACGGCGAGCACGAAGAGCTGAGGCATGGGAAGGCTTGCACTGGCATTTATGCTGGCTTTGTTAGGGGGAGGGAACGCGGTGGCCGAGACCCTGAATTTCGACAATGCTGCAGCCGGAACTTCGCCCGACGGGTGGACCTTGACGATGACCGGCAAAGGAGAACCGAAATGGACCGTCGAGGCCGAGTCCACGGCGCCAAGCAAGCCGAACGTTCTCAAGCAATCCGGACGGGCGACATTTCCCCTCGCCATCAAGCGCGATACCAACATCCGCGACGGCTTCGTTGAGGTGAAATTCAAGGCCGTCGCCGGGTCCGAGGATCGCGCAGCGGGAGTCATCTGGCGGGCGAAGGATGCCGATAATTATTATGTGGTTCGCGCCAACGCGCTGGAGGACAATGTCGTGCTGTACAAGACGATCAATGGCGTTCGAATGTCACTTGAGATCGTGGGTCGCAGAGGCGGGTATGGCGTCAGCGCGCCGGTGTCATCCGGGCAATGGCACGTGCTGCGCTGCGACTTCGCGGGAAGTCGGTTCAAGGTGACCTATGACGGACAGCCGTTGTTCGAGGTAGAGGACGCCACGATTGCGCATGCGGGCATGATCGGCCTGTGGACCAAGGCGGATAGCGTGACCCTGTTCGATGATCTGACATATGGTGAGATCAAATAGGCGTTTGGTCACCTACGCCGGAGATTGCCAAGAATGTTCGATGCCTGTCGGTTGCGACGGCCCTGCTGATTGCGTCGATCTGCCCACTACGGGCGGAAGAAGGTTTGGTCGCGTTCAAATCACTCGATCCGGAACTGGCGCTCGATCTTGCGCGCGCTCTCGCGAGCTTGGCGGCCGTCTGATTGCGCATGGATTGACCGATGTTTTCATCCGAAGCCTTAGCGAGACAATGCTGACTGGAATGCTCGGCATTTTCCGGCCGTCAAGATCGGTCAGTTGCAGACTTCTCTGTTGCGACTTGCTGCTCCCATCGATCCCATCGCGGCAGATGTAGAAGCTTCTAAATGACAGCCCTTTTGCACCGGCCGACAACCGGCGGAATTGCAGACAATTTGTCCAGATGTTGGAGCCGTTAACTTCTCCGGGGCCGCTGCGGAGCCTTCTGGCCGGATGCGTTTGGGCTGAGTGTCTTCACGGCTTGCGGTTGGCTTTTTTGCAATCTTCCCGCACGTGTTGTCATCGCCGACCTCATAACCGCTGCGACACACAATCTTTGTACAGCGGTCGCCGTCCGCCCTAAAGCCATGTTCACAGAGCAAGGGGCAGACGCGTCCGCTCTTGTGAAGGCTTTCAGATGCCGGCCCCATGAAGGTGGGCGCCGCGGGCACGGGGCCGGCGTCCGAATTGTCGGTCAGCAAGGTCGGGGGAATCGTGAGCTGAGCGCTGATGCCCGCTGCTGGCTCGCTGGGTCACAGGCACGTCGGTCATCCCTGCACAGCATAACAAGTGAAACGGTTGCAATCCTGGTATATGCCGCGACACTCGAAGGATGGTATTTGCTTCAAGGACAGGCAGTCGCGATATCGCGCACGACAGATGTTTAGGCATTGCTGTTTAGCGGTGTGTGCCGCCGCGAAGGTGAAAGAGGCGAGATCGGCGTCGCGCGCGTAGAGCGTTCCCGAACCTAATGAGAGAAGCAATGCAAGCAGCACGAAGGCGACGGCAAACGTTCGATTGCTAGAGGTCATGGCTCTGGGTCCTTTCTGGGTTGAAAAACACGGCGAAGTCTGGAGTGACACGCATCGGACAGAAATGGCAGGCCAGCGGGAGCGGGACAGGTTTGTTTTCGAATCGCATCCATCTTCCCTGGCTGCTGACGCAATCCCCACGACACGGCCGGCGCGCGGTTCACGCCCATCACCATTCGGGAGGCCGGATCGTCGGCCCGATATCCTGAGGACCAGGCAGACCCGGCGCCAGCGGTTGTTGCTCGTTTGCCGGCGGGAGCAAATTCCCCCAGTCCGTCCGTGCACGCATCCGTTCAAGGGTTGCGGCGGTGACGAAGTTGCCACCTTCCCGTATCTGCCAGCCGCCACCGAGCGCCCGAAACACCGCAGTCAGGCCAAGCGGAACGTTGGCCGAAGCGCCGGCCAGGCTGTTCTGTGCCTGAAAGAGATTCTGTTCCGCCGTCAGTACGGTGGTAAATGATGTCCCGCCCTGCTCGTATTGTTCAAGTGCGATTTTGAGGGCTCCCTTTGCCGCTTCAACGCTGCGACGCAGATACGCGGCCTGGTTTCGCGATTGTAGATATGTCGCAAGACCGTTGTCCACCTCCTGCTGGGCGCTCAACGCGGTGTTCTGATAGTCGATCAGCAATTGCTGCAGCTTGGCATCCTGCAAACGGATGTTGTTGGTGATTTGTCCGTAGTTCAGAAGATTCCATTGAAACGATGGGCCCGCAGCATACGCCACGCCCTTCCAACTGACGACCTGACCTAGATTATGGCCGTTGGCGGTGCTCGCCGAGCCGCCGAACGTGCCCGTAATACTGATTGCCGGATAGAGTTGCGTCGTGGCGATTCCAATCTGCGCGCTCTGTGCCAAGGCGGCAAGCTCTGCTGCTCGGACGTCCGGTCTCCGGCGCAACAGATCCGCGGGTATACCGACAACGACGGAGGCGGGCGGCAATGGTATCCGGCCGATCGAGCGTGAAAGCATCATGCCGAGCGACTGCGGCGGAACGCCGAGCAGGACGCAGAGCGCGTTTTGTCCCTGCTGCAATTGTATCGTCAATTGGGGTATTGCCGCACGGGTCTGCTCGAGGACATTTGTCGCCTGGAAAACATCAAGCTCCGAAGTTCCGCCGCCCGAGAACTTCGCCTTTGCGATACTAAGCGCCTGTTCCTGCCTGCGGACATTGGCCCGTGCAATCCCGATCAACTGCTCTATTGTGCGTATACCGATATAAGTTGCGGTAACATCGGCTAGAAGCGACACCAGAACGCCGTCATAAGTCGCAATCGACGCCAGGTACACGGCATCGGCGGATTCGACTCCACGGCGAAACTTGCCCCAGAAGTCCAACTCCCAGGCCGCCTGTGCGGCCAGGCCATCGGTCCAGAAGTACTGTGGCGTCGCATTTGGACCGGCCAGCGGCGTCGCGGCACTGGTCCGATTGTAAATGACCGACCCCACTCCCTGTTGGACCTGCGGATAGGTTATGCCGATGGCTATTCCCAGCACGGCACGTGCTTGCAGCACCTTGGTCCCCGCGCTCTCCAGCGTCAGATTTTGGTTATACGCAATTTTTATTAGCTGATTGAGCGTCGGATCGCGAAAGCCTTCCCACCAGGGTTCATACTCGAGCGGGCCGGATTTAACCGCGCGATTGCCTGCGCCACGAAATTTTTCGGCAAGCGGAGCGACAGGCGCTGTAAAATCCGGCCCAATCGTACATGCGACGGTTGGCAGGAGAAGCGCAGCCACAAGCAACCCATGAATTGACCAGCCAGCAATAGCGCCGGCATCGTGCGGCCGCCCAAACGTTGCCTGATGCTGAGTCACCAAGATTTTCTCTCCCCACGCGTCGGCCAGACTCGTGTGTATCTCTTGTTGTTGTATTGCACGTCAGGACGGCGGCTTTTCCACAGAGGGCATGACGTACAGCAGCCACTTCTTCATTCGGATCGTGACCTTCGAAATGACGTGCGTGGCCTTGCCCTTCTGCGTATAGATCGCCGCTGATCCGCCTGACCCAAGCGACAGCTTGCGGGCTATGGCATCGTCGCTGAAATTGATCCGCACTGCATAAAGCCCGTCAGATCCGATCCGCGCTGCGTTCGGTATTGTGCCGCTGGTTGTGAATTGACCTCCCCCAGTTGCCGGAATCACGTAGTCCACTTTTCCAAGGAACAGGCGACCCGGATACGGGTTGAGCACCATTTCCACGTCATCGCCGGGCTCGACATTCGAGAGCCAATTCTGCGGAAACACGGCGGCTACGGCCGTATCGGACACGTTGACGAATGTTCCGGCTGCAGCAAGCGGCATCGGCACAAGCATGGTTCCGATCTGCACCTGCCAATTGGTAACATATCCATCGCCTGGCGCCGTCATCTTGCACTGGGCCAAGTTGAACCGCGCGTCATCGAGTTGCGCTTCAACGGCCGGAACGTTGCTTTGAGCCGTTTGCACAACGGCTTCGGCCTGTTGCGCAGAAGCCTCCGCTTGCGCAAGGGCCGCTTCGGCCTGTTGAACGGCGGCTTCCGCCTCCTGACGTTCCTGCGTTGCCTTGGCTACGTTAAGCTGACTAATGGCCGCTTTGTCCGCGCGCTGAATGTTGAGGGCGATTTGCTCCTGGGTCTTTGCAAGTTCGTCAGCAGCCTTCGCTTTTAAGAGACTGGCCTGCGCATTCGGTATGGCCGTCTTTGCGGTCGCGAGCGCAGCTTCGGCTTGCCTTACGTTGGCCTTCGATGCAGCCAACTGCGCCTCGACCTGGTTCACCGTGTACTTGTACGGCGCCGGATCGATTTCCAGCAGCAAGTCACCTTTCTTCACTCGTTGATTTGCCTCGGCGTGGATCACCTTGACTTGCCCTTTGACGTAAGGGACGAGCTGCACCACGTACTGGCTGGTCACCATCTTGTCCGTAATCGGCGCCGACTGCGTCCAGACCACCACGACGCCGCCGATCATGAACACACCTGCGACGATCAAGCCTGCAATCAGATAGGCCGTGGGCTTGAGGCGCAGGACCTTGAACAGTACGAGAACGAGTGCAACGTAGACGATGATCAGGATTGCGATCACGGTCGTGTCTCCCTCTCCACCGAGTGCTGCCGTGAGGCTGCCACGGCGTCACTTTCGACGTTACCCAGCTCAGGGGTGTTCTTTCCAGACCTCAGTCCGAACGGCTTCGTGAACGCCCATACGAAAGCTACCGGCCACAGCAACCCACCAGTCGCGATCCCGACCCAGCTCATGGCATTGATCGCGCTGGCCTGGGGGTGATTCCATTTGCGAGCGAGCTGGCCTGGAAGTTTGCCTAGATTGACGACGATTAGGACGCCAACAAAGATCAGAACAGCGAATACGACAAACGCGAATGCGTCCAATGCACCGAACGAAGAATCCACTGCCAGCACTCCAAGTAGGACTAAGCCATCGGATTCGGCGCAATTACTCGCAGTTCAATCCCGTCGACCGAGCCAGCCGAGGATTGGATTAATACGGGGTGCGCTTTGGTTTCACGAAGGACATGCGCAATCAGAACCATCTTTGAGCCTCGTCGAGGAATGGTCATACCGAACTCCTGCGCTTCGGAAAAAAACCGCAACGTTGAAGAGGCAGCGCTGCGGCCATGCCCGCGGCCCACAGCAATGATGGAGGACAACCGCCTTCCGGGGCTATGCATTTTCGGCCGACGACATAATTATCGTTCGAGGGCCATGAGAGAACGCCTCAACGTCCGGTTCGGGGTCAAAGGCTGACATCAGCTTGGAGCTGCTCCGGCATGAAAAAACCCGCGGCGGATTTCTCCGCGCGGGATCTACGAATTCTCGATAGTGGCATTCTGCCAGTGTTTTGCCCGACGTGTCAAAGCTGAACGGCGCGGCGTTCTGCACGGCCGGCTTAGTCCGAGACCGGGTGCTCGGCACGAGCTCAGAATTGCAAATGATTTCAGTGCCCGCGCTACTGTGCATGGGGTTGTTTTCGCGTTTTTTATTTTTGCGGTGCCGAAGCGGTGCGCGTCAGCGCCGTCCGCGCGGCGCTTCGGCCTTGGCCGGCTGCTCGGTCTGCGGTCCGCAGCTTGCGGCAGCGAGGGTTGCCTGCGCCTGCTGCATCAGGCCGGGCTCGGGGGCCAAGGCCTTCATCACGATCAGACCGGTGGTAGCAGGGGAATCGATGATCAGGCGGTCGGCCGCGGTGATCTCTTCGTCCTCGGGCAGCTCGTTGTGCTGCGGCTCGGTCATCAGGTCGAGCTCGATCACCTTCTTGCCGGCCGAGCGGTCGTTGATGGCGTAGTAGGCGATTTCGTTGCGGGTGTAGAACGACACCGAGGTGTAGGCCTGGCTGACGGGCACGGTCAGCTTGATCGGTCCGTTCGACAGGTCGTAGCGGCAGATCGCGAGCGCAAAGGCCGGGTCCATGAACGGCATCGGCGAGGTGTTGGGATCGGCGAGGGGAAGCTGCGTGACGCCGTTGAGCTTGGTCATCGGCGTCAGCCGCGAATAGGCGTCCTGGGTCGCGATCCGCGGCAGCACCAGCACGCTGACCAGATGGACCACGAGGCCCAGCACCACGCCGGTAACGATGGTGAACAGCAGCCGGATCATGAGCAGCCCACCGTCGTGATCGTGGGCATCGGCGCATCGCGCTGGGTGCGCGTGGCAACGCCGACCGGGGTGTCGTAGAGCCGCAGCATCAGGGCATAGCGCTCGATGCCGCCGGTCGGCAGCCAGTTGCCGGCGCGCGAGCGCGAGGCGATGCGGATCTCGAACGAGCCGTCGGACTGGCGCACGATCTCCTGGCTGGTGAAGCCATAGCGCTGCAGCGAATTGGCGACCAGATGACCCTTGCGGTCGTACAGTGTCAGCGTCCAGAACCGCGCCGGCGGCGTCACCCCGGAGACCACGACATCGCAGCGGCCGTCCAGCCCCTTCTTCTTGTCGTCGGCGGTTGCGGTGAAGGCGACGCCGTCGCCGGTACCGATCGGCAGCTCGCCGTTGCGCACGATGGTGGCGCGCGAATAGGGATCGACGTCGGCAGTGCCGGTGCGCGGGCGCGCGGTCCAGGGGCCGATGGTCAGCGCGCCGATCTCGGTGCCGCGCGTCGTCGTCATCCAGGTCGCGCCGACGCCCACGACGGTTGCGAGCAGAAGGGCCGTCAATGTGATCAGGATCAGCCGCACTTGTTTCGATCAGTTCTTGCGCGGGACGGACGCGTTCGCATTCTCTTCCGCATAGTTCTGCGGGAAGGCGAGCGCGCTTGTCGCCGAGGCGGGGTTGGCCGCCTTGGGGTCGTTGCTGGTTGATTTGGTCGCGGTTTTGGCGGCGTCGTCCAAAAGCTTCTCGACACGAACAAGGACGTCGGCGCCGCGCTTGGTCAGCACCGGCGGCGGACCGGGCTTGGTCTCCAGCACCTTCGGTGACGCGTTGGCTTGCGCGTTGGCGATTGGCTCCCGCGGCAGTTTCTGGCCCATGCCGACGCCGGGGATTTCCCGGACCTCGACGCCCTGATGCGCCGCGAGCATGATGTCGTGCCAGGTCTGCGCCGGCAGCGAGCCGCCGGTCATGCGGTTGGTCGGCGAATAGTCGTCATTGCCGTACCAGACCGCGCAGGTGAAGTTGCCGGTGTAGCCGACGAACCAGGCGTCGCGATAAGCATTCGTGGTGCCGGTCTTGCCCGCTGTCGGAATGCCGTCGAGGGCTGCACGGCGCGCGGTGCCTTCGCTGACCACGTGGCTCATCATGCCGGCCATGTCGGCGGCGACGGAGGCGGGGATCGCCTGCCGCGGCTTCGGACCGTCGCGGTCCCAGCGCCAGACCGGATCGCCGGCGCCGGTGCGTACTTCCAGCACGGAATGCGGCGTCACGGCCTTGCCGCGGTTCGGGAACGTCGCATAGGCGACGGCATGCTCGAGCACAGTGACTTCGTCCGAGCCGATCGGCAGCGACGGCGTGTCGGGCAGCGGCGCCTTGAGGCCGAAGCGGCGGGCGACCTCGACGATCTTGGCGCGGCCGATCTTGGCCGGGTTCGGCGCCTTCGGCTGCTCCTTCTGGCCGATCGCGATCGACAGTTTGACGGGAACCACGTTGATCGAGCGCGTGATCGCCTGCGTCAGCGTCACCGCGCCGGAATAAGAATGGCCATAATTCTGCGGGCACCAATTTCCGATGCAGACCGGGCCGTCGACCACGATCGAATTCGGCGTGAAGCCGTTGAGGAGCGCGGTGGTGTAGACATAGGGCTTGAACGATGAGCCCGGCTGGCGATAGGCGTCGGCGGCGCGGTTGAACTGGCTGGCACCGTAGTCGCGGCCGCCGACCATTGCGCGGATGCCGCCGTCGAGATCGGAGACGACGGTCGCGGCCTGGGTCGCGTGATAATCGCGGCCGAACTGGCGCAGCTGGTTCTCGACCGCGTCTTCCGCCGCCTTCTGCACATTGGCGTCGATCGCGAGGCGCACCACGAAGACGCGCTCGGTGTAGGATTTCGGGAAGGTGTCGACCAGCTTGCGCATCTCGTCGAAGGCGTAGTCGAGATAATAGTTCGGCGACGCCTCGTCGCGGCGATCGACCGCGAAGGCGGGGTTGCGGCGGGCGCCGAACACCTGGCCCTCGGTCATGAAGCCGGCGTCGACGAGGTTGTCGAGCACGACGTTGGCGCGGGCGCGCGCCGCGGGCAGGTTGATGTGGGGCGCGTATTTGGTCGGCGCCTTGAACAGGCCGGCGAGCATCGCGGCTTCGGCAAGCGTCACGTCACGCGCCGACTTGTTGAAGTAGAAATGCGCGGCGCCGTCGACGCCGAAGGTGCCGCCGCCCATATAGGCGCGATCGAGATACAGTTTCAAAATCTCGTTCTTGGTCAGGCGCCATTCCAGCCAGACCGCGAGAAAGGCTTCGTTGACCTTGCGCTCGATGGTGCGCTCGTTGCTCAGGAACAAATTCTTGGCGAGCTGCTGCGTGATCGAGGAGCCGCCCTGGCGGACGCCGCCGGCCTGGGCGTTGGTGACGAGCGCGCGCCCGGTGCCGGCGATGTCGATGCCGAAATGCTCGTAGAAGCGGCGGTCTTCGGTCGCGAGCGTCGCCTTGATCAGCACGTCCGGAAAATCTTCCAGCGGGATCGAGTCGTTATGCTTGATGCCGCGGCTGCCGATCGGATTGCCGTAGCGGTCGAGGAAGGACACCGCGAGGTCGGACTTCTTCAGCCAGTCCTCGTCCGCAGTTTCGCGGAAGGCGGGAATGGCGAGCGTGAGCATCACGACCAGGCCGCCGAGTCCGATGGTCGCAGCCTCCGACAGCGGCTCGATGAACACCCAGCGCTTCCACCGCCCGACATAGAAGCGGTCCATGAAGGTCGAGTAGCGCTCGTAGAGCTCGCGGATGCCCTTGGCCGAGGAGAACAGCGAGGAGTCGATGCGCGCATCGAGGTCCAGGAAGAAATTCCGGACTTTCTGCTTCCAATGCGATGGTATGATCTGGCGCACCTAGAACCCTTGAGGCTTGGTTCGAAAGCGTTCAAGCACCCGGCCGGGGCGGCATCGAGACGTCTTGCGGGAGTGTTGCGGCAAACCCAAGGCGCCCGGCTAGCGCCTCGGGGGACTTGCTGTTCCTTCTAGCCGAGCAGGGCCTATAAACCAATGGTCACGCTCGCGATTTTGAACAACAGGCCTAATTGACCCCGGTTCATTACGGGCCTCACGCGGGCGTTGCTTGCAGCCCCGCGGCCGCACGCCCTAGATGACATGAACCGTAGCTCTTTCGAACTTTTGTTGAGGCCCATGACAGCAGCTCCCAAACGACCTTCAGGCCAGGAAGGATTCTTCTGGAAAACCAAGACGTTGGAAGAGATGTCGGGGCCGGAATGGGAAAGCCTGTGCGACGGCTGCGGCCGCTGCTGCCTGAACAAGCTCGAGGAAGAGGGCACCGGCGACATCTATTTCACCCATGTCGGCTGCAAGCTGCTCGATGGTGCGACCTGCGGCTGCAAGGACTACCCGAATCGTTCCGACAAGGTTCCTGACTGTGTTCGCCTGACCCCCGCCAATGTCCGCACCCTGAACTGGCTGCCGCCGAGCTGCGGCTACAAGCTCGTTGCCGAGGGCCGCGACCTCTATTGGTGGCATCCGCTCGTGTCAGGTGATCCGAACACCGTGCATGAGGCCGGCGTCTCCGTACGCGGCCGGGTCGAGGGCAGCGAGGAGCAGATCCCGGACGACGAGCTCGAGAACCACATCGTGCAATGGCCGGCGCAACTGCCGAAGCGGGCGCGCCTGAAGCGACGTCCGAAGGACTGATCCGGCGGGGATTTGGATCACGTCTTCGGGAAGACCGTGAGGTGGGATGCACCCATGCGCGGCAGTGCCTGCCCGAGAAGAACTTTGCTGTCTACATTGGGCTCCATAGAACGAATCCTTCGCGGCGTTGCGCCGCCTCATGGCTTCCGGTCGAGATGAACAAGTTCGAGCGGCAGAGCAGTTCTGCCGACATCCAGACATTGCCCGACGACATCGCCGAGGAATTGTCCCGCCTGCCGTCCGAGGTCTTGAGCGTCGATGACGCTCCGTCACTGGCGCCGCCGGCGCCGCTGTCACAGGACGAGGTCCGCACCATCGTCATCAGCCTGATGCTGACGATGTTTTTGGCTGCGCTCGATCAGACCATCGTCGCCACCGCGCTTCCGACCATCGGACGCCAGTTCCACGACGTCTCCAATCTCTCCTGGGTCATCACCGCCTATCTGCTCGCCTCGACCGCGGTTGCGCCGGTGTTCGGGTCGCTGAGCGACATCTACGGCCGCCGCGTCATGATCATCATCTCGCTCAGCCTGTTCGTCGCGGGCTCGGTGCTGTGCGCGATCGCGCCGAACCTGCCGATGCTGATTCTTGCGCGCGGTCTTCAGGGACTGGGTGGCGGCGGCATCATGCCTGTCGTGCAGACCGTGATCTCCGACGTCGTGAGCCCACGCGAGCGCGGCCAATATCAGGCCTATTTCTCCAGCGTCTGGATGGTGGGCGGCATTCTCGGCCCGGTCATCGGCGGCGTGTTCGCCGAGCATCTGCACTGGTCGATGATCTTCTGGATCAATGTGCCGCTCGCGGCCGCGGCGATCGCGTTGCTGCTGCCCAGGATGAAGAAGATCCCGGTGTTCCACCGCAAGCGCAAGGTCGACTGGCTCGGCGGCGTGTTGTTGATGGCCTCCGCCGTCGTCTTCATGCTGGTGCTGACCTGGGGCGGCACGCGCTTCCCGTGGCTCTCGCCGACCGTGCTTGCGATGGTGGGCGGCGCCGTCGCGCTCGCGGTCACCTTCGTGTGGCATGCGCGTCGTGCGGACGAGCCGTTCCTGCCGCTGCCGCTGCTCGGAGGATCGGTTGCCCCGTTCGGGCTGGCGGCCGGCGGTTGCGCGCTCGGTGCGATCACGGGCCTCACGGTGCAGCTCCCGCTCTATTACGAGGCGGTGTATCATCTCAGCGCCAGCGAGGCGGGCCTTGCGCTGATTCCGCTCGCGGCCGTCTCGACCATCGGTGCGGCCGTCGCCGGCCGCACCATGGCGCGCGCCAAGCACTACAAGCGCGTCGCCATCGTCGGAACGTCCTGGGCTGCGCTGTGCGGCCTCGGCCTCACCTTGACGACGCTGCCGCTATGGGCCCTGCTGACGCTGATGGCTGCGTTTGCGCTTGGCCTCGGCACCACCTTTCCGGTCTGCGTGGTCTCGGTGCAGAATTCGGTCTCGCGTCCACAGGTGGGCACCATCACCGGCGCATTGAACTTCTTCCGCTCGCTGATGTCCTCGTTCACGGTCGCGGCGTTCGCGGCCATCCTGCTCATCGCGCTCGGTGCCGACATTCCGCTCGCCGGCGAGCATCACGTCGCGGGGAGCGTCGCAATCCCGGCCGACGACATGCGCCACGCGTTCCGCTACGTTTTCGGCGCCGCGACGGCGCTGATGACCGGCGCCGCCCTCTGCCTGATCATGATGGAAGAGCGGCCGCTGGCCGGCCCCACCGTCGCCCAGCAGGTCGAGATGGCGGAGTAGGGATTAGCCGCCGCGATCGTCGTAGGGATCGTCCCCGGCGTCGCCCGTCTTCCGCGCCTTCGCCGCAAGCTGCTCTTTAAGCCGCGCCAGTGCGTCGGCGGACCAATCACGGACATCGGTGACCGCGACCCAGGCATCGACGTAATGCTCGGGCGCGTAGACATGGCCAAAGCCCATCGGCGTGCCGTTTGCGACCGCCATGTCGAGGGCGAGCTGCAGCATCGTGACGATGGGATACCAGCGCAGTTCCGGCGACACGTCCGGCCCGCGCGGTGCGCTCATCCAGGCCGGGGCCCGATAGGCGTCGCGGTAGGCGAAGAACGTGATCGCGTCACTGGCATATTGCAGATAGACGATCCGCATCGGACCCCAGGGCGCGTCAACCGGCACCGTCGGTCCATTTTGATTCATGAAGCGCACGAAGCGGCTGTCGCGAAATTGCGGCAGCCATGCCGGCGAGCCCGGATTGCGGTTCGCGGTGACCGAGCGCCAGATGCGGCTCTCGAACGGTGGCCCGCTCCAGAGCGCGCCGGCGATGGGATCGCCGATCGTCTCGAACAGTTCTGCCGATTTCTCCGAGTTCATGGCGCCAAGGCTAAGCCCATGCAAATACAGCTTCGGCCGTTTTTCTTTCGGCAGCGTCGTCCAATAGCCGTAGATTTCCGCGAACAGCGCGCGCGCAGCCTCCGCGCCGTATTCTGGCTGAAACAGCAGTGACAGCGGGCTATTGAGATAGGAGTATTGCATCGCGACGCTTGCGACATCGCCATGGTGGAGATATTCGACGGTATCGATTGCGGACGGATCGATCCAGCCGGTGCCGGTCGGCGTGATGACGATCAGGATTTTGCGGTCGAAGCCGTGCTGCCGCTTGAGCTCGTCGAGCGCAAGCCTGGCGCGCGCCTGCGCGGTGTCGCGGCTGCCGAGGCCCACATAGACGCGCAGAGGGTCCTGCGCAGGCCTTCCGGTGATTGCACGGATGTCTGTTGCGGTCGGACCTGAGGCGATGAATCGGCGGCCGGTACGCCCGAGCTCTCTCCAATTTACCAGCGATGCCGCGCCTCCTGTTCGACCGGGATCGGTCGGCTGCGGCCGCTCGGGCTCGTGCAAGGCGTCGAGTTCACGGAAGGACGAATCAAGCACGTTGAACGCCATGCGGACCAGGATATTGCTGGCGATCGCCCAGAACAGCAGGCCTGCAACGAGCACGCCGATGACGTTCGCGATTCTCCGCGGCATGAGGCGCCGTTTGCGTGCGGCAAGGAAGCGGGCGACAAGCACAAATAGCCGCCCCAGCGCCAGCAGCACCACGAACGTGACTATGGCAATGACGCAGACCTTGAGTGGATGCGCGGTCTCGACCGGGGTCATCTTCATCACACTGCGGATCGAATTCTGCCATTCTGTTGTGCGCCAGAGGAAGACGATGACGAGGAGCAGGCAGCCGACTGCCGCCAGCGCATTCGCAATCGCTCGTGCGCGCGCCGACGGCTCGGGCAATTCGAGATAGCGCCACAGCCGGCGCCACAGCACGCCGGCGAGGTAGCCGATCGCGAAGCAGCCGCCGGCAAGCGCACCTTGCGTGAGATAGCCGCGCGGGATCAGCGTTGGCGTGAGCGCGGCCGCGAAGAACAGCGCGCCCAGGATGAGGCCGACGCCGGACAGCGAGAGCAGTTGCCGCCGAAAGAACCACGCGAGACCCTTCAAGACTCCCTCCCGGTAACGCTATCCCTTGTTGTTCTCCGCAAAGCGGCTCTTGCGCGGCAGCAGAATCCTGAACTCCGTGAACGCGCCGGGCTCCGTCGCGACGTCGATCGTGCCGCCGTGCTGCTTTACCACGATGTCGTGGCTCATCGACAATCCGAGGCCGGTGCCTTCGCCGGCCGGCTTGGTGGTGAAGAACGGATTGAACATCTTCTCCTTCACCTCGTGCGGGATGCCGGTGCCGTTGTCGCGGATGCGGATCTCGATGCTGTCGCCGCGATCGCGCGTCGTGGCGGTCACGACCGGATCGTAGTCGCCGGCACCATTGTCCGCCTTGCGCTTGGCGACCGCGTAAAAACCGTTCGAGATCAGGTTCAGCAGCACCCGGGTGATCTCCTGCGGAAACACTTCCGCTTGCCCGGCCGCGGGATCGAGCTCGCGCTTCAGCGTCACGTCGAACTGCGGCTTCTCGGCGCGGGCGCCGTGATAGGCGAGGTTGAGGCTCTCTTCGACCAGCGCGTTGATGTCGCTCAGCCGATGCTCGCCGCCGCCCTCGCGGGAATGCAGCAGCATGTTCTTGACGATAGAATCGGCGCGCGTTCCGTGCTGCACGATTTTCGAGAGGTTGTCCTTCAGAAGCCCGGTCAACTCGTCGACTTCGCTACGGACGTCGTCCGCGAGCGGGACAGGCGCGAGCGCCTCGTTCAGCTCGTCGGTCAGCTCGGCGGAGAGCGACGCAAAATTGTTGACGAAGTTGAGCGGGTTCTTGATCTCGTGCGCGATGCCGGCGGTGAGCTGGCCGAGCGAGGCCAGCTTCTCGGTCTGGACCAGCCGGTCTTGGGCGGCGCGCAAATCGTCGAGCGATTTGGCGAGCTCCCTGGTGCGGTCCTGCACCTCGTTGAACAGCCGCGTGTTCTCGATGGCGATCACGGCCTGGTCGGCAAAGGTCTTGAGCAAGGCGATCGCCTTGTCCGGGAAAAGACCGGCCTCCGGCCGCGTCACGCCGATAGTACCGATCGCAACGCCGTCGCGCAGCATCGGGATCACGAGGATGCTGCGATAACCTCTGGTCCGCGCCAGTTCCCTCATGGCGTCCGTGAGGTCGGGCTCGTTCTGCATGTCGCTTCGGAATGCGAACTCTCCGCTCGTCGCCACCCGGCTGTGAATGCCGGATGCCGACAGCGGCGCGGGGAACGAGCTGAGCAGATCCGCGTTGCCGGCCTCGACGTCAGTGGTAAAGGCCGCCAGATGCAGCAGGCCGTCGATGACGCGGGTGACGGTGGAGGAATGTCCGCCGATCAGCGTCTTGGCGCTGTCGGAGATCGCCTGGAACACCGGCGTCACGTCCGCGGGCGAGGCCGCGATCACCTTGAGGATGTCGGCGGTCGCGGTCTGCCGTTCCAGCGCTTCCCTCGTGGCGTTGAACAGGCTGACATTCTTGATCGCGATCACCGCCTGGTCGGCGAAGGTCTGCAGCAGCCGCACATGATGCTCGCCGAACGCGCCCGTCGCTCGCCGCGTGGCGATGATGATTCCAATGGCTTCGCCGTCGCTCATCAAGGGTGCGAACAGCATGCTGCGGTAGCCGCGGGCGCGCGCGATGTCGCGGGCCGCCGGTTCGAGCTCGGTGTCGGGCAATTGCGCCGCCGCACCATGGGCCACGAGCTGGTAGGGCGGGAACTGCGCGAACGGCACCGGGAACGAGGACTGGAGCACGCGATCGCCGGCCGGATCGGTCGGCGTGAACGCCGCAAGGTGCGCGGCGCCGTCGATATAGCGCAGCACCGCGGTAGAGAAGCCGCCGATCAGCCGGTTGGCGTTGGCGGCGATGGCGTCGAACACCGGCTGTACGTCGGACGGTGAAGCGGCCATCACCTTCAGAATGTCGGCGCTGGCAGTCTGGCGCTCCAGCGTCTCGCGCGTCTCGTTGAACAGCCGCGCATTCTCGATCGCGATCACGGCCTGGTCGGCAAAGGTCTGGAGCAGCTGCACGAGGTCGGCCGCGAACGCGCCGGGCTCGGCGCGCGTGACGCTGATCATGCCGACCGGGGCACCCCGGTTCATCAGCGGCATGAACAACACGCTGCGGAAGCCACGCAGCCGTGCAAGATTCCGGTTCAGCTCCGGGACGTCCGCAGCTTCGCTATCTGGAAACTGGATCGTCTCGCCGCCACGCACCAAGGCGAAGGTTGGAAAGTCGGCAATCCTGCGCGGGAACGAGGCCTTGAGCCCTTCGTCCGCCTCGGGGCTCGTTGATGTAAACGCCACGAGGTGCAGCTCGTCGCCGATGAATTGAAGCACGGTGGCGGAGAAGCCGCCGAGCAAATGCCTGGAGCTGGACGCAATCGCCTCGAAGACCGGCCGGGCATCGGACGGAGAGGCCGCGATGGTGCGCAAGATCCCGGCGCTGGCGCGCTGACGATCGTGCGCAATCGCAAGCTCGCTGCGAAGCTGCGCGTTTTCGGCTGAGGCCGATTGTAACAGGCGCTCGAGTTCCTCAATGTCGTTGGTAGGGCTGGTCATTCGCAATCCGGCTTGATGCAGCGACATGCGCGGCACTAGGGCGGATTATCACATCTCCTGCGGCCGGAGCCAGCGCCCGCGAGTTTGCCGCCAAAACCCGGCCCGCCTCACGTGCCCGGCCGCGACACTTCGGTCTCCTTGCTAGTGATGAACTCCAGAAGCACCGGAACGCCTTCCCGCGTCTTCTGGATGCCACGCTTGATCGCAGGAATGATGTCCTCAGGCTTCGTCACCCGCTCGCCATAGCCGCCGAAGGCGCGCGCCATCGCGGCGTAGTCGCCGGAAATGTCGGTCGAACGATATTTTTCGGTCGAGACCGGCATCACCTTCAATTCGATCGCCATCGAAAAATTATTCAGGAGGATCGACATGATCGGGATGCGCTCGCGCACCGCGGTCTCGAAATCCATGCCAGTAAAGCCAATCGCCGCATCGCCCCAGACATTGATGCAGAGCTTGTCGGGCTTTGCGAGCTTGGCGCCCATCGCAAGGCCCAGGCCGTAGCCGAGCTGCGTCGTCTTGCCCCAGCCGAGATAGGTGAGGGGCTCGATCGACTTCCAGAACGGCGAGAGCTGGTCGCGCGGGCTGCCGGCATCATGGGTGATGATGGTGTTGCTGATGTCGACGGTGTGTTGCAAATCCCACAGCACGCGATAGGGGCTCAAGGGCGCGTCATCGCTGGTGAGTTTTGGCATCCATTTCGCCCTCCACTCCTTGTGCGAGGCCGCGATCTCGGCTGCGACCGCCGATGCGTCGCGATCTGCGGTGATGGTCCTGCCGATCTCCTCCAGCAGCGCGTCGAGCACGAGCCCGGCATCGCCGACGAGGCCGATCCTGGCTTCCACGTCCTTGTTGAGATGGTTCGGATCGAGCGTCGAATGGATGATGGTCTTGCCCTTCGGCATCGCGATGCCGAAATTAGTTTCGGTGAAGGAGCACCCGATACCGAGGATGACGTCGGCCTCGGCGAGGAATTTTGGCACCGCGCGCGGCACGGCAAGGCCGCCGGAGCCGAGCGAGAGCGGATGGGTTTCCGGGAACGACGATTTGCCCCCGAGGCTGGTGGTGACGGGAATGGCGAGCCGCTCGGCGAGCCGTTTCAGTTGCGCCCATGCCTGGGCGTAATGCACGCCTTGGCCGGCATAGATCACCGGGCGCTTGGCGTTGACGAGCAGCGCGGCAGCTTCCTTCACATGAACGGGATCGGCGCCATAGCGGGTGCGCAGCACCGGCGTGTAGTTCAGCGGCTCCGGCACCTCCTCGTTCCACATGTCAGCAGGAATTTCGACGATGACGGGACCACCGCGGCCGTTCTTTAGTTTCGTGAACGCGCGGCGAAAAATATTGGCGACCTCGGCGGCCAGGATGATCGGCTCGGATGATTTCGAAAATGGCTTCATCGCCTCGCTGGAACTGAAGTTCGGCTCGATATGCGCAAGCCGGCGCTGATAGCCCATTGGCAGCACCAGCACGGGAACGGATTCGCCGTAGCATTGCGCGACGCCGCCCATCGCGTTCTCCGCGCCGGGGCCATGCTGCATGCAGAACGCGCCGATGCTGCGTCCCGAGGTCACCCGCGAGATCGCATCCGCCATGTGGATGCCGACGCGCTCCTGCCGTACCATCACCGGGCGGATATCGGCCTTCGCCGCATGCTCGATCAAATGGTTGACGGGATAGCCGCAGAGGATCTCGATCCCCTCGCGCTTCATGATTTCCGCAATCGCGGTGCCGAGCTTCATGGCGTCTCTCCCTGGGGCAGGCCGGTTGATCCGGCTGATTAGGGATAGAGGATCAGGAATCGGGGAGAGGGTAAAGCGCGAGCGGATGAGAGCCGCGGTAGATCAGCTATGCAGCGAGCTGCCGTAGCCGGATGGAGCGCAGCGCAATTCGGGGGCCGTTCCACCCGGATAGACCGGTGCCGAATTTCGCTGCGCTCCATCCGGACTACGACCGCTTACTTGCAGCTTTGGCAGATCATCAGCTGGCGTTTCAACGCCTCGTCTTCTTGATCGATCAATTGCTCAGCCGCGCCGCCTTTAGGACCCTGATCGGCCCTGGAGCGCTTTGTAGTGCGTGACCTCACAGGCGGGACTACCTGACTCGAGATGTCATTATCGTCGCCGGTGCCTACGCTGAAGCCATCGTAGTCGGCAGCGGGGTTCGGCGACGATGGAAGCCCGCCGATCACCGGCGGCGAAGCCTCTCTGATGGATGCTGCCGGCGGAGGTCTGGAATTTTTGGCGCCCGCATGCGGCGGCGATGCATTGGGCGGAGAAAGCGAAACCGGCGGCGCGGCCGAAGTCTGTCCTCTCGCGCTGTCCTGCGACCAGAGGCCGGCAAGCATGAGGCTGAAAACCAAGAGCGTCGCGCTTTTCATCCGCATCTTTCAAGCAGCTCTGGTTCGTCGATCGGACGGTGCAAGAGTATCAGGACTCACGTGGTCGTCAAAGCGCCGCAGCCCGGGTTTCGCTGCCAGGAATATGGTTCACAAAGAGTGACCGGCCCGCCCGCACAGGGCCAGGCGTGGTGAGTGTCAAAGAGGAATTTAACGCTTGCGCCTTAACTTGCGCTCGCCATGAGTGACCAAATCGTCCACAGCGAGGTTCAACCGTTTTCGGCGCGTGCGGCGCTTCCCTGGCTGGTGGGCCTTGGCGTCTATGTCCTGCTGCTGATCCTTGGACCGCGGCTGCTCAGTGATCCCGACAGCTATTCTCACATCGAGGTCGGGCGCTGGATCATCGCGCACGGCTCGCTGCCGGCGAGCGACCCTTACTCCTTTTCGATGCACGGCGCGCCCTGGATCACTTTCGAGTGGCTCTCGGAGGTCATCTATGCCGGAGCCTACGCGCTTGCCGGCTGGCCGGGCGTCGTCGTCGTCGCCGCGGCGGCGATAGCGCTCGCCTTTGGCTTGTTCACGTCCTTCCTGCTGCGCGAGCTTTCGCCAACCCATACGCTACTCATGGTGATCGCGGCCGTCATCCTGTTGGCGCCGCATATGCTGGCGCGGCCACACGTGTTGGTGCTGCCGGTGATGGTGACCTGGGCGGCTGCCCTGGTGCGCTGCATGGATCGTGAAGGGCCGCCGCCGTACTGGGCCCTGCCGCTGCTGATCTTGTGGGCCAATCTGCACGGCAGCGGGGTGCTGGCGCTTGGGTTGATTGGCCCTGCGGTGATCGAGGCGCTGCTGCGCGAGAAGCGTAGCGAATGGCGGCATGTGATCCTGCGGTGGATACCATTCACGGCACTCGCAGTCGCAGTGTCCTGCCTGACGCCCCACGGGCCGGAACCGCTGCTGATGCCGCTGACGACACTCGGCCTCGGCCCCGCGCTCGGTTGGATCTCGGAATGGCGGCCGCAAGATTTCAGCCACGTAGGAGGCTTCGAGTTGCTGCTGCTGGGCGGCATCTTTGCGCTCGCGCGCGGCGGCGTGACGCTGCCGGTCGTGCGGGCCCTGGTGGTGATCGGCTTGCTCCATTTCTCGCTAGCACAAGTACGCAATGCGGATCTGCTGGCCGTGCTGGCGCCGCTCTATCTGGCGGCCCCGCTGGGCCGGAAGTTCGGCGGCCCGACCAGGGACGATGCGGCCGGTTCGTCGCGCGGCCTGAGCCTGGCCGCGCTCGGTGTGTTGATCGTGGCGAGCGGGGCGGCGCTGGCGCGTGACCTACTGCCGGCTCCGGTCATCACCCCTCGAACTGCCATCGCTGAAGCCAACCTCGCCAAGACGGGGCATGTGCTCAACGATTATTCCTTCGGCGGCTATTTGATCTTTGCCGGCATTCCAACCTTTATCGATGGTCGTGCCGAACTGTACGGGGGACCCTTCATCGACCGCTACAATCGTGCCATAGCGCTGGTCGACCTCGGAGACTTCCTCAAGTTGCTCGACGAATACAACATCGGCGCGACGCTGCTCGCACCGCGGACACCGGCGATAGCGATGCTCGACCGGCTGCCCCAGTGGCAGCGCGTCTACAGCGACGATGTGGCGGTTGTGCACAAGCGGCGAGATACGCCGCAAAGATAAGGTCAAACGGTATTCAAGGCGGCGCCTATAATGCGGCAAACCGCAGAAGCCGATCGAGGATTGGGACCACGTCACGGTAGTGATCGTGACAGTCGTCGAAAAGCTCGGTCACTCGTTGACGGCGTGGATCGCGGGTGCGGCCGACGCGTCGTTGCGGTCGAAGCCAGCGCGCGTCTGCACCACGTAGAGCGGGCGGCGTTTCACCTCGGCATGGATGCGGCCCACGTAAAGCCCCACGATGCCCGTCATCAGCATGTTGATTCCACACAGCAGGGACACGACGACCATCGTCGAGGACCAGCCGGTGACAAGGTGACTGTCGTTGCTGAGCCACAACAGGATCACCCAGCCGCCGTAGAGCAGTGCGAGTCCCGAGACGGTCAATCCGCACCAGATCGCGAATCGCAAGGGGAGATCGGAAAAGCCAAGCGCGGCGTTCATCGCGAGCCGCACCATCTTGAACAGCGGGTATTTGGTTTCGCCCGCTGCGCGTTCGAGGCGGTGGAAGGCGACCTCGGTCTGCCTGAAGCCAAGCCAGGCGATCATGCCGCGTACGTAGCGGTCCTGCTCCGGCATCTGCCGAAGTGCGTCGAGCACCTTGCGATCGATCAGGCGGAAGTCGCCGACATCGGCGGGGATGCCGACCGAGGACATCCTGCCGAGAAGCCGGTAGAAGAGATGCGCGGTTGCACGCTTGAATCGGCTTTCGCCGTCGCGCGACAGGCGGCGGGCATGGACGATGTCGTTGCCTTCCTGCCATTTCGCGATCAATTGCTCGATCACTTCGGGCGGATCCTGCAGGTCGGCATCCATGACGATGATCGCTTCACCTTGCGCGGCGTCCATGCCGGCGGTGATGGCGATCTGATGGCCGAAATTTCGCGACAGCCCGATATAGCGATAGCGCGGGTCGCGCATGGCGAGCGCCCGCAGCACGATCGAGCTGGAATCGCTGCTGCCGTCGTCGACGAAGATCGCTTCTGCCGGCCCGTCGAGCCGGGACAAGACCAGGTCGAGCCTGCGCAGCAGGACCGGCAACACGGCTTCCTCGTTGAACACGGGGATGACGAGGCTGTAGCGGATCGACTGGAAACTGGCCGCCATGCGAGAGAGTCCAACTCATTGCAGGAGCGGAAGTCTATATCGGCGGTGGTTAAGGTGGCCTTGCCACAACCGCTAAAGGTATGGGCGCCGCGGTGGCTTCCAATAGGTGATGCGGTGGTGATGCCCGATTAACCATGCTGGGCAGCGCTGCTCCGGTCTAGGACCTGCGGCGGATCTTGTAGAGAACAAATCGCTCCGATGCGTCCAGCACTTCCAGCAGATCCGGCAGCGGGTTCGGGGCCAGCGGTCCAAGCACATAGAGATAGTTATAATCCTGGTACCAGGTGCGCAAAGATGGCGGGACGTCCGCCGGCGGCTGGCTTGTCGCAATCGCGGTAAGCAGGCCTGACGGCACTAGCCCGCCGTCGGGAATGGCAAGACGGCGCACGGCCTCGCGTGTTCGCAGGGGCTGCTTGCCCGTTTCCGTGAATACATTGGGCACGAACGCGTTGGCGTAGTGCACGGCCAGCGTCGGCGCATAATACATTGGATATGAGGTGAGGTCGGCGAAGGGCGGGTCTCCACTGTCGTCCGTACCGGCGACAAGGACGCGTGAGCCGCGGTCGATCTTGTGGAACGACTCGATGATGGCCGCATAGTCGGTGCGGTAGGGCAACCACACCGCGAGGACGACAGCGAGATTGATCAATGTGATGCCGCTGATCGCGGCGAGTGCAGCCATTCGCCATGTCCGACTGGGCAGCGACAGCGAGCAGAAGGCAGGCAGGATCAGAGCTGCCGCGGGGATCACGCGGAGGTCGACGAACGAGGTCCCGAACAGCTTTGAGGGAATGACGACGAACAGCAGCGCAAAGCCGATCGCGAGCCAGATCCCGGCTGGCTCGAGCTTGAGGACGCCGCGTCTTGCGGCGAACAGCAGCGAGATCATCAGCGCCAGCCCGGTCGTCGCCGCGACCGTCAAATTGTAGCCGTTCATGATCCGCAACGGCCAGATCGGCTTGAATTCGAGGAACCAGCTCGTACCTTCGCTTCCGATCGATCCCGCGGTCATGCGCATGATCCCAAACAGAACAAGCGCCGGCAGAGCCAACGCGCCGAGCCGCGCGGCGGCGGCCCGGTACGATGTTCGCCGATCGCAAATGCGCGAGAGCTCGTAAAGGCCAAGCGTCGCGCCGTAGATGCCGAGGGAGAAGAAGTGCGCCGCAAACAGCGCCGCGACGAAGACCATGTTGACGATGAAACGCAGTGGCCATCGGCGTTCCGCCAGCATCAGATAAACGGCGATGCCACAGAGAGCGAGGCCCAGTCCGAACTCGAAATTGACGAAGCCCCAGCTGAACGGCAGACAGTAAAGGAAGGCGAGCGCCGCAAAGCCGGCGAGATGGACGCGTCCCTTCCGGGCCCATTCGAGCAGAAGCGCGCCCCCGACGATCAATAATTGGCTCAGGAGCAGAAACAGCCGCGTGGCGTTCTCGACGCTGATCAGCCGCGCCATCTGCGGGACCAGCAGATCCATTCCCAGGTTGGGATAGAAGGCCCAGGCCACCTCGTAATGCGGATTGGCGTCGGGGGTGCCGTTCTGGCTCAGAATGTACATGCGGGCGAGGTGATTGGGATAATCGACCATCGCGGGAATGGGGGTCAGCAGCACAGGAAGGAACGAGGCGACCGCCAGCACAGCAAAAACGACCAAAGTCACGGACCGGTCCAGGCCAGGAGGAGCCGGGATTTTCAAGATTGGCCTATCGGAAGACACCATGTCGGGCCGCTGGGGTTTGAGCCTGCGCTCGACGATGGCGCAACTGCACGACACAACGCCATACTGCGAAGCTCGCAAAATCAACTTAGGGCCACCGCATTAACGGAGGCGCAACTTTGCCCGCTAGCGTGACAAGAGAGCCGTGACGAACAGGCCGGCGATCGGATGCTCCATGACGGACACGCTGAGCCCGGCTGATATCCACTTCGACGGGCGAAGCAGGCCGATCGTGTCGTCTGGATCGCGATCGGCGCCACGGCCGGGGCCATGTTGATCGCGTCGACGCTCGGGCCCTTCCAAATTGAATGGCTTTCATTCCGGAAGGCCGCCCTCGTTGCCGGTCTGCTCATCTTGCTTGCCGCGATGAACGCTGCGCCGCTTCTGCATCGAATACTGGCGACAGCGTATGCGAGCTTTACCGTGTAGACGACGGCCGTCGTCGTCTTACTGGCTGCGACAGGGCACGCCCTGCGATTGCGCATCTTCATGCTGAGCTTCGTGCTGACGACGCTTCTGACAATCGGCGTTTCTAGTCTGATGCCGGCGCAGGGAGTTTTGGGGTTACTTGCATCTGTCGATAGTTGATTCTCCCGCCATCGTACCGGTGACGCGAGATCTACCCCTTCCTGTGTTCTTTGGATTGCGAGACGGGACTTTCCGCCATCTGGTCGCGGAGGGGCCGAAGGAATCATCAGCTTTCCGAGCTTGCATGCGGCGCTTGGACTTCTGTTCCTGCTGGCGCTTTGGCCGGTCAGATATTTCGGCTGGATCGCCGCGTTGCTCAATGTTGCGATGATTGCGGCGACCCCGGTGGACGGAAGCCATTACTTTTGCGATGTGGTCGCAGGTCTGGCAATCGCGCTCCTGAGCTGGGTCGCGGTTCAGCGTGCTCTCACCGCGGGAGAGCGAATGGAAGCCGGTCGCCAGTTGCATTTGCGCCCGTCTTAGCCCGCGCTGCCGGAATTGTGAAGCGCCGGCGATGCCGGCTACTTCACCGCCGCGTCGATCGAGTTGAACTTGCCGCTCAGCAGTGCGCTGCCCGTGTTGTTCACGGCCGTGATGATCGCGAGCGCGATGCCGACGGCAATCAGGCAATACTCGATGGCGGTGGCACCATTTTCATCGGCAAGAAATGACCTGATCACAGTCATCGTCAACTCCTGTTCATCCGTCCAACGTAGGCTGGTGCCGTTATCGGAATGGTAAAGTGATTCACTAATTTTTCGCGGGCGCGTCAAAACGCAGGCCGGATGGTCCTCACCTGCGGTTTGTATGGTGTCATCGATTGACTTAAGGTTCCGTCACCCAATTCAGACGCATTTGCCGAGGTCGTCGTCCCGTCTCAGGATGAGATCTGGCGTTCCGGCGCGGCCTTGCCGGGGCGTTTCAGCACCGCAGCAAGGCGTCCGGCCAGATAGCTCACCACGCGCGGCTGCGCCCGCGCGGAGTTGCCGGCGAGGCTCTCTTCCTCGGCCGTGTCGTTCACGAGGCCGATGTAGTTCTTTCTGGCGTCCTGCTGCTGCACGAGCCTGCAAACCCCGGGTTCAATCGAGGGGCGACCATGCTGCGCTGAGCGGGAACCGGCGGTTAATTTTGTCTTCCGTAGGATTACGTGCCGCCCCCGCGACCGCAGGTGGGCGCTGAAAGCGCGGGCTCGTCTTAACGGATTGTTGAGCCTGTTCTTGAGCGGGGCGCCGGGCTCACTCGCGCCGACCGTCCGCATTCAGCGCCCGTAACATTGCGATGCGGGCGAACATCGTCCAGCCGCCGCCGGTTTCGGCCGCGCTGATCAGAGTTTCGATCGCGGTCTGCCAATGGCTCGCGTGCTGGGTATCCTCGGGCAGTCGCATGATGTGATCGGCAGCCTCTTGCAACGTCCGCAGCTTGCGCCCGCCTCGTAACGAAATGGGGTCGTCGAACGCTGTCGACCAGGGCATGTCAGGTCGGCCGGTCGGCGAGGGGAAACATCACAGCGAGATCGAGAGCTGCGATGGCTTCTAGCCGGCCTTCTTCGCTCGCGTCGGCGCGCGCACCGGCTTGTCGGCGTTTTTGGGAGCGGCTTTCGCAGCGGCGTCCTTGCCACCCTTGCCGGCGATCGGCAGCAGCATTTCGCGCTGGCCTTCGACGCGCTTCTTCGGCTTCTTGCCCTTGGTGGTGTCCTTGGTGGTGTCCTTGGCCGTCTTCGCCGCGGGGCTTGCGTCCTTCTCGTTCGCGATGCTCTTCTTCAGGGCGTCCATCAGGTTGATGACGTTGCCGCCGGTCTTCGGCGCGGCCTTCGCGGTGATGGGCGCGCCGCTGCGCTTCTTGTTGATGAGATCGATCAGCGCGGTCTCGTAATGGTCCTCGAACAGCTCGGGCTCGAACGCGCCAGACTTCTTCTCGACGATGTGCTTTGCAAGGTCGAGCATGTCCTTGGTCAGCTTCACGTCCTGGATGTCGTCGAAATAGTCCTTCTCGCCGCGGACCTCGTAGGGGTAGCGCAGCAGCGTCCCCATCAGGCCGCTATCGAGCGGCTCCAGCGCGATGATGTGCTCGCGGTTGGTCAGCACCACGCGGCCGATCGCGACCTTGTCCATGCTGCGGATGGTCTCGCGGATCACCGCAAAGGCGTCGTGGCCGACCTTGCCGTCAGGCACGAGATAATAGGGGCGGATCAGATAGCGGCTGTCGATGTCGGTCTTCGGCACGAACTCGTCGATCTCGATGGTGTGCGTGGAGTCCAGCGCGATGTCGTCGAGCTCGTCCTTGGTGACCTCGATATAGGTGTCGGTGTCGACCTTGTAGCCCTTGACGATGTCCTCGGAGGTCACCTCGTCACCAGTCTCGGCGTCGACCTTGAGGTACTTGATCCGGTGGCCGGTCCTGCGGTTGATCTGGTTGAACGAGACCTTCTCGGTATCCGACGTGGCCGGATAGAGCGCGACCGGGCAGGTCACGAGCGAGAGGCGCAAAAAACCCTTCCAATTGGCACGGGGGGCCATGGGCTACTCCAAACGCAACGGGGACAGAAGACGAAGATACCATCGGGGAACAACGAATCATAGCAAGGCGGATTGCGGAATCTTGCAACTGCGTTAACCGGCCGCCCGGCGCACGGTTGCAGCCTGATCCCGACGTGAAAACGGGAACATCATATCCAATCACGCGTTGCCACGGGACATCACGTTGCGAGGAGGTCGCGGCCATCCGACGCGACAGCCAGAGATTTGAGGTCACCATGGCAACCACGCGAGACCAACGTCAGATCGTCGAAACTGCGACCGAGGCCCGTCAGGGCGAACCCGGGCCGTCAGTGGCCGCGCTGCTTGCCATCTCGACCGGGCTCGCGATCCTGATCCTCGCCGTCATCTGGTTCGTGTTCTTCCGGACCTGACCGGCACATCGACCGGACGGTTCGTACCTTCCGACTCGCCGCGTAACGCGGCACATTGCGCCCGCCATGCCCCGTTCGTCCGGTGGCCCGGCGGGCGCAGTGCGTTGGCCGCGAACAGGTCGTATATGACCAAAAAGTAACGCGGCCGGTTCCCCGCGTTCATATTCAGTTCACGCCGGAATTGCTCATCTCTGCTGGTGTTCATGCGGCCTAATTCTGGAGAGAAGCGTGCGCCTGCTCGTCGTTGAGGACGACCCCGATCTCAATCGCCAGCTCACCAAGGCGCTGACCGACGCGGGTTATGTCGTCGATCGCGCCTTCGACGGAGAGGAGGGGCATTATCTCGGTGACAACGAGCCCTACGACGCCGTGGTGCTCGACATCGGCCTGCCGAAGAAGGACGGCATTTCGGTGCTGGAAGCCTGGCGGCGCAACGGCCGCACCATGCCGGTCCTGATCCTCACCGCACGCGACCGCTGGAGCGACAAGGTCCAGGGCTTCGATGCCGGCGCCGACGACTATGTCGCAAAGCCGTTCCACCTGGAGGAGGTGCTGGCACGCATCCGCGCGCTGCTGCGCCGCTCCACCGGCCATGCCCAGAGCGAGCTGAGCTGTGGCCCCGTCACGCTCGACACCAGGACCGGCCGGGTCAGCGTATCTGGCAATCCCATCAAGATGACCTCGCACGAATATCGGCTTCTGGCCTACCTGATGCACCATTCCGGGCGCGTCGTGTCCCGCACCGAACTGGTCGAGCATCTCTACGACCAGGACTTCGACCGCGACTCCAACACCATCGAGGTCTTCGTCGGCCGCATCCGCAAGAAGCTCGACGTCGACATCATCCAGACCGTCCGTGGCCTCGGCTATCTCCTGACCCCGCCGGCCCCCGGCGCTTGAAGCGTGTTGTCTCGAAGTATCTTGTCTGGAAGTATCTTGTCTTGACGGGCGGCCCGGCGCGGGCCTTGGTCGGGTCATGAGTTCCGATGCCATGCCGCCCCGCGCCTCCGGGATCATTCAGATGCCCGCCAGCTCGCTTGCGAACCGCCTGTTCCTGTCGGCGACCGCGTGGCTCGTGGTGATCCTGGCCATAACCGGCGTGGTGCTGTCGTCGGTCTACAAGAACGCCACCGAGCGCGCCTTCGACCGCCGGCTCAATCTCTATCTGCGCACGCTGATCGCCGAGGTCGCCACCCCTGACGAACCGCCGGACCGCCAGTTCCAGTCGCTCGGCGAGCCGCTGTTCGACCTGCCGCTGTCCGGCTGGTACTGGCAGATCACGCGGACCGACACCGAAAAGCCGGAGGTGCGCTCCTCCCGCTCGCTCTGGGACAAGAAGCTGCCGAAGCTGGAAGAGCAGGGCACAGAGCTCACCGCCGCCGGCATCCGGATCGCTTATGTCGACGGTCCCGAGGGACAGAACCTGCGCATGGTGGAGCGGCCGGTCGATCTCGGCGCGGACGGCAAATTTCTCGTCAGCGTCGCCGGTGATGACACCGAGATTTTCGACGAGACGCGCAGTTTCGATTACTATCTCGGCGGCACCTTCACCGCGCTTGGCATCGTGCTGCTGCTGACCACCGTGTTCCAGGTCCGCTTCGGCCTCGCGCCACTCAAGCGCATCTCGGAATCCATCGCCGACATTCGCTCCGGGCGGGCGGAGCGGCTCGAGGGCGAATTCCCGGTCGAGATCGCGCCGCTGGCGCGCGAGACCAACGCGCTGATTGACGCCAATCGCGAAATCGTCGAGCGCGCACGCACCCATGTCGGCAATCTCGCCCACGCCATCAAGACGCCGCTCTCGGTCATCGTCAACGAGGCCGGCGCGCATGCCATCGATCCGTTCGCGACCAAGGTGATGGAGCAGGCGAACGTGATGCGCGACCAGCTCGCCCATCATCTGGAGCGCGCACGCATCGCGGCGCGGGTCTCGGTCGTCGGAACAGTGACCGAGGTTGCCCCCGCCATCGAGGCGCTGCGGCGGACCATGGAGAAGATCCACCGCGACCGTGGCATCGTGGTCGAGGCCGAGGCCGATCCGTCGGCGAAATTTCGTGGCGAGCGGCAGGATCTGGAGGAAATGGTCGGCAATCTCGTCGACAACGCCTGCAAATGGGCGGCCTCGCGGGTCTTCATCGAAGTTCTGGTGGAGACGCTGCACCAAGCGGGCGCCGGTCCGCGGCTGCGTATCATCGTCGACGACGACGGCCGCGGCCTGTCGGAGGCCGAGCGCGCCAAGGTCTCGCGACGCGGCCAGCGGCTTGACGAGTCCAAGCCCGGATCGGGGTTGGGGCTGTCGATCGTGACCGACCTCGCCGCGCTCTACGGCGGCAGCCTCTCGCTCGGCGGGGCGCCGACCGGGGGCTTGCGGGCTGAGCTGGTCTTGCCCGGAATATAATCCTTTGTTCCCATGGGCTTATTCGCCGCAATCAACACCCACCCGAAGGGGACTGCTGGGATTCGGAGCCACTTGCTAAACGGCTTCTTAAGTGGGACCTCCTAAGATCGCGCCCGGACGCATCCCATGTCCGCCATTTACCGTGCATTACCCGGGCGCATGAGCCAGACATCGATCGAGCGGCTGAGGGAATATCTCGCGCAGCTCCCGCCGCAGGCGCAGGCGCTGCTGATGCGGGAGTTCGAGCGTGCGCTGGAGCGTGGTCAGGACACGGCTGTGGCGACCCTCGTGCTTGATCAGCTGCGCAAGGTCGTCCGCAAGACCGAAGCCGACGAGGCCCCGCCGCCGCGAACGGACGATCTGTCGCGGCTGCTGTTCCAGGTGCTGGAACCATTCCTCATCGAAGCGGGTACCCCGATCCGGGTCGGGCAGGTCCGCCGTTCCTCGCTGGCTCCGATCTGGCAATGGCTCGGCCGCGACGGTGCTCCAGACAAGCTGAACGAATTCGAGGCGGCGCTGGCGCGCATGCCGGCCGACAGTGGGCAGGTCGAAGCGCTGGCCTCGAAGCTCCAGGCGGTCGCCGCGGAGGCCATCTTCGAGCTGACGGGGCCCGGCGGCGGTGACAAGTCGCGTGCGCTCGCCCGCGTTGGGGCCCCCAACGTGATCGAGGACCTCTATTCGATCGGGGCGGTGCTCGCGGTTCGCGAGGCCGTCGCCACCCTGAACGAGAAGCTGCCGCGCGCCCTGCGCGCCTTCGGCGATGCGCAGATCGTCTCGGTGACTTCAGCGCTCAACACTCCCGTCCTTCAGACGCCGCAGATGCTGCCCTTCGCGCTGTCGATCGTCATGCAGCGGATGACCGCGCCGTGGCAGATCATCCGCCTCGCCATCAAGATTGCCGCCTCCGACGACGAGATCCGCGTCGCGGCAACGCCCTATGGCGTCGCCGTCACGATCGCGCTGCATGATCTGTCCTGTGTCGCCGCGATCCTGCGCATGGACATCAAGCGCAGCCGTTTCGAGAACGTGGCCGGCAATCTCAAGACGCTGCACGACGGCGTACGCGGTCTGCGCACCGAGCTCGACCTCCGCAACGATTCCGCCTGGGGCAAGCAGTTGACCGCGATCCGGGCCGACATTTCCAACGCACTGCAATCCGAGATCGACAGCGTTCCCGGCCGCGTCCGCCGCATCCTGCGCCAGCGCGCCGAGAAGGACATTCCGCCGGGCGCGCGGATCGACAGCACCGAGGTCGAGGAAACCGTGGCGCTGATCGATTTTGTCGCGACCTGCCGCAATTATGCGAGCGAGCTTGCGATCAACGAGGTGACACTGCGCACCTATTCCGACCTCCAGCAATATGTCGAGCGTTCGACCGAGCAACTGGTGCAGTCGCTGCGCGGGGCCGATCACAAGGTTCGCACCTATCGGCAGCAGCAGGTGCAGGCTGCGATCCGTTTCTGCCAGGTGCTGTTCGGCGATGATTATGCCTCGCTGATGAGCCGCGCCGCGGAGAACGCGGCCACGGGCGAGCGTAAATCGTCGCGCGCGAGCTGATCCGGGCGTATCTTTCAGCGATCACAATTTGAGGTTGACGATGCCGGCGACGGGCCCTACGGTCGCCGCGCAAGTTTTTGGAATTTCTATCTGTGGGCGCATGAAATCCCTTATCAGCTCTATCGAAATCGAGAATCGCGTCATCGTTGCCAAGTATCAAAGATTGATGGTCGGCGCGAAGGTAGTGCTGGTCGAGAAGGCAAGCGGTCGGCAGCTGCCTGAGACCCTCACCAGGGTTGCATCGCCGGTTCCCGTCGGGGCGTTGCGCATCAGATTGCCCGACGCCATCGAGCCGGGAACATACTTCCTGAAGGCCTTCAATGGGCACGGCGAGGACGCCGCTCAAAGCGTGGACTTCGAGATCGGCTAAGCCGTTGGATTCTCACCGTTTCGGGACTGTGCGCGGTCGCGGCAAATTGACAATTGTCAATTGCCGCATCGTCCGGCCGTGGTGTAAAGCCACGGGTGGGCGCGGCTCGCGCGCTGCCGGAAGCTTGCCAGATGACGCTATGGTTCGTGTTCGCGCTGATGACGGTCGCGGCGATTTTCGCCGTGCTTCTGCCGCTCGGCCGTAGCGGACGCGCGCAAAATCAGGGCAGCGAGGTCGTGGTCTACAAGGACCAACTGGCCGAGATCGACCGTGATGTTGCCGCGGGGCTGATCGGAGCGCCCGAGGCCGAAGCCGCGCGCGTCGAGGTTAGCCGCAGGCTGCTCGCCGCGGCCGGCAGTGAGCCCGCACTAGCGCCGAAATCCAACCTCAAATGGCGCCGCGCGGCGGCCGTGCTGGCGCTTGCCGGTCTGCCGCTGGTTGCGATCGGCGTCTACATGCCGCTCGGCTCGCCCAGGCTTCAGGATTTTCCGCTGGCACAGCGGGAGCGCGGATCCGGGTCCGGAATGGCGCAGTCGCTTGAGAATCTGGTCGTGCAGGTCGAGCAACATCTGGAAAAGAATCCGACCGACGGGCGTGGCTGGAACGTGATCGCGCCCGTGCTGGAGCGGCTTGGTCGCTTCGACGACGCGGTGCGCGCCTATCGCAACTCGCTCACCTACAATGGCGAGAGCGCGGAGCGCCGGTCCGATCTCGGCGAAGCGATGTCGGCCGCGGCCGGTGGCGTCGTGACCGCCGAAGCCAAGACCGAGTTCGAGCGCGCGCGCGCGCTTAGCGCCGACGATCCCAAAGCGAACTATTTCCTCGGTCTCGCCGCCGAGCAGGACGGCCGCAAGGACGATGCCGCCAATATCTGGCGCGCACTGCTGGCGAAAGCGCCCGCGGATGCGCCGTGGCGCCCACTCGTGCAGACCTCGCTCGCGCGGGTCGGCGGCGGTGGTGCGACGATGCCGGCGCTGTCGGATGAGACCCTTGCAGCCTCCAAGGACATGAAGGAGGGTGATCGCAACGCCATGGTTCGCGGTATGGTCGAACGGCTCGCCACGCGCCTCAGGCAGAACGGCGATGACGTCGAGGGTTGGCTGCGGCTGGTGCGCGCCTATCTCGTGATGGGCGACCGCGACAAGGCGGTGGGCGCATCAACCGATGCCCGCCAGGCGGTTGCCAACGATACAGCGCGGCTGCGCCAGCTCAATGAAGGCCTCAAGACACTCGGGCTCGACGGATGACGACATCAGGGCGAGACGAGCAGGGAACGGATACGCCATGACGCGCAAGCAGCGACGTATGACCATCATCGGCGGCTCGCTCGCCGTGCTCGCGCTCGCGGCCGCGCTGGTGCTCAACGCATTGCGCGACTCCATCGTGTTCTTCTCGACGCCGACCATGGTCGCCGAAAAGCACGTCGCGCCCGGCAAGCGGTTTCGCCTCGGCGGCCTGGTGCAGCCCGGCTCGCTCCAGCGCGGCGACAATCTCGCAGTGACCTTCGAGGTCGCCGACGGCGGCGCCAAGCTTCCGGTCGCCTTCAAGGGCATTTTGCCCGACCTGTTCCGCGAAGGGCAGGGCGTCGTCGCCGAAGGCGCGCTCGACGCCGATGGCGTGTTCAAGGCCGACAGCGTGCTCGCCAAGCACGACGAGACCTACATGCCCAAGGACGTCGCCGATGCCCTGAAGAAGCAGGGGCACTGGAAGGATGATTATGACGCCAAAGCTTCTGATAGCGTAAAGCCTGCGGCTACGACGGCGCAGGGCAACTCGCAGGGAGCTGTGCGGTGATTGCGGAAGCCGGACATTACGCGCTGGTGCTGGCGCTCGGACTGGCACTGATCCAGTCCATCGTTCCCCTGATCGGGGCTCGCCTGCGCGATGATGCGCTGATGAATGTGGCGCGCTCCACCGCGCTGGCGCAGCTTCTGTTCGTCGGTGCGTCATTCATCGCGCTGGTGATGCTGCACGTGGACTCGGACTTCTCCGTCGTCAACGTCTACGAGAATTCCCATTCCATGAAGCCGCTGCTCTACAAGATCACCGGCGTGTGGGGAAACCATGAAGGCTCGATGCTCTTGTGGGTGTCGATCCTCGCGCTGTTCGGCGGATTGGTCGCAGCCTTCGGCAACAATCTGCCGCTGTCGCTGCGCGCGCATGTGCTGGCCGTGCAGGCGTGGATCGCCAGCGCCTTTTATCTCTTCATCCTGGTGACGTCGAACCCGTTTCTGCGCATCGCCAATCCGCCGATCGAGGGACGCGATCTCAATCCGGTACTTCAGGACATCGGTCTCGCCGTGCATCCGCCGATGCTCTATCTCGGCTATGTCGGCTTCTCAATCTCGTTCTCCTTCGCTGTCGCAGCGTTGCTGGAGGGACGGATCGACGCCGCCTGGGCGCGCTGGGTGCGGCCGTGGACGCTGGTCGCCTGGATCTTCCTGACGCTCGGCATCGCCATGGGCTCGTACTGGGCCTATTACGAACTGGGCTGGGGCGGCTGGTGGTTTTGGGACCCGGTCGAGAACGCCTCGCTGATGCCGTGGCTTGCCGGCACCGCGCTGCTGCATTCGGCTCTGGTGATGGAGAAGCGCAATGCGCTGAAGGTCTGGACCATCCTCCTGTCGATCCTGACCTTCTCGCTGTCGCTGCTCGGCACCTTCCTGGTGCGCTCGGGCGTCATCACCTCGGTGCATGCCTTTGCGACCGATCCAACCCGCGGCGTGTTCATTCTGCTGATCCTCTGCCTGTTCATCGGCGGCAGCCTGTCGCTGTTTGCGGGGCGCGCGACGTCGTTGAAGCAGGGCGGCCTGTTTGCGCCGATCTCGCGCGAGGGCGCGCTGGTACTGAACAATCTGCTGCTCACGGTCGCCTGCGCGGTGGTGTTGTTCGGCACGCTCTATCCGCTGGCGATGGAGATGCTCGCCGATTTCAAGATGTCGGTCGGTGCTCCCTTCTACAACCTCACCTTCGCTCCGCTGTTCACGCTGCTGCTGCTCGCCGTGCCGTTCGGGCCGATGCTGGCGTGGAAACGCGGCGATCTGCTCGGCGTGACGCAACGGCTGCTCGCGGCCGGCGTTGCCGGGCTCGTCGCCGTCGCCATGGTCTGGGGCTGGGCGCGCGGCGGCAGCGCGCTGGCGCCATTGGCAATCGGACTTGGCGTCTTCGTCATTGCCGGTGCCGCGACGGATATGGCCGAACGAACCGGCTTGTTTCGCCTGCCGTTCGCGACGACGCTGCATCGTGCCCGGGGTCTGCCGCGCTCGGCCTGGGGCTCGATGTTCGCGCATGCTGGCCTCGGCGTCGCGTTGATCGGAATCGTCTGCGAGACCACCTGGAACAGCGAATATATCGCGACCATGAAGCAGAACGACGTCGCCCATGTCGCCGGCTATGACGTCAAGCTGGACGGCCTGTTTCAGCGTCAAGGGCCGAACTTCCACGAGATGATCGCCGAATTCAACGTCAGCCGTGACGGCGAGAAAATCAGCGTCATGACGCCGTCCAAGCGCAGCTTCACCACCCGCGGCTCGTCGACCACTGAGGCCGCGCTGCTGACGCGTGGCGCAAGCCAGCTCTACGTCTCTCTCGGAGACGCCAACGCCGACGGCGCCATCGCCGTGCGCATCTATCACAAGCCGTTGGTGCTATTGATCTGGTGGGGACCGGTGCTGATGGCGTTCGGCGGCATGCTGTCGCTGTCCGACCGGCGCCTGCGGGTCGGCGCGCCAAGCCCGGCGCGGGCCAAGCAGCGCCTGCAGCCGGCGGAGTGATCCGATGCGCCGGATGATGATTGCGTTCGTCGCCCTGGTGCTGCTGGCCCTGCCTGCGGCGCACGCCGTGCAGCCCGACGAGATCATGTCGGATCCTGCGAAGGAGTCGCGCGCGCGCGACTTGTCGCGCGAGCTGCGCTGCATGGTCTGTCAGAACCAGTCGATCGACGATTCCGATGCGCCGCTCGCGCGCGATTTGCGGCTCCTGGTGCGCGAGCGCATCGCCGCCGGCGACAGCAATTCGCAAGTGCTCGATTTTTTAGTCACGCGCTACGGCGAGTTCGTGCTGCTCAAGCCGCGCTTCGAGCGCAACACCATGCTGTTGTGGCTGCTCGCGCCGCTGCTGCTGATGGGCGGCGGCCTGGTGCTGTGGCTGCAAATCCGCCGGCGCTCGCGAACTGGCGCAGACGTCCCAGCTCCGCCGCTCACGCCCGACGAGGAAGCGCGGCTCGCCGCATTGATGTCCGAAGAAGCCTCATCGCCCTAGTTGCGTCGCTTCGCGCATCAAGCCGACACTCCGAAGCGGAACCTCGTTAAGTTCCTACGGGATCACAACTTTCGTCCTGCGATGAACTGCCGCATTCGCATTGCCGTTCATTACAAAAGTTTAACCCCGCCGCCAGCGCACGGTAAGGCGGGAGCCCCCATCTTCAGCTCCGTAAGGTGCCGCCATCAGGCACCAAATGGATTCCAAGGCCTTGGAGATCTCTGCATGACCGACCGTCCCGACCTCTCGAACCTTCCGTCCTACCGGCAGCCCCGCCGGTCGGTTTTCTCGGCCCGCAAGATCGCGCTGATGGCCTCGGTCGTCGCCGGGCTCAGTGCCGCCGTCTACGGCTTTGGCCCGTCGACCTCGCCAGCCGACCTGTTCTCGACCCCGGCGCATGCGCAGGTCAACAACGAGGTCCGCAAGGTCGAGCGTCCGATCGGCTTCGCCGACGTCGTCGAGCGCGTGAAGCCGTCGGTGATCTCGGTGAAAGTCAACATCAAGGAAAAGACCGCGAGCAATGATGACGGCGATGACGCGCAGTCGCCGTTCCAGCCGGGCTCGCCGATGGAGCGCTTCTTCCGCCGCTTCGGCGGTCCGGACGGTTTCCCGGGCCAGAAGGGGGGCGGCCGTGGCCGCGTCGTGCAGGGTCAGGGCTCCGGCTTCTTCATCTCGGCCGACGGTTTCGCCGTGACCAACAACCACGTGGTGGACGGAGCCGACAAGGTCGAGGTCACGACCGACGAGGGCAAGACCTACACCGCCAAGGTGATCGGCACCGATCAGCGCACCGATCTCGCCTTGATCAAGGTCGAGGGCAGCTCGAACTTCCCGTTCGCCAAGCTTGCCGACGGCAAGCCGCGGATCGGCGACTGGGTGCTCGCGGTCGGCAATCCGTTCGGCCTCGGCGGCACCGTGACCGCGGGCATCGTTTCGGCCAGCGGCCGCGACATCGGCAACGGCCCCTATGACGATTTCATCCAGATCGACGCGCCCGTGAACAAGGGCAATTCCGGCGGTCCGGCTTTCGACACCAACGGTGAGGTGATGGGCGTCAACACCGCGATCTACTCGCCCTCCGGCGGCAGCGTCGGCATCGCATTCTCGATTCCCGCGAGCACCGTGAAGAGCGTGGTGGCGCAGCTCAAGGACAAGGGCTCGGTCAGCCGCGGCTGGATTGGCGTGCAGATTCAGCCGGTCACCTCCGACATCGCCGACAGCCTCGGCATGAAGAAGGCCGAAGGTGCGCTGGTTGCCGAGCCGCAGGCGAATGGCCCGGCGGCCAAGGCCGGCATCGAGTCCGGTGACGTGATCACGTCAGTCAACGGCGAATCGGTCAAGGACGCCCGCGAGCTCGCCCGCACCATTGGCGGTTTGGCGCCCGGCGCGACCGTGAAGCTCAACGTGCTGCACAAGGGCCAGGATAAGGTCGTGAACCTGACCCTCGGCCAGTTGCCGAACACGGTCGAGGCCAAAGCCGACACCGACAAGGACACCGGCAAGGGCGCGAGCCGTGGCACCGACGTGCCCAAGCTCGGGATGACGGTCGCGCCCGCCGATTCTGTGGCCGGCGCCGGCAAGGAGGGCGTCGTGATCACCGAAGTCGATCCGAAGAGCGCCGCAGCCGAACGCGGCTTTAAGGAAGGCGACGTGATTCTCGAAGTCGGCGGCAAGAGCGTGAGCACTGCCGGCGAAGTCCGCGACGCCATCACCACGGCGCGGACCGACAACAAGAACAGTGTCCTGATGCGGGTCAAGAGCGGCGGCCAGTCGCGCTTCGTCGCCGTGCCCATCGCCAAGGGTTAACGATGGGTTAACCAAGGGACAGGCCTCAGGAGGCCCACGAGATGAAGGGTGTCGACGGCATCAGTCGCCCCCGCCGACGGCGTCCTTCGGGGAAGCAGCGCAACGTTTGCTTCCCCTGTCTACCTTCCGGTGGAATTACGCCCCCCTCCGTCGGAAGGCCTAGGGCGGTGAGGTCCCCCCAGCTTCACCGCCCGCCTTTTTCTCGTTGCCAGAGTCTCTCACTCGGCTTGCATGCGATTGCCGCTCGCGCCATGTTTAGAGAAGGTTCCCTCCCTTGACCGTCGCCGAACGCACGATGCGCCTCCTCATCATTGAAGACGACCGCGAATCCGCCGACTATCTCGTGAAGGCGTTTCGCGAGGTCGGGCACATTGCCGATCACGCCGCCGACGGCGAGGAAGGCCTCGCCATGGCCGAGAACGGCGATTACGACGTGCTGGTGGTCGACCGCATGCTGCCCAAGCGCGACGGCCTGTCGCTGATCGGCGCGCTCCGCGACAAGGACGATTCGACGCCGGTGCTGATTCTCTCCGCGCTTGGACAGGTCGACGACCGCATCAAGGGCTTGCGCGCCGGCGGCGACGACTATCTGCCAAAACCTTATTCCTTTGCCGAGCTCCTGGCCCGGGTCGAGGTGCTGTCACGCCGCCGCGGCGGTCCGGCCGAGGACACGCTGTACCGGGTCGGCGATCTCGAACTCGACCGGCTCTCGCATCGCGTCGCTCGCGGCAAGGACGAGCTGACGCTCCAGCCGCGCGAATTCCGCCTGCTTGAATATTTGATGAAGCATGCCGGCCAGGTGGTGACCCGCACCATGCTCTTGGAGAACGTCTGGGACTATCATTTCGATCCGCAGACCAACGTGATCGACGTGCACATTTCGCGGCTGCGATCCAAGATCGACAAGGGCTTTGAGCGGCCGCTGCTGCACACGATCCGCGGCGCCGGGTACATGATCCGTGACGGAATACGTTGAAGCTCCATAAAAATAGAGGTTTCGAGATTTTATCCCTCCGATCGCTTACCGATTTATTACCGCTATTAGCGCGCGTCTAAGTCGATGGTTTTCAACAATGCAACCCGTCACGAATGCTTTGTCCGTGACGCGATCGAAGAAGTGTCCATTTCAAAGGGCTTTCTTCATTTTGCTGGGTCCGGTTACTTACCGCTTTTGCGCCGCGTTCTTGCGACACGCGCGACTGCCTGTGCGCTGGCGACGGCTGGTCCTAGTCCTTTGCCCCGCCCTCCCGGCTGTACGGCCTTCCTACGGCTGCTCCAGCGGAGCTCACGCTGTTGCTGCGTCAGCGCATTCGCATAGTCGAACTGGGTCCAGCTCGGCTGAGAGGGCGCGGATCGCCGCTTCCTTGTTCAACAAATCGTAAACGCGAACGTGTCCGAGACCTCGCCACTCGCCCTGCCGGTGACCGCTGCCCCTTGTCAGCGGTCATCGCGACCAGCGGAATGTGCACAGTGTGCTGCGGCCATGCGACACTGCCAAAGTGCTCCAGACGCCCATCGATAGACGGCCGGCTTGATAAAGGGCTGAACGTGATCAGTTCATGCCCGGCTTCGTTGAAGCGGTGACGGAAGGCGCCCCACTCGCCCAAGGCCAAAATGACCGACACGGACTTGCTACAAGACGGCAATGGCGGGATGGGGCGCTAAGGAATAAGGCGGCGCATCGCCGCTCCTATTTGGTAAAAGGCGGCAATCCAAACCAGCTCGAACATGACATAGAACCAGTCGGCCAGTTCAAGCGGCCAACCCAAAGATCGCACAAGATGTTCGTCTTCGATGTCGAAGAACGGTAAGTTCGCCAGCGCGCCAGTACGTCATTCGGAAGACGTTAAGCGGGGCTTACTTCAATCGACTTGCAGGCATCCGGCAGCGTTTTGAGCCATACTCTCAAATCGTCGGGCAGGATGATCGTACGCCTCCCGTGCTTCTTGGCCTTGAGATCACCGTTGCTGATCGCCTCGCGAATGGAGGTCAGCCCGATCCCGGTGAGGGCGCTTGCCTCCTCTGGTGACACCGACAGCCGTTCCGAGAGCGGTACCTTTCCCTTCTGCCCGAACTCGTTCATCACTTAAGTCCCTTATCGTTTGCGGGCCACAACGGCGTGGCCAGTCGCGTCGCCCGTTCTCGACCTGCGATTCCGGCACAGGCGACAACCTCACGCGCCTCCTTTGCGTGGCTTGCTACGCCGTCAAAGTGGCTTGCTACGCCGTCAAAGAGCGCATCGGAAAACGTGATCATCGCCCACATCATGCAATTGGCCGTGCCAGAGGAAAATGGTTGTCAAAAATGCGTGGTACAATTGGATACCAAAGCGAATGAAAGGAAAGGTTCTCGTCTTCCCAATTTCTTCGCCCCTATCGGCGGCATTTGGAGAGAGAGGCACGTCAAGCCCCTCCTACGCAGCTGATCTAGGTCGCTGCTTGCAAGCAATCGTCTGCGTTCTTAGGCTTCGTGGGTGATCTACCAAACATTGCCGGGCCCGCGGTGAAGTAGGATTTGGTCTTACCTCGGTCAGATTACTTGTAATTCCAACAGGAATTGTCGGAACAATTTGATAGGTCGGGTAGTCGCCGGCAAACTGAACATGAGAGAGCCACGCATCGGACCGGCATATAGAGTCAACTGATGGAGAGTTGCGCCTCAGTGCGGCTGTGTTACTACGCCCACTCGCGAATCGAGGAGCTAGAAGTGGCGAAGAGGGCAAAGAAGACGGCTACGAAGAAGAATGTTGTGCGTCGCGAATACACAAAGGCTGATGTGAAGGAGCTGCGCACTCATTCGAAAGCGAAGACTCCGGTTGCAAAAATTGCGAAGCTCACAAAACGCTCCGAAGGCTCACTCCGCCAAAAGGCGCTCAAGCTCGGAATTCGGCTCGGTCACCAGCGCTAGAAGGCGGCATCATGACGCTCTTCAGTAGAGTGTTCTCGACCAGAACGTTGTTGCAAATCATCTGTGTTCTCGTCGCTGTTGTCGCAATGAAGCTGTTGAGCGCTCACTATGACTTCAGCTGGGCAGCCGCAGTTAGCGGTTGACCAGAAGAACCCTGGAAGTCTGAGCAGGCTTCGACCACGATGAACCTGCAACCAGGCCGCTATGAGCGACAGACTGCCGATCAGCCTCGTTGATTTTGCTGCGGTCTCATTTGCGTTCGATCGCGTTTGTTGCGTTTTGGTGAGGTCGTTTCTGGTGCGAAACTGGTGCGGTCACGCCTGCTCGTGCAGACGAGCCGGGATTGACTTCTATACGACCCTTTTCAGATGATCGCTGAGGACTTGGCCCTCTCAAGGCTGAAACAGGGGTTCGATTCCCCTAGGGAGCGCCAATGAAATCAAGACTTTACGCCACTGCTGGTAAAAGTCTTGATGGCCTTCTTCAAATTTTCTTCAACGCGAATCCCGAAACCGTTGCTCTTTGACGAACGTTCCCGGGCGGCAATGAACGCCTCGAGCTAGCAGCACGTATTTTCCGTTGCCCTCACCCCTTCTCGAGTACGCAGGATGGATCAGAGCATTCCAGCGTTGACGCGGTATTGTCGTTCTTATGGATCACGTCAGATATTGAACTGATCCTAGACTGGCCGACTGAGCAGGAGAGACGTTTCGAAGTCGCTGGACGACTAGAACGTCGAGGCTTCATGTCTCTGCCGGCGGGCATCCTATGCTCCGCCCTGCAGACAACGAGTGACCGCGAAGACGTACTGAATGGTACTTCGCGGCTCGACGCGGCAGGCGATAGGCCTGCAACTCGCGGCCGACCGTTGAATCCACGAATTTCAGATTCACCGAAGACTGATGTTTCGAATGGTGCTTCGCGCCGGACGTGGCAGGCATGAGGCCTGCAGCTCGCGGTCGACCGTTAAGCCCACTCAAATTTCAGCTTCACCCGAATCGGATCTTTCCCGCTCGATCGAGCGGTGTGGAGACTATGTCCATGAGCAAGTCGGAATACACGGAACGAAATTGCGTCAGCTTGGAGCAGTTCTGTTTCCGTAACGGAATTGGACGGACTACCGCCTACAAGGAAATCAAAGAAGGTCGTCTTCGCCCGAGGAAAGTCGGAAAGCGTACCTTGATTTCAATTGAAGAAGAGGCGCGCTGGTTTGGTAATGCTCCCGCTTTTGGGGGGCTTCTCCATGACTAAGCGTAAAAAAAGTGGCCCTCCTTCCTTCCCACGCAAGCAGAGCGGCAAAGTGAACACTCCAAAGGCGACTGTCACGATCGAAAGTTTTTTGGAGGAACTTAACAACAGCGGACGTAAGTTGAGGAAGTCCAACAAGGGACATCAAGCTCTGCTCCGCGAGCCAATCACCATGGTATCGAGCAGCTTCGCCTGCAAGCGCTCGATCGCCTGGTTGGTGAGCGACAAGAGGCTGCCGGGCATCTCTGGCGGGCAGTCAGATATGAGGAATAGCGGCATGTCTTGCCAACCCAGCGCGCCCTGTGTGCATAACTACGGGGTGAAAAGCGGAAAAGCTGCGACGAAAAAACGAGCGGACGGTAAGCCGGTTGGCAAGCCGATTCAACCCGGCGCGAGCGGCAATAAGGGCGGCCGACCATCCGATTACAAAACCTGAGTACGCAGATCAGGCCGCGAAGCTAGTTCGCAGACTGATAAGCTTTCTAACAAAAGCTTATCAGTTCTCAGCCGGTTCATGGTGGATCGACTGCTACGGGCATCCACCATGATTGAGTAGCTGGCGATTCACGGATCGGCGTGGGTGGCGTCCGGATCAAGCACTTCGAGTGCAGCATCAACGGTCGCGAACGTCTTTCCAGTACCTGGCGGCCCGTAGAGAATGCCGGCGTCTACTCGTAGTCTACCTACAATGCCGCGCTCGATTGGTCCATTTCTGGTAGGAAGTGCGCTAGCTGTACTTTTGGAGCATACGGGCTGCCGGATAACGGCGAACACCGACGGGATCGGGGTAAACAATGTGTTCGTTAAGCTTGATCCTGGGCGACGAGGTCAATCTCAACCATCATGTCTGCGGCTGATCACTATACTCTGGGCTAGCGGGGTCATCTTAATGACGTTGCGCGGTTCTGGGCGCTCCAGTGTGTTGAAAGCTGCAGGACTGGGCTGCTCGGAGATCTGGAAGTTTCCTTCCAGCTGACCGTCTTGAAAAGCGCTGGCCGGCGAGCCCGCCGGCAGGCTTCCGCCGAGATCCGGCGATCGGACAAAATTCTGATGAACAGCAGCAAGGATTAGACCGATCGCGTGAAGCGGTTGGCCAAACATACGCCTGGCCAGAATATCTTCTCGGCCAAGTACATCGTTCGCGATCTTCACGGCCGGGAAATTACGGACGAAGGACGGCAACTTCTGTCTGCGTTGGAAATGGCCGTCGCCGCTCGGGGAGTGGCCACTTCGGTTAGTCGCTGAAACCGAGCAGATTTTGAATCGCCGAAATTCTCCTTTGAATTCAAGAGCGCAAATTTCTGACGGATCAGGGAGACGGTTCTTCATTGCGTGCAGAAAGAATTTGTGCATGGAATTCAATGCGTTACGATCACTTAAAACAATCGAGTGGGAGTGACGGGGAGTACTATAGAGTAGTTTCGGATAGTGCAGCGTACCAAATTCGATGTTGTCTTAGCGATAGTCGTCGATAGATATCGCGATCAGGTCCTCGAATGCGTACTGCTGCAGAGCTTTATCCGCTCGATCAGCCATCGACCCGCCGGTCCGGGCGGCGCCGATGTTGGATAGACTGCCATCATCGGTAGGATCATTCCGCCAGGCGGGACATCTTCGATTTGCAATTCCACCAGTCTGCCGGCCGTGAGGTCAGCCTGAACGACGTGCATCGGCATGCCGCCCCATCCAAGCCCATTTAGAAGGAAGGCGTGCTTGGCAAAAAGGTCGGCCAGCCGCCAGGTCGATGGCGACATCACGAAAAACTCTCGCCCTTTCGACAGGCTCGAACGGTCGGTCAGAACGAGCTGAACGTGCTTGGCGAGTTCGCATTTCGGGATGATGCCCTTCTGGCTTGCGAGTGGATGATCGCCGGTGGCGACCATGCCCATTGCCACACCCGTCAATCGCTCGGCTGTGAGGCTGGGGGGCAGTATTGGCAGTGAGCCAACAATGCCAATCCCGGCGATGCCGTCAAGCACGGGCTGATAGGCAGCCCCCAGCGCCTCGACGTAAAGCCGCAACGGTGTACCGGGATATTTTTGACGGAATTCCTTTGCCGCCTCGGTGATCGCAGTAATTGGAAATAGAACGTCGACAACGACGGAAAGTTCGGCCTCCAGGCCGGCCGACATGCCCTTTGCGCGCGCCTTCATGAAATCCAACCCCGACGCGATGCTTCGCGCATCTGCGAGTATCACCGAGCCTTCGGGCGTGAGCGCGGGATAGCGGCCTGAGCGGTCAAACAGAGTCACGCCGAGCTGGCCTTCCAGGCCGCTGACCAACTCGCTGACCACGGATTGCGCGCGACGCAACTTACGGGCTGCTGCGGAAAAGCTGCCTTCGTCCGCGGAGGCGATAAAAGCCCGCAATTGGTCCAAAGAAACGCCGTCTAGCACCGCATCTCGAGTCCTATATATCTGAAAATCCGATAGATACCTTCGGAATATACCGGCTGTTCCGGGGGTGGGACAAGGGCCAAATACGCCTCTGCCGAACAATCAGGAGCTATTGGGGGCCAAGCCATGAAACTTCTGCACCTGAATTCCAGCATCCTTGGCGGCAATTCCGCCAGCCGCCAGTTGACCGCCGCCACGGTGGAGCAGTTGGCAAAGGCAACGCCCGCCCTTGAGATTATCCATCGCGACCTCGCCGCCAATCCGCTCTCCCACCTCTCGGGCGAGCACTTCGCGGCCCGCGAGGGCCTGGCGCCGGAATCGGCGGCGGTTCAAGACGGCAATTCCACGCCATGAATAGCTTGACCTCGCCCGACTTCATCCACGCCATCCTGGAGTGGCCCTGGCTTTGGCCAATCGCACGCTTCGCGCTGGTTGTGACCTTCTTGGCCTCCGGGCTCAACAAAGTCGTCAACTTTTCAGGCGGTGTTGCGGAGATGGCTGATTCCGGATTGCCTGCACCAGCTGCAATGGCGGTTCTGAGTATCCTTGTCGAACTCGGTGGCTCAGTTCTCGTTCTGATCAATCGCTGGGTTTGGCTTGGTGCCGGCATGCTCGGGGTCTTTACCGCGATCGGCGCCGTTACCGCTCACGCCTTCTGGAAAAAATCGGGCCCAGCGCGGAAGGAAGCGATCGGGGTCTTTCTCATGCACTTTGGGCTGATCGCCGCCTTCGCACTCGACGCCCTTCTGGCCGAACGCCTCGTTGGCCATTGAATCTGTGTGCAATTACCTGATCCCGACCGAGTTCATAGAACCATCGCCGCAGAACTTTCAGTCCTTCTATTGTCGTGTCGAAAACTAACCGTAAAAGGAGAACTTAAATGAACACCAGGACAGGGCTTGACGCACTACTGTCGCCGGAGCGCAGCGTACTTCTACTCATTGATCACCAGCCTTTCCAGTTCTCCAACTTGAACAGCCACGATCCGACGCTGGTGATCAACAACGTGGTGGGGCTCGCCAAGGCAGCCAAGGCGTTCAACGTCCCGACGGTCCTGACCACCGTGACGGAGGAGAGAGGTGGATATCTCCTGAAGCAACTTCAGGCGGTCTATCCCGAGCAAAAGCCGATCAATCGGACTTTCATCAACACCTGGCAGGACGAGCGCGTTGTCGCGGCGGTGAAAAAAACGGGTCGGAAGCAACTCGTGGTCGCCGCGCTATGGACGGACATCTGCCTTGCGATGCCCGTGATCCAGAGCCTGGCTGACGGCTATGACGTGTTCTTTGTCACCGACGCATCAGGCGCCGTATCGAGAGAAGCACACGACATGGCGGTTCTGCGAATGATGCAGGCCGGAGCTGTGCCCATTACCTGGATGGCCGTGTTGAGCGAGTGGCAGCGCGACTGGGCGCGCGAAGGCACGATCCCAGCCGTTGCCGAGGTCATGATTGATCACGGCGGCGCATCCGGCGTCGCGTTCGCTTGGGAACAGCAACTGCTGAATACCGAAAAGAAATAATCGCGACTCGTTTTTGAACTGCGGGGCGTAGCCGATTGAAAACGGCGCGCCCCGCAAATCGTCGCCCCGCCCGCGACGGAATTGTGGAGGTCTTTAGCGATGCGCGGGACGGTCGGCGAGTACAAGTTCGCGCCAGACGAAGGTCCGATGTTGCCTGGTGGGCCATTCCTACCAAAGCTCCATCCAGGTCGTCGGCTGGAATACGGCCTCGCCGGTGCATTCATCGGGATTGCGGCCACCTTTCCCAACTCACTGATCACAGTAAATGTTCCCAATCTTCCCGGCAGCCTTGGGCTTGATATCGCCGAGGTCAGTTGGTTGCCTGCGATCTTCGTAGCGATCATGGCTACGGCCAATCTGTCTCTCGCGAAAGCGCGCATTCAATTCGGCTTCCCCGCGGTGACTGCCTTCGTCTTAACGATGAACTGTGTTTTGGGCCTGACTCAGCTTATTTGGCCGGACTTCGTAATAGCCGCAGCAGCACGCGCTGCGAACGGCCTGACCGCAGCGAGCCTGATAGCGCTAAGTATGTTCTATATGCTGCAGGCGTTTCCACCGAAGCATCGGCTCTGGGGAGCGATTTCCGCGATCAGCCTGGCGCAGCTTGGGGCGCCGCTAGCCCGACTTGTGCCTCTAGACGTACTGACCCTGGACCACGGGCGGGGACTGCACCTCATTGAGCCGGCGGTTTGTCTCCTCCTCCTTGCCACAATCAAACTGACGCCGTTACCCCCGAGCGAGCGGAGCAAGGCGTTCGAGCCGATCGATTTCCTCACTATAGGTCTCGCAGTACCTGCCATGCTGCTGTTCTGTGGTGTGCTTGGGCTCGGTCGCATCTATTGGTGGACGGACGCTCCATTTCTTGGGTGGATGCTGGTGGGCTGTATCCCGTTCTTTGCCGGTGTCTTCGTCATCGAAAGCCATCGTGCCCGGCCGCTGCTGCGGCTCGACTGGCTGACCAGTGGCGACATGTTGCGTCTCGCTGCCGTCGCGACACTGGTGAGGGTCGCGCTGGCCGAGCAGACTTACGGTTCGGTAGGACTGCTCACTAGCGGCGGTCTCACCAACGATCAGCTTCACGTGCTCTTCATGCTTGTCGCGCTCGCCATTTTGGCGGGCACAGTCGTCGCATGCCTGACCTTCTCGAAGGAAAGAATCGGATTGCAAGTGACGGCCGCGGCGCTAGTCATCGCGCTGGGAGCCTTCATCGACAGCGGCGCTAACGACCTCACCCGTCCACCGCAGATTTATCTCAGCCAAGCGTTGATTGGCTTCGGGACCACGCTCTTTATCGGCCCAGCCTTAGTATATTTTTTCTTCCGAATGATACCTAAGGGCCAGGACCACTTCATCAGCTTCGTCGTTTTGTTCGCTTCCACTCAGAACGTCGGCGGCCTGGCGGGTTCGGCGTTTCTCGGAAGCTATGAGTTTAGCCAAGCACGACGGCACGCCGCATCATTGGCCGACCACATCTCACTTGCAGACCCGCAAGTTGTTCAACGCCTGCAGAGCGGCGCCGGCCTCGTCTCGGGCACGCTGCCCGATCCGGCGCTGCGCAGTGCAGAAGGCGTGGCTCTCCTCGGCCAGCGCCTAACTGCCGAGGCCAACATTCTCGCATTCGATGATGTTTTTCGTCTCGTTGCAGTCTTGGCGCTCCTGACGGCGGGCTTCCTCGTTTACCGCATTTCCTACTCCACATGGCGGGAATGGCGTCACGCCCAAACTGGACATTCCGCGTGACCGAGACCGCTTCCATCGGCCCATCTGAAGTTCATTACTGGAGCCCTCCGCCAGTTCGCATTCGCGCCCTCATAGTAATCGTGGCGCTCGCCTTCGCCGCCGCCATTGGAGTTCTTTATGCCTTCAGCTTTTGGCCATTCGCGCGTGGGGTCGAGATCACAGACAACGCCTATGTGCGTGGCCGGACCACCGTAATCGCTCCGCAAGTCAGTGGTTACGTGGTTCAAGTTTCGGTAAGCGACTATGCTGTTGTTCAGGCTGGGGAGGTTCTCGCCCGCATCGATGACAGCACCTATCGCGCCAAAGTGGATCAGGCGCGCGCTGCACTGGAGGCCGCTCAGGCTGCTTTGGCGAACACCAGCCAGGCAAGAGCCACGGCCGACGCGAATCTACAGGGAGCTAACGCGGCATTAGCCCTTGCAAGGGCGGATATGGCGCGGGCAGACAACTTGGTGAAGGGCGGTACGATCTCGGTGCGCGCACAAGAGCAAGCCCGCTTAGCGCTGACACAAGCCGTCACTCAGACTGAAGTCGCCCGTCAAGCAATCCGATCGGTCGAGGTGGGCCGAAATGGACTCATTGCGCAGGTAGCCGTCGCGGAAGCCGCGCTCAACGCGGCGCAGATCGATTTGGACCACACGGTAATTCGCGCGCCCGTGGCTGGACAGGTTGGAGAAGTGGGCGTGCGCCTGGGTCAGTACGTCACAAATGGCACCCAGCTCATGTCGCTTGTGCCAAGCGAGCGCTGGGTGATCGCAAACTACAAGGAGGCCCAAACCGCTTACATGCAGCCTGGCGCAACTGCGACCTTCTGGGTCGACGCCCTTGGAGGGGCGCAATTCCATGGTCACGTCGAACAGCTTTCACCGGCAGCGGGCTCAGAGTTTTCGGTGCTCAAACCGGACAACGCCACTGGCAATTTCGTAAAGGTGCCTCAGCGGATTGGGGTACGTGTATCCATCGATCCAGGTCAGGCGATGTTCACCCGGCTGCGACCGGGAATGTCCGTGACGACACACGTCGATGTTGGCGACGCGCGATGAAATCGAAAAGGCCGGCGCGCTTGATTGCGATCCTGCTGCTCGCCGGCTGCGCGGGTCCAAAGCCGTCTCGCAATCGGCGTGACCGCTACGCTGCGGACGGATCCGCTTTGCTATCGCTGACGGTCTTTTGGCGTGGCTGGTGATTCCGTCCTGCGGGAGATTTCACAAAAAATCGACCGATCGACGTCGATAGTCGCTGAAAACCGAGCAAATCGTGGACCGTCGAAATTGATGCTTGAAATCAAGAGCGAAAGTTTCTGACGGATCGGTGAGACGGTTCTTCATCAGGCACAGAAAAATTTTGCGCTGAACATTCAGCGCATTACCATCGCTTAAAACAATCGAGTGGGTTACCTGGACAAGTTCGTGAAGCACGACGGCGCCTGGCTCTTCGCCGAGCGCAAGCCGATGGTCGACTGGACCGAAACGCGCAGTTCGGCCCCCTAAGGCGCGATGAGATAGAAAGGCAGCAGCAATGAAGAATCGGCAAGTATGGCTAAGTTCACGTCCCAACGGAATTCCGCAGCCGACGGACTTCGCGCTGCGCGAAACGGAGGTGCCGAGGATTTCGGACGGCGAGTTCCTCGTTCGTAACATCTTCCTGTCGGCAGATCCGGCCATGCGCGGATGGATTGCCGACAAGAGCACCTATTGGCCGAGGATCGAAGTCGGCGACACCATGCGCGCATTCGCGGTCGGAGAGGTGATCGAATCGCGAAGCCCTGGCTATGCAGTCGGCGACAAGGTGATGGGCATATTCGGCTGGCAGGACTATGCCGCAGGCAAAGCGCAGCAAGTCATGCGGAAGGTCCTCGAGGAAGACCTTCCGCTGTCGCTCTCGCTCGGTGTGCTCGGACTAAACGGCTTGACGGCCTATTTCGGCTTGCTGGACGTCTGCCGGCCGAAGGCAGGGGAAACCGTCGTGGTCTCGACGGCCGCCGGTGGGGTTGGCTCGGCTGTGGGCCAGATCGCGAAGATCAAGGGATGTCGCACGATCGGGTTCGCCGGTGGTGCGGAGAAAGTCCGGCAGTGCATCGAGGAGTTCGGCTATGATTCCGCCGTCGACTACAAGTCGACGGCGGATCTCGATGAAGCGCTTGTCGGGCTTTGCCCCAATGGCGTCGACGCGTTCTTCGACAATACGTCAGGTGCAATTCACGATGCCGTTGTCCGGCAGATCAATGTAGGAGCACGCATCGCGATTTGCGGTACCGCCTCTTATGCGAGCTGGGATCCCTGGAACGAGGGACCGCGGCCGGAGCGGCATCTGCTCGTCAAGCGCGCAATCATGCAGGGTTTTCTCACCACCGATTTTGCTCCACGGTATGAAGAGGCAGTTGCGGCGCTGGCTGGCTGGATTCGTTCCGGCAAGCTTCGGTATCGCGAGGACGTGCAGGACGGCATCGAGGCCGCGCCGGCATCGATTGCGATGCTCTATGCCGGGGAGAATGGCGGGAAGCTGGTCATCAAATTGTAGCGGCACCCGGCTCCGCGCCCGGTTTGCTCATGCCGGGCGGGAGCGGGCAGGTCGTCAGGCAGATGCCGTGCTGCGCTTGCGTTTGAGACCTGGGCCATCGGGCGCGTGAGTCTTGCTCGGCTTTGCCTTTGATGTTCTCTCAGCCGGCTCGCGCTCGGACGATACAGCGTCGAGGACGATTTTTGCGGTCAGTTGCAGGTGCGCGTTCATCAGTGCGACCGCGCGTTCGCTATCCCGCGCCAAGGCGGCCTCGGCAATCTCGCGATGTTCCTTATCGAGGTCTCGATCCACCTTGGACAAGGGACCGGTAAACCACCGGTAGCGTGCAGAATGATTGAAAAGAACCGCGCGCAGATGAAGAAGCCAGGGGCTGCCGCATCCCGCTGCGAGGACTTCGTGAAAGGTCTCGTGAGCCCTCGCATATTCGTTGCTGTAGCGACGCGCGGCCTTGTCGGCCCAAACTGGGGTATGCGTCAGACGGTGCAGGGCGGCGACGACCTGCGATTGCCACTCGAGGCCACCTTTTTCGATCGCGCCTCGAAGGCACAGCGCCTCAATGCTGCATCGAACATCGGTGAGATCGCGAAGGGCATCGACCGACAATGGGGCGACGCGGAAGCCCCGCTGCGGTTCGCTGACGACAAACCCCTCCGATGCGAGGCGCGACAGCGCCTCACGCACGGCGCTCGAACCGACCGCAAATCGACGGCACAGATCGTCGATCTTCAGCTTCTCTCCGGGCGCGAAGTTGCACGCGAGCAGTTCGGAGCGAAGCTCCGCATAGGCTCCGTGGGTGAGGCTCGTGGGTGATTCCATGGTGCTCATAGAGATAGCGGACGAAATGGCGGGAGTCACTTATAAATATGCATATTACCGAAATTATGCATTTTTCATTGTATTATGCAGTTTATGTGATATAGAAGATCGCACACGGAGGAAAACGCGCCATGCGCTTCATTGCTTATGAAAGTAACGGAACGCGCGGCCTTGCGGTGGCCGATCAAGCCGGCCGGCACTGGGGGCTCAATGACGGCGGAGATGGCCGGCTCGAGCGCGCCATTGCCGGTGGAACGGACGCACTGAAGGATCTCGCCGCGGCGCTGCTCAAGGGCGAGCCGATCGATCCGGAAGCGGTGAGCTTCCTGCCGCCGCTGTCCGCGCCCGGCAAGATCATCTGCGTCGGATTGAATTACGCGGACCACACCGCCGAAAGCAGCATCCAGCAGCCGGACTACCCGACGCTGTTTGGCCGGTTCGCCTCGAGCCTCATCGGGCACGGTGCGCCGATCGTACGTCCGGCCGTCTCGGAGGCGCTCGACTATGAAGGCGAACTTGTCGCTGTCATCGGGCGCGGCGGCCGCCATATCCCGCAGTCCGCGGCCCTCGACCATGTCGCCGGATATTCGATCTTCAACGATGGTACAATTCGCGATTATCAGTTCCGCACGCCACAATGGACCATCGGCAAGAATTTCGACGGCACGGGAGCGTTCGGGCCGGCGTTCGTCACGGCCGACGAGCTTCCGTCAGGTGCCAGCGGCCTGAAACTCGAGACGAGATTGAACGGGACGGTGATGCAGAGGGCATCGACCTCCGATCTGATCTTCGATGTCGCAACCCTGGTCGCGCTGATCAGCGTGGGTATTACGCTATTTCCGGGAGACATCATTGTCACGGGCACGCCGTCTGGCGTCGGTGCTGCGCGCAAGCCGCCTCTCTATATGAAGCCCGGTGACGTCTGCGAGATCGAGATCGAGGGATTGGGCGTTCTGCGCAATCCGATCGTGCTTGAAGAAGACGCGGTGCGCGCGGCCGCCTGAACTCGGGGTGATCCTGTCACTCGCGGATTCGAGCGGGCATCGTATCGGTTGCCGTGGAGACGAGGTCTTGACCAGAGTCGACTAACGCACGGCCTTGGCTCAACGGAGTTGATCAGGTCGGGTCCTGATCGGGCGTCATTCGGTGGCGGCAGCACGACGTAGATCGTTCGCCGCTTGTATCGGGAGGAAACAATGAAATCAGTTCCGATTCTGATAGCAGGGGGCGGTCCCGTCGGGATGACGCTCGCGAATGTCCTGGCCCATTTCGGAATCCGCTCGATGGTGGTCGAGAAGAACGCGACCACGACCCGCCATCCGAAGATGGACATCACCAACAGTCGCAGCATGGAGCTTTTTCGCAAGTTCGGCCTAGCGGACGCGTTGCGACATGCCGCGGTGCCGGAAGATCATTCCTTCGATGTCTCCTGGATCACAAGTCTCGCCGGATATGAGCTGCATCGCTTTCGGTACATGACCCCGAGCGAGTTTCGAAAGCAGATCCGTGTCAAGAACGACGGCACCCAACCGCTCGAACCCCCGATGCGGGTCTCGCAGGTCGAGATCGAGCCGGTTCTGAAGAAATCCATCGATGCGCGTCCGGAAGTCGATGTGCGGTTCGGCGTCGCCTTCGAAAGTTTTGAAGAGAAGGACGATCGTGTCATCGCGGTACTGCGGGAGCAGGGGACTGGTGCGCAGGAGCAAGTGAGCTGCCAATATCTCGTTGGCTGCGACGGCGGCTCCAGCCGCGTTCGGGCGGGGCTCGGCATCCAGCTCGAGGGGCAATCGCGCGTCGGCGAGCTCTACATGATCCACTTCCGATCGACCGAGCGCGATCTGCTGCAGCGCTGGGGCGTTGCCTGGCACTACCAGTCGCCGCTTGGAACGATGATCGCCCAGAACGACGACGACATCTGGACGCTTCACGTGCCTGTCCTTCCCGGCCAGGACGCGACCAAGCTCGATCCGCGCGCTCTCGTCGAGGCTTATGCCGGCCGGCCATTCGCCTTCGACATTCTCGTCGCGAATGCGTGGACGCCCCACCTCCTGGTCGCCGAAAGTTATGGCAGGGGACGTGTCTTGCTCGCCGGTGATTCCGCACATCAGTTCATCCCGACAGGCGGCTATGGGATGAATTCCGGGGTCGGCGATGCCGTCGACCTCGGCTGGAAGCTGGCGGCGACGCTGCACGGTTTCGGCGGGCCCGGCCTGCTCGAATCGTATGAGATCGAGCGGCGTCCCGTGGCGGCACGAAATCGCGACGCATCCGGCCGCCACATGCAAGTTCGAATGCAGATTGCCGAAGCCTATGGAGGCCTGCTGGAAGGCGACAACAGCGACAATCCCGTGCGCCGGGCGGAAGTCAGTGCAGCGATCGCCGGGCTCGGCAACGTCGAGAACGAATGTTTCGGGATCGAACACGGCTTCATCTATGAGGGATCGCCGATCGTCGCAGATAGCTCGGCCACTCGCTTTCCATTCGATTCCATTGTCTACAAGCCGACGACGACGCCCGGCGCCCGCTTGCCCAGTACATATCTGAAAGACGGGACGGCGCTCTACGATCGGTTGGGCCCGAATTTTACGCTGATCGATTTCCGCGGGAGTGATCCGTCGCCCTTTGTCGATGCGGCGGCGCGACGGCAGATACCGCTGTCGATCCTGCAGCTCGACGAGCCCGATCTGAAGGGGGTCTACGGACGGGACATGCTGCTGGTGCGGCCCGACCACCACATTGCGTGGCGGGGAACGGGTAGCAAAACGCCCAACGCCGACGCGATCCTCGCGACGGCGTTCGGCTGGGGAGCGGACCGGTGAAGCCGCTTCATGCCCTGGTGATCGGCGCCGGCATCGGAGGCACGGCGGCGGCCATCGCGTTGCGTCGGGCCGGCCTCGACGTATCCCTGTTCGAGCAGACGCTGGCGCAGCGCGAGGTTGGCGCGGGCATTCAGATCAGCCCAAATGTCTCCCGGCTGCTGGGCCGCTACGGGCTTGGCGACGCCATGGCGCGGGCCGCGGTTCGTCCTTCCTCGGTCGTGTTTCGTCGCTGGCAGGACGGCCGAGTCCTGGGGCGCGAGGAACTGGGCGATGCCATCGAGAACCGTTACGGGGCGCCCTACTACCATTTCCACCGGGCTGACCTCATCGCCCTTCTAGCTGACGCCTTCGGTCGCAAGGAGATCAAGCTTGGACGACGTTTGGTCGATGTCGAACAAGACGAAACGGGCGTGACCGCCCGCTTCGAGGACGGCACGTCCCAGCGCGGCGATCTCCTCATCGGCGCCGACGGAATCCACTCCCAGGTTCGCGAGCGCCTGTTCGGCGTCGAAAAGCCGCGGTTCTCGGGGCAGATCGCGTATCGGGGGCTCGCACCTGTTGAACGGATCGCGCATCTCGGCCTTCCGCTCGATGTCACGAACTGGGTGGGTCCTGGCGGACACTTCGTTCATTACTTCGTTTCCTCGGGTCGATTCCTGAACTTCGTGGCTGTCAGCGAAGAGGCGACCTGGACTCGGGAGCAATGGTCTGACCGCGGTTCGATCTCCGATGCCGCAAGGAAATACGAGGGGTGGCATCCGCAGATCGCGACGATCCTCAACGCCGTCGACGAGACGTTCAAATGGGCGTTGTTCGATCGCGATCCACTTCCGGAATGGACGCGGGGGCGTGTCGGGCTGCTGGGGGACGCGTGCCATCCCATGCTGCCTTACATGGCGCAGGGGGCGGCGCAGGCCATCGAGGACAGTGCTGCGCTGGCGGCCTGCCTGAAGTACGCAGCCTTCGACATTCCGTCGGCGTTTCGCGCCTACGTCACATTGCGCAAGCCGCGCGCAACCGGGGTGCAGGAAAGATCTCGCGCCAATGCCACAAGCTTCCACCTGCATGACGGACCACAACAGCTCGAGAGGGATCACCTCTTCGCCACGCGAGGTGTGCGCGGCAGTTCCGAGGCAATGAACCGACTTTACGCCTACGACGCAGAAGCCATCGCGGCGAATCTGGAGGAACAACCATGACCCGCGCTTTCCAAATCGCCTATGTCGATCTCGATACGCCTGCCGCGGAAGAGGAGGTCGCCTATTATGACCGCGTGCTCGGCGGAACGCCTGCCGAGCGTGGACCCGACGGCCGCTCCTATTTCAGCCTCGGCCTCGATCACCACAACATCACCATCAAGCCGGCGCCCGAGAAGCGTCTCACGGCGCTCGGCCTGAGGATCGAACAGGAAACGGCCGACGAGACGGTGAAGTCGCTCCGCGGTCTCGGCCTCTCTGCCGAAAAGAAAAGCGACGCGCGGCCGGGCGTTCCCGTCCTGGTGGAGGTCGTCGTTGCGGGGCACACGCTCCATCTGTTGCCGGAGATGGCGATGCCTGGCCCCGGCTTCCGCGCCTCGGGCGTCGTTCCAACGCGTCTTGGGCATGTTGCCCTGATAACGCCGGAGGCCGACAAATTCGTGGAATTCTGTTCGGCCATCGGATTCCGCACGACCGATTGGTTCGAAGGAGTTGCGACGTTCCTGACCTGCAATCACGATCACCACGTGCTCAACGTCATCGGTGCGCCGGAGACCCGGCTTCATCACCTTGCGTTTGAGCTGCGCAGCCGCGCCGCGCATCATGATGTGGCCGATTTTCTTGCAAAGCAAAATCATCCGATCCTGTGGGGACCGTCGCGGCACACTGCGGGGCACAACCTCGCTTCCTATCACTACGACCCGAGCCGTTTCCTGATCGAGCTCTATTCCGACATGGACGTGCTCATTCCGGAGCTCAACATTTTCGAGCCGCGGCCTTGGCATGAGGACCTGCCCCAACGTCCTCGGGTGTGGACGATCGAGCAATTGACGACCTGGGGAACCCGGTTCGACTTCGACCTGAAGACGGCATGACCGTCCGGCCGTCGGCTGATGAAACAACAAGTCGAGGGGAGAGAGATGTCAGGGAACGCACGCATGCGGGGCGCCGCTTGTTTGGGTATCGCGGCGGCGGTGCTTGTTTGCTTCGCTATTGCGACGCCGGGCGCCGCTGACGAGAAACGATACGATACCGGCGCATCCGATACGACAATCAAGATTGGCAATACCGCGCCCTACAGCGGGCCATTGTCATCGAACGGCATCATCGCGAGAACGGAAGGCGCCTATTTCAAGATGATCAACGATCAGGGCGGGATCAACGGCCGCAAGATTGAGTTCATCTCTTACGACGACGCCTATAGTCCTCCGAAAACGGTGGAACAGACGCGCAAGTTGATCGAAAGCGACGAGGTCCTTCTCCTCTTTAATCAACTCGGTACGCCGACCACCATGTCGGTTATCAAATATGTCAACGCCAAGAAGGTGCCGCAGCTGTTCATCGCGGCCGGAGGAACCGTCTTCGGCGATCACAAGATCTATCCCTGGTCGATGGGATTCCAGCCGAGCTACCAGAGTGAAACACGCATTTACGGCAGATACCTGCGCAACAACTATCCCGATGGCAGGATTGCCGTTCTCTCGTCCAATGACGACTTCGGGCGGGACAACATCAAGGGCCTGAAGGATGGTCTCGGCAATGCCGTCGGCAACATCGTTGCCGAAGTCACCTATGAGACCAGCGCGCCGACGATCGATTCCGAATTGGTGAAGTTGAAATTCTCCGGTGCAAGCATCCTTGTCAACTTCGCGTCGGCGAAATTCGCGGCGCAAGCCATCAAGAAGGCGGCTGAGATCGGTTGGAAGCCCGTACATGTCCTGCACGGAAATTCGCAATCCATCAGCGCGGTCTTGAAGCCCGCCGGCTTCGAGAACGCCAAGGACATCATCACGGCGAGCTACAGCAAGGATCCTGCCGACACCGCCTGGAAGGATGATCCCGGTTTGAAGAGGTTTTCCGAGTTCATCGATAAATACATGCCGGGAGAGGACAAGACCAATTTCTATTTGGTCTATGGATACAATGCCGCCCAAGCGCTCGTCGCAGTACTCCAGCAGTGCTGGGATGACCTCACACGCGAAAACATAATGAGGCAGGCTGAGGCCTTGAACCAGGTCCATCTCGAGATGCTACTTCCGGACGTCGGGCTGAGCACGTCGCCCCGCGACCACTACCCGATCGAACAAATGCAACTGCAGAAGTTCGACGGACAGAACTGGGTGCGGTTTGGCCCTGTCATTGAAGGAACGCTGAGCGAGAAGTGATGGTCCCATGGCAAAGGGTTTCCTGGACGACAAGAAGGTCTGCGATTGCTCCCTCGCGGATGACGCCGAGCCTTTCTCCGGCATCGATCAACTCGGCCGCTGTCGTTATCGTACTGCCAGCGATTCCGCGCTCGTCGCATCGCCGATCAGCGGCAAGCCTCTAGGGCTTCTCCAACGGCCAGGAAGTTGGAAAAGGGATTCAACTGCATGGCCTGCCGTCATTGGCACGGCACCCCCAGTGGGACGGCACACGAATCCGTCAGATTGGGCTGACGCAGAGAGGCCTTCTGGACGATCCGCCTCTATGAAAAGGTAGAGTGAAGCCGTCCGTATCATCAGCGAAAGAATGCTAGCTACGTCAACGGCAACCGCAGATGTCACGACGCCCGAGGATTTTATATGTGCGAGAGCTTTCCGTTCTTGCACATGCAATAGCGCAGAATTCAGACCTGCGCTGCAAATCGGTCGATCAGCCATTGCGTTGCAGGACCTGGTGGCGTTTGGACTCGCCAGATCGCCTGCAGCGGATACAGCGCATCCTTCACGCCATGGATATCCAGATCGATGAGTCGTCCTGCCTCCAGGTCGCCGCGGACCATGAATTCCGGCATCAAGCCCCAACCGATCGCGGCCAATAACAAGGCATGCTTCACGCCAAGATCTGCCAGCCGCCATGTCTTGCTACTGACGACACCGAAATCCTGGCCTTGCGTCAGGGGCGAACGGTCGGTCAGGACCAGCTGGACATGCTCGCGCAGCTCACCAGGCGAATGTCGCCGCGAGCGTGCCAGCGGATGAGACGGCGATGCGACCGGGATTAGCCTGACGCTTCCGATCTGCTGCCTGTCCATGTCATCCGGAAGTGGATGCATGGCGCAATTGATTCCAAGCCGTGCGGTGCCGTCTGCCAGGAGCTGGGTCACCGCACCAAGCGCTTCCGCATGCACCCGTAACTGAACTGTCGGATACGTAATCTGGAAGGCTTGCAGAGCGTCGACCAGGCGGGAAGTTGGGAGCATCACGTCAGCGACCAGCGAGACCTCTGCTTCCTCGCCTTCGCGGAGGCTCGCGGCCTTTGCGCGCATCTTCTCCATACCCTGCAGAACTGAGCGTGCGTGAGCGAGCAGCGCACGTCCGGCTTCGGTCAGTTCAGGCTTCCTTGTCCCCGAGCGATCGAACACGGCAACCCCGAGCTGCTCCTCGAGATTGTCGATCCCGTAGGCGATCGCGGAGGTGGCACGGTTGAGGCGCCGTCCGGCCGCGGCGAAGCTGCCGCACTCCACCGCGGTCGCCAGAATCTGGAGCTGATCGATTGTGGGCGTGCCGATTATCATTTCTAAAATCCTGAACAATCTATTCTACATTATCCGTATTTTCTGAAATGTGAAGGGCGGGTATCGCTCACGCATCGGTACAAACGAGATCGCCCATGAATACCTTAACGCTTCCGCGCGAGCGCAACGTCGCGACCCTCCATGCCGCCCTCCATACCCTTGAAGGAGACGGATTCGAGGTTCGTCGCGCGATTCCCTCGTCCGCCTTCGAGGCCATTGGCCCCTTCATCTTCCTGGATCATTTCGGTCCAATCGACGTGCAGCCGGGCGAAGCCAAGGGCGCCTCGGCTCATCCCCACGCCGGCATCGAGACTCTGACCCTGCTCGTCGAAGGGCGCTCGGTGCACAAGGACAGCCTCGGCAATGTCAGCGCGATGGGGCCAGGCGAGGTGCAGTGGATGCGCGCCGGCCGCGGTGTGATCCATGACGAATCGCCGGACGAGGCCCTGGTGCGCACGGGCGGCCGGGTGCATGGGGTGCAGTTGTGGATCAATATGCCGAAAGGCGGAAAGCACGCGGATCCTGCCTACAGGCATGTAAAGGCCGGCGAGATTCCGCTGTTGCCGCATGACAACGGAACCGTGCGCCTCATTGCAGGGCAGGTCGGCAACGTCACCGGTCCCGTCTGGACTTCCGGCAGTCCCTTCGTGGTTCACGCCAGCCTGATGTCCGGCGGCACACTGCGCATTGATGCGTCGGGCGCACGTGAACTTGCGCTCTATGTCATGACGGGCAAGATCGCCATTGCCGACGAGACCATCGGGCCGGGGCAGCTTGCCCGCCTTACGTCCGGGGACACGCTTCAACTCGCAGTGCAGGAGAACAGTGAGCTGCTGCTGGTTGGCGGCGACCCAATCGATGCTCCCATCGTCCGCCACGGTCCTTTCGTCATGAATACCATCGCCGAACTCGAACGCGCGGCCCGTGACTATCACGCGGGACGGATGGGACAGATCTGACATGCCTCATCGGGTCCATCATTACCGTCGGAACAAGCCGTCAATCCAACCAACTCAAACCAGGAGTTCTTCCATGCCTACGCCTACGTATCTGCCTGCACTGGGTCGCCTGCTGATCGCACTCATCTTCGTCTTGTCGGGTCTGTCGAAGATCGCTGCTCCCGCCAACACCATCGCCTACATCCAATCCGCTGGGGCGCCATTTGCTCCGGCTGCTTTCGCCGTCGCCGCGATCGTCGAGGTGATTGGCGGGCTCGCCCTGCTGGTTGGCTTTCAAACCCGCCTCGTCGCTGCAGCCCTGGCAATCTTCACGCTGGCCGCGGCCGTGCTGTTCCACAACAGCATGGCCGACCAGAACCAGATGATCCACTTCATGAAAAACCTCGCGATCACCGGAGGCCTTCTACAGGTGGTTGCGTTCGGTGCCGGCGCGTTCAGCCTGGACAACCGGCACCAGTCCGCTTCCGTCTCCGCGTGAGCGGCCGGATCAAAAAAAGGAGCGGCGAGACCCATCTCGCCGCGGCGCGGCAAATCCTCCAGAAATGTTCACAAGCGAACTAAGCAAGAAGCGGCTGGATTTGAAGCAACAATCACGGGATTCAGCCTATGTCGAAGAAGCGCTTGTTTGCCTTCATGCTCTGGTCCGCCACGATCGCGGCTACCGGAGCGATAGCCGGCGTCGCTGATCCACATTTAGGCGCAGAAAGCCCAGCCGCGGCCGCACAGGGCGACGCCGAGGAGAAAGCAACCCGTCGCGTGCTCGAGCAATTTCGAACAACACGCGTAGCACTCAGTCAGGCCATAGCGATCGCGGAGCATTTGCACGACGGCTCGAGGACCGCCGATATTAGCTTCGAGATATCGGGCGTGCCGGTCTATCGCGTGAGGACTGTGAAAAACGAACAAGTTTGGGAAAATGTCATAGACGCCAATACTGGAAGCATCACCGAAAGGGAAGTTGCGTCATCCCTGAAGGAACTCGATCGAGAAGACCTGGTCAACATCATAGCCCTGAAATGGATCGAGCAGGAGCTGTCGGATGCCGTGCGCGTTGCCGAGAAGGCCGCAGCCGGAAGCGCTCTGGCTGGGGGGCTGGTGAAACAGAATGGCAAACTCAACTTCGTGATCGTCGTTGCCAGCGGCGAACGCTTGAAGGAAGTCATGCTCGAGCCCCCCAAAGTCGAAAAGCAAAGGTCAACTCACCACTAAGGCGCTGCGCAACCAGCCTGATGATAGGAGATTCAAGCCTGCGCGCCATCTTGGGATCGAGCCAGCGGCCGATCCCATCAGCCTAATGCTGCATCAGCTTCCTGCGCGAGCCGAAGCGCGAGCGGTCCGTCGCCTATGTCGAATTTCGGTCGTGCGACGCGGCAGTCAAACGTCGATCAGATCTGCTTTACCCTTCGCCCCGTGGTCGCCCTCGTTGAAGGGCAGGAAAGCGGTCGCTGGACCAGCAAGCTGCGTCGTCATGTGGACTTCGCTATTGCTGACAGCGAAATGAACCAAGGCACCGCTCGGGAAGCTCAGTAACGGCTCGACAGCCTGTCCCTTCGGTCGCGGATGACGGTCGAACCTATACTGGTCTATGGCGTCGTCGATGCTCTGAGTGAAATCGGTCTTTCAGTTCGGCGGTTGCCACCGGAAGGCCGTTGAGGAACAGCACCAGATCGAGACAGTTCTCGTTCGCAGAGGAGTCCCGATCGCCTTTGCCTTCGGGCTCGCGATCTTCGGCTATCTCACGCTGACAACACAGACACCTCTCATGGTTCTCGTCGGTCGCATGGACGAGGGCATGTCGCATCTCATTCTCCTGGCCGTGCCGCTCTTCGTCCTCCTCGGTCTTCTGATCGAGATGACGGGGATGGCGCGAGCGATGGTGGCTTTCCTGGCGAGCCTGTTGGGGCACGTCCGGGCGGGCTCTATTATGTGCTCGTCGGGGCGATGTATCTGGTGTCGGGCATCTCAGGCGCGAAGGCGGCCGACATGGCGGCGATCGCACCGGTCCTGTTCCCGGAGATGAAACAGCGTGGCGCGAAGCCTGGCGATCTCGTGACACTGCTTTCTGCAACCGGAGCCCAGACCGAGACCATTCCGCCAAGCCTCGTCCTGATCACCATTGGCTCGGTGACAGGCGTATCAATCGCGGCCCTCTTCACGGGCGGGCTTCTGCCGGGCGTCGTCCTCGCTATTACCCTCTGCTTCGTTGTCTGGTGGCGTTACCGGAAAGAGGATCTCAGCCACGTCAAGCGTGCGACCAAGCGTGAGATCGGACGCAACTTCCTGATTGCGATCCTGGCGATCGCACTGCCCTTCGTGATCCGGGCCGCCGTCGTCGAAGGTATTGCGACGGCGACCGAGGTGTCCACGATCGGCATCGTCTACGTCATCATTATCGGATTGGTCCTGTACCGCCAGTTCGACTGGACGAAGTTGAAGCCGATGCTGGTCGACACAGCCTGCCTGTCCGGCTCCATCCTGCTGATCATCGGAACGGCCACCGGAATGGCATGGGGCCTGACCCAGTCCGGCTTCTCGCGCTCGCTCGCAGCCGCCATGACCGGGCTGCCCGGCGGAGCCGCCACTGCCACGTTCATGGCCGTGTCGATCGTCGCCTTCGTCATACTGGGCTCGGTCCTGGAAGGCATCCCTGCGATCGTGCTGTTCGGACCTCTGCTATTCCCGATCGCCAAGGCGGTTGGCATCCATGAGGTGCACTACGCGATGGTGGTCATTCTGGCGATGGGCATTGGCCTGTTCGCCCCGCCTTTCGGCGTTGGCTACTACGCCGCCTGTGCAATCGGTCGGGTCGAGCCGGCGGAGGGTACGAAGCCAATTCTGGGCTACATGCTTGCTCTGCTGATCGGCACCATCATCGTCGCGGCCGTGCCGTGGATCTCGATCGGCTTTCTCTCGTGAGCCCCGTCCCTAGCCATCGGGCTAGGGACATTCCCTAGTGCAATCAAGCCGGGTCCTTCGGCAGACCCGCCAAACACGGAGACGAGGACATGCCACGCGCATCCATCGTGGGCTTTGCCCATAATCTGCTTAAGGAGCTTAATAATCCCTATGCGGAAGGAATGCCGGCGCGACCACGAGGCACCTACGTGTGCAGCACCTCACTCGTTGAAGACAGCTTAGAGCAGTCCTGGAGATAGTGATGACGGGTCAGCAGACAATACTTGTCACGGGCGGAGCATCCGGCATTGGGCTCGCCGTCGTCGAAGCCGTGCTCGCAGAGGGCTGGTGGGCAATCGTTGCGGATATGGACCAAAGAAGCCTTGACCGCTGCCGCGACGCTCTCGGAGGGGCGGATGAGAAGGGTCGGTTTGAGCAGATGCCTGAATCAGGAGACTGCTTCCTGTGCGAAACTCAACTTCATACGAAGCGGGAATGCCTCGGCCTCGCTGGCCGATCTTCCTGATCACTCGAAATGAGCGGCCGCACAAAGGATGGTGGGGGTCCCGAACCTCGACCACCTCCGGAAATGATTTGTCAGATTCACTATTGGGGACATTCCTCAATCCCCTCGCTCGAGGGCATCGATTGGAGGAACCCGCAACTCAGCTGGCGGCCGCAAAGCGCGGGCTGAGGAAATAAATCTGCGATCTTCGCTTTTTTGGGGAGTCACAACGCATCCGATCTGTGATTCACTGCGTCGCATGGATGCTGATCACAACTCTGGTTCTGATATCGCAGCCCTGAGGGAGGCTCTGGCGGTCGAGCGCGCCAAGGCCTTGGAGATTGCAGCCGAGCTTGCGGTTGCCCGCGCGAAGGCGTCGGAGGACAGCGCGCTGATTGTCCATCAGAAGCTTCGGATCGCCAAGCTCGAGCGCCAAATTTATGGACAGCGATCGGAGCGATCATCACGGCTGACCAATTGGCGCTGACGTTCGAAGAGCTGGAAGCCGACGCCACTGAAGATGAGCTTGCGGCGGAGCGGGCTGTCGCGAGGACGACGACGGTGCGCGGATTTACACGCAAGCGCGCCGAGCGCCAGCGTCGTAGGCTACAACGTCCAGGTCGCCGTGGACACCAAGCATCAACTGATCGTCACGCATGAGGTGACCAACGTCGGCACCGACCGGTCGCAGCTCGCCAACGTGGCCAAAGAGACGAAAACGACGCTGGAAGCCACGAGCCTCGATGTCGTCGCCGATCGCGGCTACTTCAGCAGCGGACAGATCTTGGCATGCGAGGAAGCCGGCATCACAGTCACGCTGCCGAAGCCGATGACTTCGAACTCAAAGACGGAAGGGCGCTTCGGCAAGCAGGACTTCCGCTATCTCCTCGAGGAGGATGTTTACATTTGTCCGGCGGGAGAGCGGCTCGCCTACTCCTTTACGACCGAAGAAAACGAATTAGTCCTGCGCCGCTACTCGACCAACGCCTGCCAGCGCTGCGCCATCAAGCAGAGCTGCACCACCGGCAAGGAGCGGAGAATCACCCGATGGGAGCATGAACACCTTCTCGAAACCGTTCAGCGGCGACTCGACGAGCATCCGGAGAAGATGCGCCAGCGGCGCGAGACGGTCGAGCATCCCTTCGGCACCATCAAGGCCCGGATGGGAGCAACCCACTTCTTGGTGAAGACGCTGCCACGGGTTGCCGCCGAGATGGCACTCCATGTGCTGGCTTACAATCTCACGCGCGTCATGAACATCATGGGTATCCAACCGCTCATGGCGGCGATGAGGGCATAGTCGTCTCAGATACCCCTTCGTCTGCCCGTGAAGAACCGCCCAAGACCGCTGATATCCGCATCAGGAGCGCGGCCATATCGAAAACGCCGCCAAACTCGGCAAAATGACTGCCCCGCCACGTCGCCAAGCTCGCGACGCGTCTATGCTTCCGCTAGGACTTTTTTACACAACCAAGACCCTAAACGGACTCAGCGCAGCTAGTATTCTGCTCGATCCCAAAGTGGTACGATTTCGGCCATTGACGGACCATACTGGAGCTTCCCTGATGTCTTATCTTCCGCTGAAGTGGTCGATCCCTGCTGATGTAAAATGGATCGAGGTCAATGGATATCCCATGGCCTATCAAGATCGTGGAGCTGGCCCGCCACTTGTCCTGGTCCATGGATCGTTCTGTGATTATCGAATTTGGCCGGACCAGCTCGAACCGTTTTCCAAACAACATCGAGTTATGAGCGTAAGCCTCAGGCACTACTTCCCTGAATTGTGGGACGGCGTGGGAAACGATTTCTCATTCGCCCAGCACGCCGACGATGTGGGCGCCTTCGTAGAAAAGCTGGACCTTGGTCCGGTCCACTTGTTGGGTGTTTCTCGCGGCGGTGCAGTTGCTATCGAAGTGGCGAAAAAATATCCTGACTTCATCCGAACCCTCATTCTGGCGGATGCAGGTGTTAGGCTTGAGCTTCCTGAAACGAAAGCGAATTTAACAGCGACGGCCTTCCGATCAAACTTGTTTGCTGATTTGCGGAAAGATGTAGCCAATGGAGATGTTGAGGGCGGCACGGCCCGCTTCATGCATCGCTTGATCGGTCCGGACTTTTGGGAGAGTTTGTCAGCGGGGCGGCAGAAAGAGTTTCTTCAGAATATTCGGACGGCGATCGTCGATGATCCACTTCCTCTCACCACAAACGAAGAGCTGCGGAATTTCAATTTCCCCGTCCTTATGATAAATGGCGAGAAATCGCCGCCAATGTACGGTGTGTTGATTTCTGAGATGCAAAATCGGGGCAATTTCGAGCCGCCGGTCATTATTCCTTACGCGGGTCACGCAATGACCGCCGAGAATCCAAAGGCTTTCAATGAAGCTGTTTTAAAGTTTACTTCGGAGCATTGAAAACAGCCTTTCAGGGACACCTTGCATTTCCGCTTTTACATTCCAATGACCCTGCTCGCCCGCTCCGACGAGGTGATCGAATAGAGAAGATAACTGCTGCGGAGCACGAGTCCGTTCCTGTGAAGGGTTTCGGAGTGCGCCGGGAGACCGGCAAGGAGTAGAGGGTGCAAGTCCCTTACGATGAAGGAGTAGCGATTCGCATCGGCCCCGAGCCGTGCGCAGACGCCCGCAAGGGCGCCGGCGAAGCGTCGGCAGGGGAGTGCATAGGCCAGCCATTGAACCGCGAAAGACCTATCATCCCGAGTGCCGACACAGTTCCGAATGTGGAAGGCCATGTGCACGGGCGCGCTACTCGCGAGCGTCCGGACGACTCGGCGTGGTCACAGACCCTGGCATGTGCGGAAGCTTCTTGTACGGGAACCGGGAGGTCCCACGGCCGGCCGGCAGCGCGTGTAACGGGTGCTGCTCTGGTCCGCATCGGGAAGGCGAGGAGCCGAAGCCGATGATGCACGACCGTGGGAAGTCTGACTCCGCCATAGTAGCTGTGAAACCGACGAACAATGCCGGGCAACCGGCGGCGGAGCCGGTGGAGCCAAGGGCGGGGACCAAGAGGAACGCAGGCGAGCAAAGCACACACCGGACACAGGGTCGGACTCGTGTGACCCAAGCGCTCGCTCGCGTACGGAAAGCAGCTCATCAAAGGACGAAGGAGAAGTTCACCGCGCTCTTCCACCACATCAGTGTCGATCTGCTTCGGGAGGCGTTCCTCGTGCTCAAGCGCGACGCCGCCCCCGGGGTGGACGGGCTGACGTGGCAAGCCTATGCCGCAGACCTTGAGCGTAACCTCACTGATCTGCATGCACGGGTCCATCGAGGAGCGTACCGGGCAACGCCATCACGCCGGACGTATATACCGAAGGCGGACGGGCGACAGAGGCCCCTGGCGGTCGCGGCGCTCGAGGACAAGATCGTCCAGAGAGCGACCGTTGCGGTGCTGAACTGCATCTACGAGGAAGAGTTCCTCGGGTTCAGCTATGGCTTCCGGCCGAAGCGCGGCCAGCATGATGCGCTGGACGCTCTGGCGGTCGGGATCACCGACAAGAAGGTGAACTTCATTCTTGACGCGGACGTCCGATCCTTTTTCGATGAAGTCAGCCAGCGTTGGCTGATCCGTTTTGTCGAGCATCGGGTCGGCGACCCACGCATCATCCGCCTGATCCAGAAATGGCTGAAGGCGGGCGTGCTGGAGGACGGGGTCGTCACGGCCAGTGAGAAAGGAACGGGGCAGGGCTCGGTGGTCTCACCGCTGCTCGCCAACGTCTACCTGCACTACGTGTTCGATCTTTGGGCCGAGCGCTGGCGACGGCACGAGGCCACGGGCGGAATGATGATCGTGCGGTATGCCGACGACATCGTCGTTGGGTTCGCGCACGAAGTCGATGCCCGGCGCTTCTGGGACGCGATGCGCAAGCGGTTCGAGGAGTTCGCGCTGTCGCTTCATCCGGAGAAGACCCGTCTGATCGAGTTCGGTCGCCAAGCGGCGAACCGACGCGAGCGGAGCGGGCTCGGCAGACCGGAGACCTTCAATTTCCTCGGGTTCACCCACATCTGCGGACGTTCTCGTCATGGCAAGTTCCTCCTCAAGAGGAAATCCCGACGCGACCGCATGCGGGGCAAGCTCAAGGAGATCAAGGAGGAGATGCGACGGCGGATGCATCAGCCGATCCCCGAGCAGGGGCGTTGGCTGGCGCAGGTTGTCAGAGGCTACTTCGCCTACCACGCCGTGCCGACCAACTCGGCGGCGATCGGAGCTTTCCGCCATCACGTGGTCGACCTCTGGCGCTGCTCGCTATCGCGACGCAGCGAGCGAGGTGGGATCACTTGGCAGCGGATTAAGTAGATCGCTGATGACTGGCTCCCTAAGCCGAAAATCCTTCATCCGTGGCCGCAGCAGCGCTTTGCCGTCAGATACTCAAGGTAGGAGCCGTATGCCCGAATTGGGCACGTACGGATCTGTGCGGGGGGCGGCTGGCAACAGCCGTCCCTACCGCGAATGACGGCCCATGGCGACGATTCGGCTTGCACCGGGGCCGTCGTCCGAAAGCCTCCAATGAAGGAACGCGCGGGAGATGAGTTGCCGACGGTGAGGCGCGCGCTATGGCGATTTGATTGCGGTGTTGACGGTGGACGCGCGTCGCGAGAGCGTGACGATCAGGTGGTGACGGGGGCTGATGGGCCTGAGGCTCTCTTTAGGACCGATGAGGATGGCTTTCGAAGCCGATTGCGCTGTGGAAAACGCTGACGGGTAGCTGTTCGGTCGAGCGTCTGCGGCGCGGCAATCAGGATGGAAGTGCAGCGTCAATCAGGATGAGAGAGCTTCGCCGGACTCGTGACGTAGGGAGGGCGTAGCCCGACCGGAGTTACGAGCCCGGCGACGGCGCGATCCGAGCGGACCGCGCCGTCTGGTGATCGCGGCTGGCCGGTGATGGATGGTTCTTCTCGCCAAAGAGGAATCACCCGTTGCCAGGCTGCCATCTCACCGATCACCAGATGAGGCTCTACATGAAGTTCCGTCAAACCAATTCGCCGCCAGTGGTGGCCGCGAAGGTGTCGTTCAGTTCGTCGACCGCTTATCGGCTCGAGAAGGATCTGCGTCTTCCGTCGCAAAAGAAGTCACCGCGGCAAAGGCGCCGGCCGGATCCCTTGGCCAACGTCTTTGTCCTAGAGGTCGTGCCGATGCTGAAGGCGGCTCTTCTACTCCAGTCACAATTGGCAGCCGTTCTTCCTGCAAGGCACGAAGTCGTTGGCCTATGAGATCTGGAAAGATTTCGGCTTCGCCGCGCCGGACAATGTCATCATGCCGGTCGGCGCCGGCAGCAGCCTGCTCGGCTGCTATATCGGCTTCAAGGAGCTGCTCGCGGCCGGCCAGATCGAGCGGCTTCCGCGGCTCTTCGCTTCACAGCCGCTCAATTGCTCGCCGGTCGATGCCAGCTTTGCCGCTGGCGTCGACACGCCCGTCGATCGCGAGGTCCGCAAGACCATCGCCGAGGGCACCGCGATCAAACATCCGCTGCGGCTGAAGCAGATGATCGCGGCGCTGAGGGAGAGCGGCGGCGGCACCGTCGCAATTCCCGAAGACGGCATCGTCGCCGCATTGAAGCGGCTGGCGCAGACCGGCCTGTTCGTCGAGCCGACCTCGGCCTCGGTCGCCGCCGCGCTCGACGTGCTTATCGCGCGCGGCGCAATCCGGCCGGCCGAGCGCACCGTCGTCATCATCAGCGGCACCGGCATCAAGGCGGCGTCGCTGATCACGGAGCTGCTCGGCGGCTGAAGCGCGATGAGATCGGGCCGAATCGTCACCGCGCTTTTGCCAGTCATTTGAACATGATCTCTCGGAAAACCGCTTCGTGCGTTTCCGGATCGTGCTCTAACCCGCCTTGCGCAGCTTCAGAGCGTCGTAGAATGCGGTCTCGAAATTGATGTAGCCGATGAAGGAGGTCGGATCCCCGAACGGCAGGATCTGCGTCGCCCAGTATCCGCCGAGGCCGTTCTGCCGGTCGATCCAGTAGAACAGGTTGGCGAGACCGGCCCAGCCAAGCGCACCGGCGGGACGGCCGGTCGGAGCCTGCTCGTCGTTGATCATGAAGCTCAGCGCCCAGGATTTCGATTGGCCGGGGAAGAATTCGGCGTCGTTGGCGAGCGAGGTGATCACGCCGGTGATGGCGGTGACCTTGTTGCTTCCGAGATGGTTCTTCTCCGCCATCCGCACAGTTTCGGCTTTCAGGACCCGGCCATGTTCGCCGGCCCCGTCATTCAGCCACATCCGGATGAACCGCATGTAGTCGCCGATGGTGCCGTAGAGCCCATGGCCGCCCATGTGGACTTCGGGATTGGCCGGAAGTTCGAAATCCATCGGCGTGAGAGAGCCGTCGGCGTTGCGGGCGTGAATGCCGCCGAGCCGGCGGCGCATCGCATCGGTGAGCTCGAACGTCGTATCCAGGATGCCGAGCGGCTCGAAGATCCGCGTCCTGAAGACCTCGCCGAGCCGGCGGCCAGTGATGGCCTCGACGATCTGGCCGCTCCAATCCATGTTGGTGCCGTACTCCCACCGCTCGCCCGGATCGAACAGCAGCGGCGTCATCAGCGAAGCCTTGGACGCCGTGATGACGCTGGGCTGCCCCTTCTCCTGCGCGAGCCGGTTGTAGGTGTGATTGATGAAGTCGTAGCTCAGGCCCGCGCTATGGACCATCAGCATGCGGGTGGTGATGTCGCGCTTCGGCGCGCGGAGCCGCGGCTCGCCCCTGTCGTCGAAGCCTTCGATCACCTGGAGCTTGCCGATGTCGGGCGCGTAGGTCTTGGCCGGCGCGTCGAGATCGAGCTTGTCCTCCTCGACGAGTTGCAGGACGGCCGTCCCGGTGATCGCCTTGGTGGTCGAGAATATGGCGAACACGCTGTCGGTCGTCATGTCGGCCGGCTGGTCGAGGCGACGCTTGCCGGCGGCGCCTTCATAGATGTTGCGATGGCGGTCGGTCACCATCGCCACGACGCCGGGGACACGCGGGTTCGAGGTCACGACACCGTCGAGGATTGCATCTGCTGCCGCGCTGAAGTTGGTGCTCATTGTCTTCCTCCTGATTTGTGATGTTGTCAGCCTCGAGCGAGATGGCCGCATTCGCGAGGCGCCTCCCGCTCGAGTCTTCGCCTGCCCGGTCTGCGTAGCCCGGATGCGGCGAAGCGAAATCCGGGACCGGTGACAGCGTGCGGCACAAGGCCCGGACTGCGCTGCGCTCCATCCGGGCCACGAAGTCGGGTCGCGGTCGGACGCTACTGCGTAGCGAAGCCGCGATAGCCGCTGGCGGCGACCTCGTCGCATTTCTGGCGGTAGGTGCCGACGCCGCCGCAGTAGGACAGCACCCGGCGCGGCTTACCCTCGACATTCGAGCCGAGATACCAGGAATTGGTCTTCGCTATCAGCGTTGCGTTGGCGGTCTCGTCGTGATGGGCCACCCACTGATCCTCGGCATCCCTGGTCGGCTCGATGACGTTCAGGTCCTTGCCACGCAAATAACTGATGCAATCGGCGATCCACTCGACCTGCTGCTGCAGGCAGGTGGTCATGTTGCAAAGCGCGGCCGAGGGCGCGAGCGGCACCGCCGTGGTGAACAGGTTCGGATAGCCGTGGACCTGCAAGCCCATCGTGGTCCGGATGTCCCTGCCCCAGTCATCCTTCAGCGATCGCCCGTCGCGGCCGCGTATGTCGATGCGTGTCAACGCACCCGTTCCGGCGTCGAAGCCGGTCGCCAGGATGATGACGTCGAACGCGTGCACCGTGCCGTCGGCGGTCTGGATGCCGTCCGGCGTGATGCGGGCGATCGGATTGTTCTTGACGCTGACGATCTCGACATTGGGCCGGTGGAAAGCCTCGAGGAAATTGCTCTCCAGCGGCACCCGGTGCGTGCCGAAACCGTAGTCGGACGGAATCAACTGCTCGCACAGCTTGGGATCCTTGATCCGCTCGCGCATCCTTTCGCGCACGAATTCGCTGATTTCGGCGTTGATGGCTTCGTCGAAGAACAATTCGGCAAAGGACGAAACCCATAATTTGAGCGATCCGTCATTCCAGCAGTCGTCGATCACCTGGCGGCGCTGCTGCGGCGTCAGGTCGGCCCAGACGTGCTCGAAGTCGAACTCGAAGCCGGTGAACGTCTTCGGCAGGCGTTCGGTGAGGAACTTGAATTTCGACTTGTAGGCCTCGGCGTCCGACGCATCCCATTTCGGGTTCTTCATCGGGATGATGTATTGCGGGGTGCGGATGAACACCTTCAGATGACCGACCTCGCCGGCGATCGACTGGATCACCTGGATTCCGGTCGCGCCGTTGCCGACCACGCCGACGCATTTTCCGGCAAGCTCGACCGGTCCCTTGGGCCAGCGCGCAGTGTGGAACAGCTTGCCCTTGAACGTCTCCTGTCCCGGGAAGGACACATGCGGCGCCGAGAGCATGCCGCAGCAGGTGACCAGGAACTGCGCGTCGATCACATCGCCCCGATCCGTCGTCACCAGCCAGCGTTGCGTCGCTTCATTGAAGTGCGCGCTCTTCACCGTGGTGCCGAACTGGATGTCCTTCTTCAGGTCGAGGCGGTCGGCGACGTAATTCAGCCAGCGCTCGATTTCCGGCTGGCCCGGAAACCGCTCGCTCCAGCTCCAGCCTTTGTAGAGCTCCTCCGAGAACAGGTACTGGTAGGTGTGGCCTTCGGAATCGAAGCGCGCGCCGGGATAGCGGTTCCAGTACCAGGTGCCGCCGACGCTTGAACCGGCATCGACCGCCTTCACACTCAGTCCCTGCTCGCGCAGACGGAACAGTTGATAGAGACCCGCGACGCCGGCGCCGACGACCACGGCGTCGAGCTTTGTCGTTGCATGCGCACCGTTGCTTCCATTCGACCTTGTGACGGTCTCGCTCATGGTTTCCTCCTGTATCTTGCGGCACGTACGTACCCACCCGCCGTGACGCCGGATGATGGTGCGCTGCGTCAAATTGGGCTCGGCCGCTGGCGCAGTCGCCGAAACGCAGAGCAGGCTACCGGCCGCTGGTGCGAGCGGCTTGGATGAAACCGACATTCTCTGGAACGCCGCCGCGCAATCAACGCATCGGCCGTTGGTCGGCTGTTCGTAGCGGGTGAAGTTGTCGTGTTTTTGTAGCTCGTGATCTGTCGCCTTCGTTGTGGAGCTGCAGCGGAGCCGGAAGGCGTGGACGGTTCCGCCAGCTTGGTCATGCCAGAGATATTGCCTGCGGGTTAGCTCTCCTTGTCGGTTTCTTTGTTCGACTTGAAGCTCGTTTCTCCGTCCCGACCCGCGCTAATTGGACGGCGGCGCGCGCAGGAGCGGTCAAGGACGCGCGCTTGCGCGCCCGCAAGGGCTTGTCCTTGACGGCTCCGAGCACGCTGCCAGGCTCGGGCGCGTCGGGGCTGATCTGGTGTCCGTCGGCGGCAAACGTCGCCAGTCGATGCGGGCCAAGGAACACGCTCGCGGTGCCATCGGGATATGCATGGACCCGCACCAGGGCCTTGACGAAGTGGGGCCTGAGCCGGCTCTCCGGCAACTGCGGCCGCCGGCCGCTCCATGCGATCGTGTTGTCGTTGCCGACGGTCCGCTCTTCGATCACGCACAGCGCTTCGCGCCACGCCTCGTGCTTGTCGGCAACAAACGCCGTGCCCGGCTGTTCGGCCTTGATCGCAAACGCCGCGTTATGCTCGGCGATGTAATGGGCCTTCAGCCAGACATTGGCGGCTTGGACCGTGTTGATCCCGGCGAGCCGCAGGTCCTTGGGCAACCGGCCCTGCAACGTGCTGAACACCCGCTCGGAACGCCCGCGCGCCTGCGGCGAATAGGCCGCGATATGCTCGATCCCGAGATGCGATAAAGCCCGTCCCACTTGGGTTTGTTGCGTCCTGGAGACCTTCTCGCCGGCCTTCGGGGTGTAGAAGTAATGGCTGCCGCGATCGGTGTAGAGCGCGCAGAACAGACCGTGCTCGCCAATCACCTCGCCCAGGGACTGGAACGTCGACGCCGTCCCTTCTTCCTCGACCAGCAGCATCGAATAAATCTCGCTGGTCGCATCGTCCATCGTGACGATCAGATCCATCGCGGGAAGACCTTCGATCCAGACGTGGCGCGACCCGTCCTGATGTAGCAGCATGCCCGGCGGTGGCCGCCGTGGACGCTTCTTGCGGTGCGCCGAACGCTTCGGCGCCTTCCGCACCAGGCCCGCCTGCAAGGCGAGCTTCGTCACCGTGTAACCCAGCAAATAGCCATGCCGCTTTTGCATCTGCTCGTGGAAATGCTTCACCGTGAAGTCCGTGTACTTGTCCCGGAACAGTCCCAGCATCCGCTCCAGCTCTTCCGCCGGCGCCCGCCTTGGCGATCGCCGGCCCATGCGCAGGTCGATCAGCCCGTCATCGCCCTCCGCCTCAAAGCGGTCCGCCCAGCGTTGAAACGTCCGCACGCTGATCCCGAGAAGCTCGGAAGCCGCCTCCTGCGTCAATTTCTTCGCCTCCGTCCGATCCAGCAAATCCGAAAACCGCATCCGTCGTACACCCTCGTGAATGGATGCCGTGCCATCGTGCCCCTTTGTTCCGGGGCACCAAAAACACGACACTTCACGAGCTACAAACAGGCGACAGATCACGCGCTACTGACATCGGCCGTTGGTCGGCTTGGCAAACCGCGAAAGCGGCCTATACTGCACCCAGCCGTCCGGCCAAGAAGAAGCGGTCAACCGCGCCACGGAGTCCAGGGAGGAGGCTTGCGCGATGGGCCAGTTGATCACGGTCGAGGAGTTGCCGCGCTACGCGCCAGGTGAGCTGAAGCTGGACAGCGCCTCGGTCGGGAGGAGCGATTTCCGGCTGCGGATCTTCCGCTATGGACCATCCGATATCTGCGTGCCCCCGTCGGCAAACTTCATCATCGTGCTCTATCGCGAGGGCGTAACGTCGATGAACCGCCGCGTCACCGGCGCCTGGAAGCAGGATCACGTCGGTCGCGGCGTCACGTCATTGCTGACCCGCGCAGAGCCGTCGAACTGGCGCTGGAACGATGACATCGAGGTCACCCATTTCTATATCGCTCCTGCGCTCATGATGAAAACCGCGAGCGACGCCTTCGACCGCGATGCCGAGACGATCGAGCTTCACGACCTGCTCAAGGCCGAGGATCCGATGTTGAGTTGGATCAACGACCAGATGGTTCAGGAGGTTGCGGCAGGAGGGCCGGGCGGCCGCCTCTGCTATGACGCGCTGGCGTTGCAGGCCAGCGTGCACATCCTGCGGAAATATGCGGCGATCGAATTCAAGATGCCGTGCGCGCAGGGACGCTTTCGCCCGGCGCACGCCCGGCTGATCGAGGACTACATCGAGCAGAACATCTTCCGGAACATCACGCTCGAGGAGCTGGCGAACATCTGCAATTGCACGCCGGTGCAGTTCGCCCGCAAGTTCCGCGTCCATTACGGCATGCGGCCCCACGCCTACGTCCTGCGCCGCAAGGTGGAGCACGCGTGCCGGCATCTGCGTAAGGACCGTGCCGCGCTGAAGGAGATCGCGCTGCTCAGCGGCTTCGCCGATCAAAGCCACCTCAACCGCGTGTTCCGGCAGCACATGAACCTCACACCGGCGGAATATCGCCGGCAGGTCTGCGAGCACACCGCACCAGCGTGAGACCGCGACGCCGGCAGGCTTGCGCCCGGCTCACACCGGCGGCGGATTGAGGGATAGGCGGGCACCACGGCGCTCGCACGGTCGAGACGCGCGATCTGGTCCGGCGCCAGCGACCAGCCGACCGCGCCGAGATTGTCGCGCAGCTGCACCTCATCGCGCGCACCGATGATGACCGACGACACGCTCGGCCGCGTCAGCAGCCAGGCAATCGCCACCTGCGGCACGCTGCGGCCGGTCTCGGCGGCCACCACGTCCAGCGCATCGACGATGGAGAAAAGCCGTTCGTCGTCGACCGGCGGCCCGAATTGCGCCGTCTCATGCAGCCGGCTGCTCTCGGGCAGCGGCAGGCCGCGCCTGATCTTGCCGGTGAGCCGGCCCCAGCCGAGCGGGCTCCAGACCAGCGCGCCGACGCCCTGATCGAGCGCGAGCGGCATCAGCTCGGATTCGTAGTCGCGGCCGACCAGCGAATAGTAGACTTGGTGCGCCACATAGCGCGGCCAGCCGTGCCGCTCGGCGATGCCGAGGTATTTCATCAGGTGCCAGCCGGAGAAATTCGAGGCACCGACATAACGCAGCTTGCCGGCGCGCACGAGCGTATCGAGCGTCGAGACCACCTCGTCGATTGGTAAAGGCGTTGAAGGCATGAAGCTGCAGCAGGTCGATATAGTCGGGGTGCCGAGCCAGCGCAACGCAGCGTCGACGACTGCGACCAGTCGACGCCGCGACGTGCCCGCATCGAGCGGACCGTCGCCCATCGGCAGGCCGGTCTTGGTCGAGATCAACACCTTGTCGCGGCGACCCTTGATGGCGGCTCCAAGAATCTCCTCCGATGGCCGTTCGAATAGACGTCGGCGGTGTCGAACAAATTGACGCCGGCCTCGAGGCAGATGTCGATCAGCCGCCGCGCCTCGTCGACACCGCTGCTGCCCCACGCCGAAAACAAGGGTCCCCGGCCACCGAAGGTGCCGGTGCCGAAGCTCAGCACCGGGACTTTGAGGCCGGAGGCGCCGAGATTGCGATGTTCCATGGTCATACTCCTTTTGATCCGGCTCACTCGGCCGGGCACTGTGTGGCCAGGACGGCGGGCCGATCGAGCCGCAGACTCCACAATGCAAGCAACAGCCCGATCGCGGTGATGAACGCCGCCACCAGCGGCAGCGCGCCGAGGCCGCGATCGATGGTCACGCCGCCGGCCCAGGCGCCGAGCGCATTGCGGAGATTGAAGGCCGCGATGTTCAGGCTGGAGCGTCCGCCCTTGCACGCCGGCGGCTTCGAGTACGCGCAGCTGCAGCGGCGCGACGGTCGCGAAAGCGGCGATGCCGAGCACGAACAGCAGCGCGACCGCCAATGCCTTGATCGAGACCACCGCCGCCAACGCGACGAGCACGGCGGCGAGGCCGCCGAGCGACACCAATAGCGAGCGCGCAAGTCCTTTGTCGGCGAGGCGCCCGCCCGCGACGTTACCGATCGCGAGACCGGCGCCGAACACCAGCAGGATCGGCGACACCGCGGCATCGGAAAATCCGGTGAGCCGCGTCAGGATCGGCTGCACGTAGGTGAAGACGGCGAACAGCCCGCCGAACCCGAACACCGTCATGGCAAGCCCGAGCAGGACCTGCGGGCGGCCGAGCACGGCAAGCTCTGCGCGCAGCGGCGCAGGCTTGTCCTTGGCTCCGACATGACCGGGCACCAGCACCGCCAGCACGATGAAGGCGACCACGCCGATCACCGCCACCGCCCAGAATGCTGCGCGCCAGCCGAGCATCAGGCCGAACCAGGCGCCGAACGGAACGCCGAGCAGGCTCGCGACCGTGAGACCGATGAACATCGTGGCGATCGCCGACGCCCGCTTGTCTTCCGGGACGAGACCTGTCGCAACCACCGAGCCGACGCCGAAGAAGGTGCCGTGCGCCAGCGAGGTGAGAATGCGCGCCGCCATCAAGAACCCGTAGCTCGGCGCCAGCGCGCACGCCGCATTGCCGAGCGTGAAGATCGCCATCAGCGCCAGCAGCACCGCCTTGCCCGGCATCTGCCGTGTTGCCAGCGTCAGGATCGGCGCGCCCACGAACACGCCGAGTGCATAGCCGGAGATCAACAGGCCGGCCGCGGATACCGATACCTGCATGTCGGCGGCGACCTGCAGCAGCAGTCCCATGATGAGGAATTCGGTGGTGCCGATGCCAAAGGCACTGGCGGTCAAGGCTAGACCATCGATTCCATGAAACCGGTGTCCACGGAACTGGAAGTGTGTTCGTGGATTCCTCGTTTGAGTTTGTCTGAACGAGGATTGGTATCATGGCAACATGGCGGCAAGCAGTCGAGTTGGCGATGACCGAGGCGGAAATAGAAACGTTGACGGCTCTTTCGCGGTCGCGGACCGAGCCGGCGAGCCGGGTATCGCGGGCGGCGATGCTGCTTGCGTACCGCGAGAACCCGTCGTTCTTTGCCGTGGGACAGAGACTCGGCGTCCATCATCAGACGGTCCAGCGTTGCGTTGAGCGGGCGGTCGCCTATGGGGCGCTGGCGGCCCTCGAGGACCGGCCGCGACCGGGCAAAGAGCCGGTGATTACGCCGGAGGCCAAGGCCTGGCTGGTGTCTTTGGCGTGCGACAAGGCCAAGGAGCACGGTTATCCGCACGAGTTGTGGACGACGCGGCTGCTGGTCCGCCATGCGCGCGAGCACGGACCAGAGGCCGGACATGAATGTCTCGCCCATCTGGTCCAGGGCACGGTGTGCAAGATTCTCGGCCAGGAGGAGATCAAGCCGCACAAGGTGCGCTACTATCTGGAGCGTCGCGACGCCGACTTCGAGCAGAAAATGTCCACGTATTTCTTCCAGATCCGCCCACCCCACGATCTTGCGCCTGTCGGCGGCTCATGCGCACCTATTCGGGTGCGGCTCGGCGTGCTGTCGAAGCGGGAAGCGCAACTCGGGCCGCCTGGCCTCTCTGCGCCGTTGGCGCGCGAGGCGGATCCGAACTGCATCAGCAGGTCGACGACGAGCGGAGGGATCGCGCGCTGCTGCAGACGCGCCCTGGAGTGAACGGTCAGGGGTTGATCGGTCGTTGCCAAGGCGTTCATGGGCGGCCTCCCTCGGCAGGACGCAGCGTGACCTCGAGCGCCTTGCCGACGAGCATCGGAACGTTGAGCTGCAAGACCTTGGCGAGCTGGCCGTCGACGTCAAAGGCGAACGTGCCCTCGATCCAGGGCTGCACGTCGGCGACGCCCCAACCCAGCTTGTCGGCCAGCTTCTCGGCCAGCTCAAATCCGGCGACCTGGTGAATAGCACCTTGGGCGTCTCGGCGTCGCGGATCGCGCGGGTCCCTCCACCGCAAAGTAGGTCAATAGCTTAGCTCGCCGATCGGCGCCGGGAACCCCACGCTGATTAACAGGCTCGGTGTCTCAAAGTTGGAGGCGTATTTGTCGTTCGACCCCCCGGGTCACCCCGCGCGAAAAGGACGAGTCCTGACCGAGTTGCTTATCGAGCATTTCAGATAGTTGCAGGTGCCCATCAAGGACGCTCGCCTGTCCACGAGCGGATAGCTCCACAATTGAATTATACGTCATACTTGATAAGTCATTCAAAACAGGCGAGACTGATCTCGCGCCTGCAGTTCGACGCTTTGGATCACCAGCGTCGCACCGAGCGCGGCTGGTCATCGCCATCGCGCGAGCAGTTCGAGGTGATGTGCGGCCCGAACGGCGCCTTTCTGATCGGTGATCCGGAAACCGTCGTCAGCAAGATGCTCGATGCCGGCCGTGCACTCGGCGGCGTCTCAAGGATCACCTTCCAAACGAGTACCGCAACCATCGAAACGGTTGCGATGAAGCGCTCCATAGAGCTGCTCGGAACCGAAGTGGCGCCACTCGTCCGCGCACGGTCAAAGCAGCAACCGCCGACTGAAAAGGAGAACTCAAATGCCGAATCCCTCTGAACATTCGAGTTGCTCCGCCGCGGTCACCGGCGCTGGCGGCGGCCTTGGCCGCGATATCGCGCTCGGACTGGCGGCCAAGGGCTATATTGTCTTCGGCACGGCCATGTCCGCCGCGGAGGTCCAGGATCTGAAGGACGCCTCCGGTGGGCGAGTCAGCTTGGCCGTCTGCGACATGACCAAGGAACAGGCGGTGAAAGCCTGGGCCGGCGGCGTATCCGACGCGCTCGGCGATGCGGGCCTAGATATCCTGATCAACAATGCAGGCATCCTGACCCCGGGCCCGATCGAAATTCTGCCACTCGACGCCATCCGGCGCGAATTCGACGTCAATGTGTTCGGCGCGCTTTCCGTCATGAACGCGTTCTTGCCGGCACTGAGGAAGGCTCGTGGTCGCATCGTCCAGGTCAGCACCTGGACCGCCAGCGTGCCGCTCCCGTTCAACGGACCATCAGGCGCATCGAAGGCTGCGATGGAGGTGTTTGCGGCCGTCTACCGCGCCGAACTGAAGCGCTTCGGCGTCGATGTCGTGGTGGCTGCGGCGGGCAATATGAAGACTGGGGGGCCGGCGAAGACGGCTGCCGCTCTAAAGCGGGTCGCGGACGATATGAGTTCTGAGCAGCGCGAGTTGTACGGTCAGACGTTCGGAACCTTCGCGAATACGCTCAACAGCATGCAGAGCAGCGGGCTCGAGTCGGCCGCGGCCGCCACGCGCGTGATCGAACTGGCTGAGCAGAAACCCGCGCCGAGTCGCGCACCGGTAGGGTCGGACGCCGAAGAGATGCTCCGTGTTGCTCGAGAGAAGTCTGACGCTGAACTGGATGCGTTCCGACTCCAAGTCGTCGGTCTGAGCTAGGTCAACCGACAATCACATTTCATGAGAAGGAAGCTACCCATGATCGTACTCGTCGACACCAACGATAACCGCGCTGTTCGCAACAAGAACAATGTCCTCGCTCTCTATGACCTGATGATCCACCAGAAGAAGTCGGAGGAAGCCACGGCCAAGTACGTCAGTCCATCGTACATTCAACACAACCCGCTCATTCCGGATGGCGCCGAGGCGTTGGGGAAATACTTCGGTCAGGTTACTCGCGAGCGTGCCAATTCCCGCGTTGTCGTCCACCGCATCATCGCAGTCGGCGATTACGTATGGGCTCACGTAAATTTTCTAAATCTGTTCAATGATGATCCGAACGATACCGGGATCGCCGGCGTCGACATCTACAAAATGGACGCTGACGGCAAAGCGATCGAACATTGGGACACCTTACAGGTGGTCGGCGATCCGAAAAACTCGGCCCCGTTGATCGCGCCGAACATTCCCCGCGCCAATGCAAACGGAATGTTCTGAGAGGGCAACAGGTCCAGAGATCGGCCCGGACCACGAACGAAACGCACTAGGAAGGGCCAAGAAATGAACTACGCCATCCTTGGATCGGGAGCGATTGGCACCGCGCTCACGCGACGTTTCGTCGCCATGAGCATCGATGTTGCCCTCGCCAACTCGAAGGGCCCAGAGAGCCTAGCTGGCCTGGTCAGTGAACTTGGCCCTATCGTAAAGCCGGTGACTGCCTCGGAAGCCCTTCGGGCCGACGTCGTCATTTTAGCGATTCCGTTCGATGCCGTTCGGGGTGCTGTGGAGGGTGTTGAATGGGACCGCCGCATCGTGGTCGACGCCACGAACGCCATCGACTTCCCTGCCTTCTCGCCGCGCGACCTCAAGGGCCGTCCGTCGACGGACATCATTGCTGAGGCCGTCTCAGGTGCACGCGTGGTGAAAGCCTTCAACACGCTTCCTGCGGCTGTCCTCGGGGCCGACCCGGCGGTGCTCGGCGGCCGGCGGGTTCTGTTCGTCTCGGGCGATGATCAATCGGCTCGGCTCGCTGTTGTGGATCTCGTTGACCGCCTCGGTTTTGCCGCCGTCGATCTCGGCGGCATCGCCGAAGGCGGCCGTGCGCAACAGTTCGGCGGTGGTGTTTCCGGCAAGGACTTCGTTCAACTCGGATGAACGGCGCGGGCCGATGACAGCAACGAACGGTTGAACATACTTTTGAACTGGAAAACGCGTCATGGCGTCAAGTATCGAGGAGAACAAAGCACTCGTCGACCCCGGCAGCGTCGGCTTCTGGGTGATGCGGTCGCTGCAATTTGGGCTCAAGGTCAGCGGGTCAACACACGAATTCGGCGAGCCCGTACCGCGCCTGACCGATCCAGATGGCATAGTGATCAAAATCGTGGGTAGCTCCCTTGGTGCCCACGCTCCGTCGCACCACACCAACGATGACAGCGATGTTGAGCAAATTTCGAATGGAGAACGCGGTATGTCGTTAAATTTAGAAGAGAACAAAGCACTCGTACGGCGCTTCTTCACGGCCGTCGAAAGCGGAGATTTCCACGTCTTTGACGAGATAGTCGCGCAGGATTACAACGATCATCGGGTTGGGCAAGGTCGCGGACGCGTGACCCTCAAGCAGTACTTCGCGGGACTTCACTCCGCGTTTGCTGATCTGAAGCTACAGATTTCGACGATGGTCGCTGAGGGCGACAAGGCTGCTGTCCTGAGCGCCGTCCGCGGGACGCACAAAGGCGACTTCGCTGGTCTCAGGGCCACTGGCAGAGAGATCAACGCGATGGCCTTTCAGCTCTATCGAATTGAAAGCGGACAGTTCGCGGAGCATTGGGAAGTCGCGGACTTCGCGTAAATGATGCGGCAGCTTCAGGGTTGACGCACATTGATTCCTTCCGCGTACGTCCGATAAGTGCCCAGTGAGATATTGTCGGCAGGGAGCGCGGCATGGCATCGGGGATCCACCACATCACGCTGATCACGCGCAGGGTCCAAACCAACGTTGATTTCTATGTCGGCTTCCTCGGGCTGCGTCTTGCCAAGCGAACCGGTGGGTTCGAGGACGCCGAGCAGTTGCATCTGGTTTATGGCGACCGCATCGGTTCGCCGGGGTCCCTCATCACCTTCCTCGTGTGGGAGGACGGGTCGCCAGGCCGGATCGGCCTTGGTCAAGTCGCAGAAGTCGCGTTATCCGTCGATCCCGCCAGCATTGGCTTCTGGGTGACGCGGTCGTTGCAATTCGGGCTGAAGTCCATCGGACCAACGCAGGAATTCGGTGAGCCCGTTCTGCGCCTGACCGATCCAGATGGCGTAGTGCTCAAGATCGTAGGTAGCGCTCTCGGCGCCAATGCGCCGTCGCACCACACCCACGGAATCGAGCCGGAGCACGCAATTCGGCGCATTCGTGGTGCGACGATCTATTCGGCGGTTGCCGAGCAGACGTCGGTGTTCTTGCAGAACTATTTCGGATATCGCCCCCTTAAACAGGCCGGGGCCGTGCAGCGTCTCGTCTCGGAAAGCGGAGACGTGGTCGACGTTCGTGAGGCCTCCGGCTTCTGGCCAGGCGCACCAGGAGCGGGCGTCGTCGACCATATCGCCTTCCGCACACCGGACCTCGAGTCCCTCGTGGAGGCGGAGAGAAAACTTGCAAGTCTCAACTCCAGCCTCACCAACGTTCACGACCGCAAGTATTTTGTGTCGCTGTACGTCCGAGAGCCCGGAGAGGCCTTGTTCGAACTCGCAACCGACGGACCTGGAATGACGGTCGATGAGTCCATCGAAACTCTGGGCTCGGTGCTCTTTGTTCCGCCTTCCAATGTAGATCAGGCTGATGCGATCCGCACGCGACTACCTCAGTTTTCGATGCCCGGCGAAGACCGCATCCAGTATCTCGAGTTGCCCTTTGTGCACCGATTCCATGTCCCATCCGATCCGGATGGCACAACGCTCGTTCTGATGCACGGAACTGGCGGGAACGAGGCCGATCTGATGCCGTTCGCGGCGAGGCTGATGCCGCGCGCCACATTGCTGGGCGTGCGTGGACGCAGCGTGGAGGAGGGGCGTGTTGCGCTGGTTCCGCCGGTTCTCGGACACCACGTTCGATCAAGCCGACATACGGGCGGAGGCAGCAGCCTTTGCCGCCTTCATGGAAGGTGCGATCGAAGGATATCGGCTTGTCCCCGAGAAACTAGCGTTCCTCGGATATTCCAACGGAGCGAACTTCCTGGCAGCGACCATGCTCCTCCATCCACCCTTCGCCCGGTACGCGATCCTGCTTCGACCATCCATGGTTCTCGAGTCGCGACCGGAGGCAGATCTGTCCGGCTGCTGGGTATTGATGATCGAGGGGCGCGATGATCCCTATGCATCCCTTCCGCCCGGCCTAGCGGCAGTCTTGAGCGCGCGTAACGCGACGGTGTCTGCCCTCACGGTTTCTGCTGGCCACGAACTGAGTGACGATGATCTGCATGTCGCGCGCACGTCGGTCAAGAACTGGCCCGGCTGATCCCAGCATGGCCCCGGAAGATTTTCGTTCTCATGGATCTGGAATCGTCCAGCGAAGTACGACAAAATAGATAATACGTCATAATTGACATCTCATTCAAGAACGCCTAGCTTCTGGAAAGTCACGTTCCTCGCGGAAGGTGGCGGCACAATTCGTGATCCACAGCCAACGTTTCGAACTCCGATCAAATGGGGTCTTCGCTCAGCGGGAGGTTTCGATGGTAAACGTTTGCCTGATCGGCGCGACGGGAAATGCGGGGTCGCGCATTCTCAGCGAGTTGGCGCGTCGTGGTCATCACGTGACCGCCGTTGTTCGACATCCCGAACGGGTTCTGAAGCTGGATGGCGTCGTCGCAAGATCGGGTGATGCCAATCAAAGCGACGCCCTTGCCGCGACGCTCGCGGGTCACGATGTTGTCGTAAGCAGCGTTCACTTCCTCGATGGCGAGGCCGACAGCCTAATCGGCGCGGTGCGCAAGGCGGGTGTTTCGCGTTACGTCGCTGTCGGCGGTGCGGGCAGTCTTGACAACGGCAATGGCGTTAGGTTGATCGACGCGGGCGGTGTGCCGGAGCCGTACCAGGCGGAGTCGCGAGCCGGATGCGCCTTCCTCGATCGCTTGCGCGCGACCGACGATCTCGACTGGACGTTTCTGTCGCCGTCGGCGCAGTTCGTTTCCGGAGAGCGTACGGGTGTTTTCCGGCTCGGAACGGACACCGTATTACGCGACGCAAACGGCCGAAGTTGGATTTCTTACGAAGACTACGCCGTGGCGCTGGTCGACGAGATAGAACAGCCGCGCCACTCTCGCCGCAGATTCACGGTCGGTTATTGAACGTCCGCCCTAGCCGGGACCCGGCGAGCGCGAACGTTTCGGAGTGCCATTTGAAGAGATCGGCGTAGCCGCGCGGAAAGACGCGGTGCGCCGGTGCCGGAGGCGGCGCCGAAATCGTCGCTGCGCGAACGGCGCAAAAGACAGCAATGCAAGGAGGGAAGGATGTCCAAGATATGTGCCGCGCTGCTCGGTAGTGTATTCATCTTGATGGGCGTTAACTCATGCTATGCCGAGAAGAAATACGATCCCGGCGCCAGCGACACGACGATCAAGATCGGTAACACGGAATCCTACAGTGGTCCGGCGTCCGCTTACGCGATCGTCGGCCGTGCCCAGGCCGCTTACTTCAAGATGATCAATGATCAGGGCGGCGTGAACGGCCGCAAGATCCAGTTTCTCTCTTACGACGATGCTTATAGCCCGCCGAAAACCGTCGAGCAGGCGCGCAAGCTGATCGAAAGTGACGAGGTGTTGCTGTTGTACAGTACGCTGGGGACGCCGCCCAATATGGCGATCATCAAATATGTCAACGGGAAGCAAGTGCCGCATTTGTTCATCGCTTCCGGCGGTACGGTGTTCGGTGATCATAAGAAATACCCGTGGTCGATGGGCTTCCAACCTCACACCGAGGGTGAGACCCGGGTATATGGACGCTATGTTGCAGAAAAGTACCCGAACGCCAAGATCGGTGTCCTCTATTCCGGCGACGGTTTTGGCCGCGACAATATTACAGGCTTCAGGCAGGGCCTTGGCGATAAGGCCAAAAATATCGTTGCGGAAGTGACCTACGAGTCAACCGAACCAACGGTTGAGTCGCAATTGCTGAAGCTGCGCGCCGCTGGCGTGGAAGTATTCGCGAATTTTACGACACCGAAATTCGCCGCAATGGCCATCAGGAAGGCGGGTGAAATGGGATGGAAGCCGGCGCAGATATTGCACGGCATCTCGATCTCCGTCGGTTCGGTGCTCAAGCCGGCGGGTCTCGATCACGCCAAGGGCGTCATAAGCACGAACTACGCCAAGGATACCGATGATCCGGTGTGGGCCAACGACGAGGGTATGAAAACGTTTCTTGCGTTCCTTGCCAAATACCTGCCCGACGAAGACAAAAGCAATTCGAACCTGGTGTACGCCTACATGTCCGCGCAAGCCATGACGCAGGTGCTGAAGCAGTGTGGCGACAACCTGAGCCGCGCCAACGTGCTTAAACAGGCGGAGAGTCTGAACAAGCTGGAACTCGACCTGTTGCTGCCGGGAATTACGCTGACGACGTCGCCGACCGATCATTATCCGATCGAGCAGCTGCAGCTGCAGCGGTTCGACGGGGCCAATTGGGAACGCTTCGGACCGATCTTAAATATCGATTGAGCAATTGCCGCGCCAGCGGTTCAAGTCACGAAGGGCCAGCGGCTTTTGGCACCCGAGGCTATGAAAAAAACGGAGCAGGGGTTGCTTTTGCCATTCGACCACTTGGTGGCCAAACTGATGCACGAGGTAGGCGCACGCAGGTCCTCGCAAGGAGTGCTGCCGGTGCGGATCGAGAAGGCGCAAGCACCCTTGCCTAGCAATGGCGGGGCAGTAATCGGGAGAGTGGCATGAACAGACCATTAGCGGGAAAGACAGTCTTCATCAGCGGCGGCTCGCGAGGCATTGGGCTTGCGATCGCGCTGCGCGCGGCGCGCGATGGCGCCAACGTTGCGATCGCGGCAAAGACTGCCGAGCCGCATCCGTCACTTCCGGGCACGATCTACACCGCCGCAAACCAGATCGAAGAGGCCGGAGGCCGAGCCCTGCCGCTGCTGTGCGACATCCGCGAAGAGGATCAAGTGGAGGCCGCAGTCGCAGCCACAGTCGACTTATTCGGCGGGATCGACATCTGCCTCAATAATGCGAGCGCGGTGCGGCTGACGCCGATCCTTGACACGCCGGTCAAGCGCTACGACCTGATTCATGCCGTCAATGCGCGTGGTACCTTCCTGGTCACGCAGAAATGCTTGCCGCATTTGTTGAAGTCGGACAATCCTCATATCCTTGCGATCTCTCCGCCGCTTCAGATGGAGGAGCGCTGGTTCGCTCCACATGTCGCCTATTCAATGGGAAAGTACGGCATGAGCCTCGTCATTCTTGGCGTTGCCGGCGAGTTTCGCGGACGCGTCGCAGCCAACGCACTGTGGCCACGTACTGCGATAGATACCGCGGCAATGGCCGAGTTCAAGTCACATCTCGATGTCGGTTCGCTTCGCTCGCCGCAGATCATGGCCGACGCCGCCTATCTGGTGCTGACGTCGAACGCCAAGACCGTGACCGGAAACTTCTTTGTCGACGACGAAGTGCTCACCGCGAACGGCGTCACCGATCTGACGCGCTACAATCCGCCAGGCATCGCGGACATTGACATCACACCCGATCTCTTCGTGCCCAGCCTGCGCGAATTAGCCGAGCGCGCGCACAGAGTATAGCGAGGTGCGCGTGATGGCGCCGCTACGATGATGTCGCGCGCTTGGCGCGCTTGGCAGCGCCACGCTTTGGCTCCGGTAGCCCGCCTTCGAGCACCAATTCGCGTGAACGGGCGATCAACTTCGGGGCAAGGGCATCATCGACGCCGAGGAAACGCAAGCTGATTTCGGCAAACCGCTTCTCGTGCTCCAGGATATTGCCGGTTTCCGCCAGTGCCGTCAGCTCGCCAATCAAAATCCATGGGTAGGTCTTGAGCCAGCAGTCGTGGCCTCCAGCCGGCTTCAATACACCGGCTTCGACCGCTTCGCGCTCAAATCGGAGCATGAAGGGCGTTCCTACCTTGTAGAACTCCTCAACGAAGATGTAGGGACGGCCTAGCATCCAGCGGATCGCCGGATCCTGCCAGAGCGTACGCATCACGACCCGAGCACCAACACATGGCAAAAGTTCAACTCTGTCCGCCTTATCCAGAATGCTTGCCGTGCGGTCCGCGACCCGCCGCAGCGAAGCTTCTACGAGTGCTGACACGACCTCTTCCATAGATTTGAAGTGGTTATAAAACGAACCGTAGGCTACGTCCGCCGCCTCGGTCACATCGTTCACGGTCGTGGTGTCGATTCCCTTCCCGCGGAAAACCTGTTCGGCAGCGGCGAGAATAGTCTCGCGTGTGCGCTGCCGCCGGCGGTCGTTGCGGTTGGCGGTCTCCGGCGGGTCGTCGTTCGCAATTGCTTTGGCTGGCATCGAACCTGGTGCGTTGAAGGCCGGCGGCTTTCCGGCCAGTGAAGGGCTAATACGATCCGGTTTGTCAGGATTCGCATTCATTTTATCACCAGCGACGACGTTCGTCGACTCAACCTAGGCTTATGTAGACGAAAGGTCATTATTGACACCTAGTCCGATTGAGCCGAATGTTTAAGCAGGCGCGTCACGGGAGCGGCGATGTCGCGGCGCGTGCGGACGACATTTGACCCTGTTCGCCAGCCGAGACCATCCTATGAATAATCAGCACGCCGAAGGCGGTGAGAACCTGGTGAGGCAATGGGCCAAGGCCTGGAGCACGCAGGACTCCGTGTTGTTTCTCGGCCTGTTCGCTGAGGGCGCCCTCTATCGTGACGTCGCCTTGGACAAATCGTTTCGCGGCCGGGACGCCATCAAGACCTTCTTCGAGGGGACATTCGTTACCTTTCCGGATTTCAAAATGGATGTGGGGTTTTGCGCTGTCACAGCCGAGACGGCTGCCGGTGAGTGGGTGATGTCCGGCACATTCCTGGGTGAATCGTTTGGTCAGGCGCCTACGGGTAAGTCTTTTCGCATTGAAGGATGCTGCTTCATGCGCATCTCCGGGGGCCGGATCATCGAACACAGGGACTACTGGAATCCCACGACGTTTAACACACAGGTCGCCCCTTAATTGCGATCGTCAGGAGCCTGACGCGGACGGGCCGCTCCTGTGTGGCTCAGACATCACCGGTCAGCGGCGGTGACAGCACGCGCCGTGTTGGCACGAATTATACGCTATATCAGTATTGACATATCGTACATAAACTGTTTGCTTGCGATCAATGAGGGCGCTTGCCGCGGCATAGCGCGGGCGGGGAAACAAGCCGATAGCAGCGGCCCAGGCCGCGGGAGGACGAAATGAGGCACGTTGGCCATTTCATCGGCGGCGAAACATCATCCGCTCACCATGGTTCTAAGATTTTCAATCCTTCGAACGGGCAGCACACCGGCATAGCCGCGGTCGGAACATCGGCAGACGTCGATAGGGCTGTCGCGGCCGCTCGGGCCGCGTTTGCGACTTGGTCCTCGGTCGGGCTGCAGCAGCGCGCGAGCATGATGCTGAACATGCGCAGAGCGCTGCAGGACTCGCGCGATGAGATCGTGGGCGTCGTCGTCGCCGAACTCGGCAAGACGGTTGCCGACGCGACGGCGGAGGTTGACCGCGCAATCGAGGTACTCGGCCAACTGGCGTCAGTAGGTAGCTGGTACGGCGGCGCATACAGTCCGAACGTTTCCCGGGGTGTTGACGCCGTCGAGGTCCGCTTTCCGATTGGCGTGATCGCAGCGATCAGCCCGTTCAATTTTCCGGTGCTCATTCCGGTGGTCCAGAGCGCGATGGCAATCGCTTGCGGGAATACCGTAGTCCTCAAGCCAAGCGATCGCGATCCCTCCGCCACTTTGCGCCTTGCCGAGATTTTTTCCGGCGCCGGCCTGCCGGCCGGCGTTCTGAACGTGGTGCTGGGCGGGAAGGAGGTTGTGGACCACTTGATTGAGCATCCCGACGTCGCAGGCGTCACCTTCGTCGGGTCGACACCGGTTGCAAAAGCGGTTCGCATAGCAGGCGTCAGTCGCAACAAGCGCGTTCAGGCGTTTGGGGGCGGGAAGAACCATATGGTGGTATTGCCCGATGCCGATCTCGACCTTGCGGCCGATGCGGCAGTCTCGGCCGCCTACGGCGCCGCTGGCCAGCGCTGCATGGCAGTTTCCGTCTTGGTGGCGGTCGGTGGGATCGGTGACACACTGGTGACCAAAATCAACGAGCGCCTGACCAAGCTGCAAACCGGCAACGCCGCGAACCCCGCCACGGATGTCGGACCGCTCATATCGGGCGAAAGCCGCGACCGGATCGCGACTTATCTTGCCAAAGCGGAAGCCGGGGGCGCCTCCCTCGTCGCTGACGGCCGGAATGTCGTCATGGAGGATGGTGGCTGGTTTCTTGGTCCAAGCCTGGTCGACAATGTTCGCCCGGGCATGGCGTTGCATTCCGATGAGCTTTTCGGTCCCGTCCTCTCCGTGGTGCGGGCTTCGAGCTACGCCGATGCTATCGCCGTCATTGGCGCGCATCCGCTGGGGAACGGGGCGGCGATCTTCACAGCCAATGGTGGTCTTGCCCGCCGCTTCGTCGACGAAGTCGAAGCCGGGCAAGTCGGTGTCAACGTGCCGATCCCCTTCCCGGTATTCTTCCACAATTTTGCTGGCTGGAAGGACAGTGCGTTCACGGAGACCAAACTATTCGGTCCGGACGCCATCGCCTTTCATACCCGGACAAAAACCGTCTCCGCGCGTTGGCCGGAAACGGCGGCCAGCCAGGTCGATCTCGCCTTTCCGATGCCGCAGTAACAAAGACGAATTTAAGGGAGAAGCCGGATGCGTTTTGTTGGCTACATCAAGCCCGATCGGCGTGATCCGCGCGACCGAATGATGGGTGTCGTCGTTGGCGACAAGGTCGCGCCGCTCGCAGAGATCGATTCCTTCTACGATGATCTGCCGGCGTGGAAGAGCCATGCTTCGGAGATTAAGGCTGGTAGTATTCCGCTCGCCGGTCTGTTGCTCGCACCGCCCGTACCACGTGACGCGAAAATTGTTTGTGCGGCCATCAACTACGTCAAGCACGGCGCGGAAGCAAAACTGCCGACACCGACGTTTCCGAACCTTTTTGCGCGCTGGGCTTCTGAACTTGTCGTCGATGGCGCAACTATTCCGGTGCCCGTCGCTGAACCGGACGGCCTCGATTGGGAAGTCGAACTGGCTGCCATCATGGGCGTCACGACGATTGACGGCGATAAGCATACGGCCGCCGCCAGCGTGTTCGGCTATACGGTCGCCAACGACGTCAGTGGCCGTGCAGCGCAGCTTCAGTCCACGACATTGAGCACCGGCCAATGGGGGCTCGGCAAGAACGTCGACAAGAGTTGTCCGATCGGCTCCTTCATCGAGACGGCCGACGCTATCTCCGTCGACAACCTCAAGCTTGAGACGATTGTGGACGGAAAGGTGATGCAGTCCGGAACCACCGCGGAAATGGTGTTCAGCGTACCGGAACTAATCGCGTTCACCTCTCGCCATGTCACGCTGCGACCCGGCGACGTGATTCTGACCGGTACTCCAGATGGCGTCGGGATTGGCCGTACCCCGCGGATCTACATGAAACCGGGCGCCTCGCTCACCACGCGGATCGACGGCCTCTGTAGCATTACGAATTCAATCGTCGACAGCACGCACCGCGCCTGACGACATCATCAAGGAGGAAGAAATGGCTGGTGTAGAGCGAAAGATCGAAGGCGCGATCACGGTCGATACGACTGTCCCGGACAGCGCACTCACGCGCGAGCAGATCGTTGCCCGCAACCTTGAGGTTGTCGAAGCACATTTTCACAATGAAAACCCTGAACACGTGGAAAAGGCCATTGCGCTTTATGGCGATAATATCAGTTGGGAGGCGCCAACGCGCGGCGTCGTGATGAACGACAAGGCCGAGATCCTCAAGGCATATCGTGGCATCTTTCGCACGGTGGCGTTTCGCCGCGTCATTCCGCTACGTCGCTTCGCAACGGAACAATTTGTGTTCGACGACCAGATCGGACACGTTACGATCGTTGGCGACGAGATGCCGAACATTCCATATCCCATCGGGTCGGAACTAGCCGTTCGGTTGACCCATGTGTTTGAGATGAAAGACGGGAAGATAATTCGCGAAATCGCCTACGAGATGTGGCGCGAGGAGGGGGCTCCGAATGCGGTCGACTTCGTACCGCCGGGCGCCAAGGAGATCGTATTCGCTCCCGTCGCCGCCGCCTAATACAGATAACATCGACGGTGCGACATCGGGCCGCTCCGTCTCCGATGCTTCGAACGCGAGGACCTGCCATGACACCCGCCCACGCATCGCGCAAGGAATCCCGACGCCTCCAACATGCCGACCTACGACAGCTGTTCGTGGATGCGCGCACGCACAACGGTTGGCTTAACACGCCCGTGCCGGACGAGATACTTCGCGAAATCTACGATATCGCCAAATTTGGTCCGACCAGCATGAACACGCAGCCGATGCGCTTGTTGTTCCTGCGTGCGGCGGCCGCCAAAGAGCGTCTCAAGCCGCATCTCGCGCCAGGTAACGTTGACAAGACTATGGCGGCTCCGGTCACCGTTATCATAGGCCACGATCTCACCTTCTATGAGCATCTGCCGACGCAGTTCCCGCACAATGCGAATGCAAAAGGCGTGTTCGAAGGTAAGTTGCCCTTGATCGAGATGACGGCGTTCCGCAACGGCACCCTACAGGGCGCCTACCTCATCATCGCCGCCCGCGCGATCGGATTGGACTGCGGTCCGATGTCGGGCTTCAACAATGCCGGCGTGGACGCGGAGTTCTTTGCAGGCACCCAGGTGAAGTCGAACTTCCTATGCAACCTTGGCTATGGCGATCATACGAAGATCTTCGATCGCTCGCCACGGCTCGAGTTCGATTCGGTTTGCACATCACTCTGATTTGCGCATGCCCGGCGAGTGCGATTTGTTCCACAGGAGCGCGACTATGGCGAGCGATTCAAAACAGAATTCCGGCACCGGAGATACGATCGATTTCGATGCGCTGATGCAGGTCAATCTCGTTCGCGTTTTCAACGAGCATGACGCGGACCGCCGTCGCACCGCACTCCGGGAGTTGTACACCGAGAACGCAATCCTTTACGACCCGGAGACCGTCGCGACCGGACGAAAGGCGATCTCCGATGCTATTGGCAACCTCCACGCCAGCCTGCCGCCCAACTTCATCTTCACCCCGGCCGGGCGTGCTGTGGGCCACAACGGCGTCGGACGGCTCTTCTGGCGGGCGGGCCCACCCGACGGCGCCGTAGCCGTGACGGGTACCGACATAGCCCATTTCGAAGGCGGACGGATCAAGTCGCTCTACGTTTTCGTTGATCCGGCGCCGCGCTGACGGCCTCATTGTCCGCGAGGCGAACGACAGGATGAGTGCACGGCAGCGCTGAAGCTGTTGCCGTCTGCCAAGATTACTCGGTCGTCCGTGAAGAACTTTAGATTCACGCTGGAACAGTCTGAATCGCGGCGGTGAGAGCCATGAGGATTCGGCGCAGCAACAGGCTGAGCCAGCGGACGAGGCGGCGGAAGTTGTAGCCGGCGGCGGCAAGGACGGCGTTGGCGGCGTCCCCCTGGCAGCGCCAGAGATAATTGCGGCCCATGCGGTGCTCGGCCTTGAGATGGCCGATGACGGGTTCGACGGCGGCCCTGCGGCGCAGTTCACGCTTGATCTTGGGCGTCACCCCTCGCTTCTGGCCGGAGATGAAGACCCTGAACTTGTGATCGGGCGGCGCATTGTGCCCGCGGTATCCCTTGTCGGCGAGAATGCGCGCGATGGTGTTGCCGACCATCGCTTCCATGTCCGGGATCACGGTGGCCAGCGTGTGACCGTCATAGGGGTTGCCGGGCAGCGCCTTCACATGGGTGACGGACTGGCCGCCCTTGGCGCGGCTGATCGTGGTTGCAACGGAGACTTTGACGCCGAACTCGTAAGGCCGATGGGCCTTGCCCTTGCCGATGCATTCGACCTCCGGCGCGTGCAGGGAATAGACCTTCGGCCCGCGTTGACGCTGTTGCTGCTCGCGCACGCGCCGCGCCAGCGGCAGCAGCTTCGCGAACGCCGCTTTGAGCCCGCCGTTGCCGTCGATCTTGCGGCCGATGTCGCGGATCACGCGGCCGAGATAGGTCCGCAGCGTCTTGAGCGCCCGGTTGGCGCGCTTGAACTGCTTGGCGTGGGCATAGCGCTGATGCTGGATCAGGGCGAACTTGCCCACCCGCGCATAGGACTGACGCAAATTGACGCCGGCCAGCTTCGCCAGCCGCACCAGTTTCTCGCGCGCCCGGTTCAGAAGCTTCGCATCGGTGGGGAACGTCACGTTCTTGGGCTGAACCGTGGTGTCGACGATCACCCGGGACAGCTCGGACGGCTTGATTGCCTTGGTCCTGGTGGCCACCGACAGGCTCTCCTGGATCAGTGCAGCCAGCCGCTCTTCGCCCATCCGGTTGCGCCAGCGCGTCAGCGACGAGCGATCGAACACCAGATGGTGCTGGAAGAACTCCTCACCACAGAAAAACTGGTAATAGGGGTTCTCGACCCAGCGTCGCAAAGCACCTCGTCCGACAGGTCATAAGTGTGCTTGAGAATAGCCAGCCCCGCCATCAAGCGCGTCGGCAGCGGCGGGCGGCCGGGGGCATCGGTGTAGACCGCTCCGAACCTCGCTTCCAGAAATCCCCAATCGATCGTCCGCGCCAGCTTCACCAGCGCGTGTTCCGTGTCAATGATCTGGTCAAGCCGTGAACGAAACAGATCCTGATCGCCGCTCTCCCGACGCTCCCGTGGCCGCATCGAATCCTCCGCTCGTCACCACCAGCAGGGAATCACAGCTCGAGATTCGAAGGAATCACAAACATCATTCTGCAAGAAAACCGCCTCCCAAACACCGGTTGCTGGCAAATCCAATCCCGGAAGTTCCGGCATTTTCCTTGCCGCTCAATCGCTTCAGGATTTTTCACGGACGACGACTTCCATTTCCCGACCCGGAAAGCCTTCGCCGACGCGGCGGTCGCTCCGTGGTTAAGGCGTATCGCATGGCCATGGCCGCATCAGAAGTCCGATACGCTTCCCACGCTAAATCCAGTAAAGCGACTTGCTCTGTAGGGCTTCGGATCCACAATTGGCTTGGCGCCCGTCACAATGTCCGCGATAAGGTGGCCCGATCCTGGGCCTATACCAAAGCCATGGCCGCTAAAGCCCGCAGCCAATATCAAGCCAGGTAGGCTCGATGCTTCTCCGATGACTGGCAACCCATCGGGGGTCGAGTCGATGTAAAACGCCATGCTATTTCCACCATTTTCGATTGGCGGGATCCGGTGGATCCGCAGTTTGCCGATGATGCCGGAATGAAATGGTGCCTCGATTTCATGAAGAAGTACTATTCCGATGGCGACGTGAACGATCCGCAAAATCAGATCGGCGTGTCGATCGGGGCATCATTTGTTCAGGTGCTGAAGCAATGCGGTGCCGATCTCACTCGCGAAAATGTCCTGAAGCAGGCAAACGGCATCAAGGATCTCCAGCTCCCGTTGTTGCTGCCTGGGATCACCCTCAACACAAGTCCTGAGGATCACTACCCGATCGAGCAGCTCCAACTCGTGAAGTTTGATGGAAAAACATGGGCCCGCTTCGGCAGCGTGCTGAGCAGCCATTGACCGCGGGAATCTCAGGGTGGTGCGCGGCAGTCAGTCGAGCAGCGTGCCAAGATGTGCAGCGCGAGTGGATCTCCGCGCTTGTTTGGGGAGAAACAATCATCCACCGGTCGCCCGCGTCGGTAAGGACAGCGCCTCGGCGATCGGTGTTCTCCGCACGCGGGTGCGACGGTCTGGAACCGGTACGTCAACCCGCGAGCTTTTCAATCTTCGATGATGCAGCGCAGCGATGCCGCCAAATTATCGTAGCCGCATAGCTATTTTTGAAATCGTTTATCAATATCAAACCTAGCCAGCCCTGCCGCGGCGGTGTATGCAACCGGTCAATCAGAATTGCGGCCACGGTGACGATTCGCCGTGTTTCCTTCAGCAATTTCTGGTCCGGCTTATGGTGGCTTCATTGAGCAAAAGTACGGTCAAACGTCCTGTCGTCCGCGGGACGGCCTCCAAAACCAAGGGCGGCCCTCCTGTTAAGGCTGCGGGCAAGAAGGCGCGTCCAGCGCCTCCGCTGACCGTGTCGCGGCCCGAATTGCTCGTCCAGGGATCCGATCGGGCATTCCGCAGTCTTGTGCACAGCTTGTTCGGATTTCTTGCGCGCCACGAGGCGGTGCGTGCCGGCCACGGCGCGCGGATCGGACTCGTGGGGATTGAGTACACTGTACTGATTTCGATAGGCCATCTGGCCGTTCAGGAAGGTGACGTGAGCGTCAATCGGGTTGCCGAGCACCTCTATCTGAGTGGGGCGTTCGTCACCACCGTGACAAATAAGCTGCTGCAGCATGGCTTTATCCACAAGACCCCGGATCCCAATGACCGGCGCCGCGTCCGTCTTGAGATTTCCGAAGAGGGGTGGGGACGCCTGGCTGAACTGGCGCCCGTTCAACGGCAGGTGAACGATGTTCAATTCGATTGCCTCAGCGCCTCTGAATTCAAGCAGCTCTCGGATATGATCCAGCGGCTTATTGACAGCAGCAACCGCGCGTTGCGGCTCCAGGCCTACCTGGAGGAGGAGCGGCGTCGGATCGCTCCGATCCGCCAAGGCGCGACCGGAAACAGGCAAAGCTGAGCTTGCAATGGCTGGTTTGCGTTGCGCGCATCCGGTCACACGACGCCGTCTTCGTGTAGCGTTGCGCTGAACCGGGTAACCAAGCCGGCTAACCGCGCGCGTGTTAGCAGGTGCGCGCATCCTCGATCACCACAGCTTCGACGACAACGCGGGTCCGCGGTTCCGATTGGCCACGCCTGCCAGATCGGGGCGACCGCGCGCGGAAAGTTCTTCGGTGCGGCTTGTAATAGCTTCGAGAATTAGCGATTAAAGCTTGCATACCGGAGGTAAGAGATGCGCATCAGGAAAGTCACACCCTTATTGACGAGGCTCGCCGCGAGGCCGGCCGCGACGCAGACCACCGCTCCGCAAGGTCGCGGCCGCGGCGATTCGGCGGGGGTGGCGCTGGTGTGATTTTTTGCGTGGCGGATACATGTGGCGGACAGCGTTCATTGCGATAGTCACGACAACAGCGTTTGGAGGGATTTCGATGGCGCAATCTATCAAGGCCACGGCCGTCGGATCTTGGACACTGGTTTCGTACGTCAGCACCGCCGGCGACGGTACAAAACGCGAGAATCTCGGGCCTAATCCGATCGGAGCCGCGAGCTTCGACGCCAAGGGCAACTTCATGATTTCGATTATCCGGTCGGATCTTCCCAAAATCGCGTCCGGAAACCGCGAGCAGGGGACACCTGCAGAAAACGGCGCGATTGTACGCGGCTTAATTGCGTATTTTGGGAATTACACCGTGGCGGAGACGGGCGACGAACTGATCGTCAAGATCGAAGGCGCTACGCTGCCGAACTGGATCGGATCAACTCAAAAGCGCGGTGCCGTGATGCCGAGCGCAGACGAATTGTATCTCGTCAATTCGATCGCGTCAGGCGGAGGTGTTGCCGAAATTCGCCGGAATCGTAACAAGTAAAGCGACGCCTGAGTGGGACAGCTTGCATACTTGACTTGTAAACGAAGCTATTGTACGGAGGTGTTAACGGCTTTTTATTAGCCTTTAGCTTTCTCCGGAGACCCGTGATGAAACTTGATATCCGACGTTTGATTAGCTTGGTCGATCACAGGGAGGTGGAGGCCGGCCGTCGACACTCGCAGCCGCTCCGCCGCGTGGCGGCGATCGCCATCGTCGCTAATCCCTTTGCAGGCCGGTATGAAGAAGACCTGCAAGCTGCCATCGAGGCGAGCGTTGACGTCGGGGCACTGCTTGCCAAACTGGCGCTCGAGGCGATGGGGCCGCACAAGATTGAGAGCTACGGCAAGGGCGGCGTGGTCGGCCTTGGCGGCGAACTTGAGCATTCGAATGCGATGCTCACCACCACGTTCGCGACGCCCTTGCGTGACGCGGTTGGTGGCGCGAAGTCCTGGATCCCTTCTTTCACGAAATACGCTGCGCCAGGCTGCTCGATCGACGTGCCGCTCGCGCACAAGGACGCGCTCTACGTTCGGTCGCACTACGACGGGATGACGGTCACGCTGCCGCCCGATGCTCCGGGCGCAGATGAGGTGGCCCTGATCGTTTGCGTCGCAAATCGTGGCCGCCTGAACGCCCGCGTGGGCGGTCTCGCAGCTAAAGATGTCGCAGGTACAGATGGCCTGCATTAAAGAGCAGCGCACGGGAGGTCGTGATGCGAACAGCTATCGTCAATATCGGCCGCATCGTCACTGGTGAACTCAAGTCACCGATCCTGAGCGGCGACACCATCCTTATGGAAGACGGCCGGATCACCGGCATCGGTACCGTGGCAGCCGATAAGGTCGCATCAGCCGACGTGGTTGTTGACGCCGATGCGACAACGGCAATCCCCGGGCTGATTGACAGTCACGTCCATATCACGTTCGGCGACTACACGCCGCGCCAGCGCGCCGTGGGATATCTTGAAAGCTACGTCCACGGCGGTGTTACCACATCGATCACGGCGTCCGAGGTCCATACGCCGGGTCGTCCAAAGGACCCCGCCGGCGTTAAAGCCCTCGCGCTTGCCGCGCGATCGTGCTTTCTCGACTATCGACCCGGCGGCATGCGCGTTCACGCGGGCTCGATCATTCTTGAGCCCGGTCTGACCGAAGGCGACCTTGAAGTACTCGTAAAGGCCGGACTTTGGCTCGCCAAAGCAGGCTTTGGAGCCTTCCAGACCCCGTTCGAGTACGCGCCCCTGATGAAAGCCGCCAAACGGATGGGGATGGTGACGACGATGCACACTGGTGGATCGTCTATCCCCGGCTCTTCGGGGATCTGGGCGGAGCACATACTCGCTTCCGATCCATCAGTCTCCTTCCACGTCAATGGCGGGCCCGTCGCGATGCCGGACGAAGGATTTGCGCGACTGGTAAACGAGAGCCGCATCGCCCTTCAGCTCTGTACTGCGGGCAATCTTCGCACTGCGCTTCTTACTGCCAAGCTCTTGGATGAGGCCGGTCAGCCCGAGCGCTTGCTGATTGCGACGGACACCCCGACGGGTAGCGGAATTATGCCGCTCGGCATGCTGTACACCATTAGCCATCTCGCCAGCCTCGGCAACATTCCGCCTGAGCAGGCGATCGCGGCCGCGACGGGCAACAACGCGATTACTTATCGGCTCAACAGCGGCATTCTGGCTGCGGGCAGGGACGCGGACGTGGTGCTTGTCGACGCGTGCGCAGGAGGGTCTAAGGACGACGCTTTGTCTGCGCTTCGCAACGGCGACGTGCCAGCCGTGGCCGCGGTCTTCACCGACGGCGTGCCGCGGTTTGTCGGACGCAGCAGGAATACGCCGGCCGCCATCCGTAATGTCCGCGTCGCTCAGAACAAGCTTCCTCGCGACTTCTCTGGAGCGGCCGCGCACTGACGCTTAAGCCCGACAAGCCTGCGCCTCCTGCGATATAACCTTAAAAAGGATGAGACTCCATGGCTATGCTTACAAATGCACTCGCCGCTGCGATCCTTACAATGACGCCGGGTCTGGCTTTCGGGCAGGTCAGCGAAATTGAGCTTGGCGCAGTTGTGCCTAGCAGCGGCCCGTTTGCGGAATGGGGTCGCAGCAACACCGTCACTTTGAAAATGCTCGAGCAGCAGACCAATCAAGCGGGCGGTATCAATGGAGCGAAGCTCAAGATCACCATCCTCGACGATGCCGCCAAGCCAGCTCAAGCGGCAAGTTCGCTTCGCAAACTGGCGGGCGACAACAAGGTCATTGCTGTGGCGGGGCCGCTGACGTCAAGCGCAGCGGAAGTAACGTTTCCAGTCGCGAACGAAATGAAGGTGGTTTCGACATCGCAGGCGTCGGCCAAACCCGGCGTGGCAAAGCTCAACCGCCCGTGGGCTTTCCGCAATACGATTGATGAAGGCGTCCTCGCGAACACGACTGTGCCGTTCTACAAGAAGGCATTTAACATCAAGAGTGTCGCCATCATCTTCGATGCCAAGGATGCGACCGCATCGACGGTGGGCAAGGTGATCATGCCCGCGGTCATGAAAGCTAACGAGATTACGGTCGCCAACGAAGGCGATTTGCTCTCTTTCAGTACTGGCGATCTCGACGTTTCGGCGCAGGTCACCAAGCTTAAGTCGCTGAATACCGATGGGGTCGTCGTGAGCGCGGACTACAGCCAAGCCATTACAGTCATCCGTGAGATGAAGCGACAGGGCTTGATGAAACCGGTGATTGGTTCGACTCAGCTCATCTCGTCGGCAATCCTCAAGGCCGCTCCAGATCTTCCGATCGTAGCGCCTGCATCGTTCTACGCGACGATGAAGGGGGAAGCGCCCGAGAAGTTTGTTGCCAGCCTGCAGCCGTTGCTCCGCAAAGAATCCGGCCTTCCGCCGGAGATCGAGCCCAGCATGTACGACGCTAACATATACGAGATCGTCAACATGTATATCGCGGCGTTGAAGAAGGCCGGGATTTCCGGCAAGCCTGAAGATCTGGAGGCTGATCGTAGCAAGGTCCGAGACTATCTCGCAAAGCTCGAAGGGTTTCCTGGTCTGAGTGGGCCGATCGGGTTTAACGACGACGGTGATGCCATCAAGGCGTTCTTCGTCTTGCAGGGGCAGAGCGGCACTTGGGAAACAAAGGTGCGCGGCTGCAGTTCGGCACCCAATCATCCGGCTTGCTGAACGCAACTCTTAAAAAATGAGGCGACCGGATCGGCTCGGGTCGCCTGGGCGATCACTCTATTGCGCGGATAGCCTTCATGCTCATTCAACAGCTTATAAATGGACTGACGCTCGGCGCGGTCTACACATTGCTGGCCCTATCGTTTTCGATCGTGATGGGGATACTTGGCATCCTCAATCTTGCGATCGCCGAGCTTTTCATGTTTGGAGCCTATCTCGGTTTCACGCTGATAGCCGCCGGCTTGCCACTTCCCGTCGCCGTGACGGGTGGCCTTCTCGGCGCAGCCGGGATCGCCGTCGTGATCGAGAAAGTCGGCTATCAACCATTGCGCAACGCGCCGCTGGTGACGCCGATGCTAAGCACGCTTGGCTTCTCGATCATTCTCCAAAACGTTGCGACGAACATCTGGGGCTCGGACCCGCTGCAACTGCCAGACAGTCTCTTCAGCAAACAATACGCGATCGGTGCAGCGAGCATTGGAGAGATGCAACTGATCGTGATCGGTGCCACGGTCGGTCTGGTAGCCGTCGTCGCATTTGTCATTCAGCGGACCTCTATTGGGCGCGCGCTGCGCGCCGTCGCCGAGAATAGGGACGTTGCGCGCCTCCTTGGCGTGTCTGCCGATCGACTTACGCTGTTGGCTTTTGCTCTCTCGGGAGCCTTGGCTGGTGTCGCCGGCGTGCTGATCGCCCTGCATTACGGCGCCATCACGCCGTATCTGGGCGTCGAGATCGGGTTGAAGGCCGTTGCCGTTATGGTGATCGGAGGAACGACCAACATTTGGGGGGCGCTGGTCGCCGGACCGCTGATCGGGACCGCGGAGGTGATGACGGTTGCCTATGGAGGCTCGCAGATCCGCGACTTCGTCGTCTACGGATTTATGATCCTGATCTTGCTGCTTCGGCCGCAAGGCCTCCTCGGAAGCCGCCAGCAGGGGCAGCGCGTCTGATGTCCACATATTACGCCAGTCTATTTGCCGATGCTGGGATCCTGTTGCTCGGGGGGCTCAGTGTCTACATCATCCTTTCGACTGGACAGCTTTCTCTCGGTAACGCCGCATTCATGGGTATCGGCGCGTACTGCTCGTCCTACCTGACCGTCGTCGTTGCCTTGCCGGTTACGGTCGCGATTGCGATCTCTGCTCTCGCGGCAGGAATGATCGGCGCAGTCATCGCCTTTCCGGCGCTGCGCCTACGTGGAATCTATCTCGCCATGGCGACGCTGGGCTTCGGCGAGATGATACGTAGCTTCTTGTTGAACTTCGACCCTATGGGCGGCGCCGGCGGTTTTCACGGCATGCAGCACGTATCCGTTGGATATATTTGGACATGGAGCGCTCTGATCCTGGTCGCGGTCATGGTGATGGAACGCTCGCGTATGTGGCTCGAAATCCAAGCGGTCCACGATGACGAGATCGCTGCCGGGCTGATTGGATTAAACACCGTCATGATCAAGGTTGGCACATTTGCTGCGGGTGCCGCCATAGCCGCCGTTTCTGGCGGCCTTTATGCCCATCACCTCGTCTACATCGAACCATCAAGCTTTGGCTTCGAGCGCTCAATCGATCTCGTGCTGGCCGTGATCCTTGGAGGTTCGACGACGTGTCTTGGGCCCTTCGTCGGGGCACTGCTGCTCGTGTTCCTTCCCGAGGTCTTGAGACCGATCGCCGATTGGCGAATGGCGGCCTTTGGAGCACTACTCGTCCTCGTCCTGCTGATACGCCGGCAAGGGATCCTTGATGGCGCCCTTATTCGCCAACTGATGTTGCAGAGAGGTGGGGCATGACCGGTACGCTCCTCGAGCTGGACGGCGTGACCAAGCAGTTCGGCGGGATTCGCGCACTCTCCGAGATGGTCTGCGAGGTGCCCAAAGGAAAAATCGTCGGAATTATCGGGCCTAACGGTGCCGGCAAGACCACGCTTTTTAATACGATCACCGGCGCCTATCGTGTTGACGCTGGCGAGGTCCGGCTGGAGGGCGTGGCTATCACCCACTGGCCATCGCATCGCATCGTACGTGGCGGAATTTCTCGGACCTTTCAGAATATCCGCCTTTTCGGAAGCATGTCGGTCTTCGAACACTTGCTCGTTGCACAGCCGCATGGCGAGTCCTGGTGGCGCCGCCTGCTGCCGATTGGCTGGGCCAACCCATCAGCAAAGTCACGTGCCGAAGAGGTCCTGGAATTCTTTGCACTTACCAAGCTGCGGGACTACCCCGCTAAGTCGCTGTCGTACGGGATCCAGCGCAAAGTCGAGATGGCGCGGGCGGTTACGGCGCGGCCAAAACTCCTGCTGCTCGATGAGCCGGTCGCGGGAATGAACTACGACGAGGCGGAAGAGGTTCGAGACCTCATGGTAAAACTACGCGACTCTGGGCTCACAATCCTTCTGATCGAGCATGACATGAACTTTGTCATGCGCTTGTGCGATTATCTTTATGTGCTCGATTTCGGCGTCCTGATCGCTGAAGGGGCACCCGAAGACGTTCGTACAAATCCTATAGTGCTCGATGCCTATCTTGGGAGGGATGCCTAGTGCTCTCCGTCGAAAATCTCCAGGTCAAGTACGGCGCGATCACCGCGGTACGTGACGTCAGCCTCGAAGTGAAAGAGGGGGAGATCGTCGCGCTTCTCGGTGCCAACGGCGCCGGCAAAACCACCATCGCGCGCGCGGTCGCCGGCCTTATGGCGTTCCAGGGGAGCATCACCTACCGAAATGAACGGCTCAAACCCAACGATGCCGAGAATACATTACGTCGCGGCGTTGCGCTGGTCCCGGAGGGACGCGGGATTTTGGCCCGCATGACGGTGTACGAAAATCTGCTCATGGGCACGTATGCCCGTCGCGATAAGAAAGCGGCGTCCAATGACGTCGCGCGGATGCTCGAGCGGTTTCCGATACTTGCCGAGCGCCGCGACAGGCTTGCAAGCCTGCTGTCTGGCGGCGAGCAGCAATTGCTGGCGATCTCGCGCGCGCTACTGGCCCGTCCGTCCTGTCTCCTTCTCGACGAACCGTCGCTGGGGCTCGCGCCGCTAATGACCGAGAAGCTTTTCGACATGATCGGACAGTTCAGAAGTGATGGTCTCACTGTCGTCCTGGTCGAGCAGAAGGCCCGTCAGGCCCTCAAAATTGTTGACCGCGCTTATCTCATTGAAACCGGTCGCGTTTTGACGAGTGGCTCAGCAAGCGCCCTTATCAACGATCCGACGCTTGCAGACGCGTTTCTGGGCGGCCCGCACTGATCGGGTGCAGCCTTGCAGGTCGAAGACCAACGAAGTAGCGGCATCAAGCCAAACTATCAGCGCAAACGCTTCTTGCAATAGCTTTGTATATTAGCTATTGGTCAAATTAAGCGCCGTCGCTTCCCTATCAACGGAGTTTCTCCATGAGCCTAGCCGTTCAGTCGAAGACAATCCCTCAATCAGTGAAGACGTCCGTTAAGGACGGCGCCAGTCATATTGCCAGCTTGCGCGATGGCCGCGCCGTCTATCTCGATGGCAAAAAGGTCGACGACGTGACCACCCACCCGGCATACAAAAACGCCGCGGCGTCCTCGGGCGCGCTCTACGACTATCAAGCCGATCTCAAGAATATTGACCGCCTGACGTTCGATCTGGGCGACGGACACCGCGTAAGCCGCGCCTGGGAACTGCCCAAAAGCTACGAGCAACTGGTTGAGCGGCGTAAGGCCCTGGTCGAATGGGCGGAAATGCACGGCGGTTTCATGGGCCGGTCTCCGGACCACGTCGCTTCGTCGGTCTCGGCCATGTATATGGCCGCCGAAGTTTTCGACAAATACGATTCGAAGCGCGGTCAGGCTTTTCGCGCATGGTATCAGCAGGCTCGCCGCGATGACATCTTCTTGACTTATGTCATCAACAACGTGCAGGGCGACCGTTCGAAGGCGTTCGGCGACCAGGGCGTGAACGCCAAGGACATGGTGGCGCGTATCGTCGATGAAGACGCCTCTGGGATCACGATTCGCGGTGCCAAACTGTTTGCGACCAGCGCGATCATGGCGAACGAGATATTCGTCGCATCCGGGCAGCCGCTGAAGCCCGGCGAGGAAGACCTCGCGTTCTCATGCGCGCTTCCGATGGACACTAAGGGCTTACAGTTGCTTTCACGCAAGTCCTTCGAAGCTCACGCGCCGAGTGAGTTCGACAACCCTCTATCCTACCGCTATGACGAGAACGATGCGCTCGTTTTCTTTGACGACGTGAAGGTGCCGTGGGAGCGCGTGTTCCATCTGCGCAATACAGACGCCTGTCGGGCACAGTTCCATGACACGCCGGCGCACGTTTACCAGAACTATCAGGCGCAGATCCGTCTCTCAGTTAAGCTCCGCTTCCTTGTTGGCCTGGCGCAGGGCATCGCGAAAACGATCGGGACCATCAATTTCCCGCCGGTCGTCGAAACCCTCGGGAAACTTGCATCCCAGGCGTCACTCATCGAAGGGATGGTCTACGGCATGGAAGCCGCCGGCAACATGCGGGGAGAATATTATTTGCCCAACCGTAACCTGATGTACGCTGCGCAGGTGCAGTCGCAGGAAATGTACCCGCAGATCATCAATACGATCCGTGAACTTGCTGGCGGCTCCCTCCTGATGCTGCCGTCCTCGGTCGACGACTTCCGCAATCCTGAGTTGTCGAAGATTATCTCGCTGACGCAGGTTTCGCCTTCGATGTCGGGCGCGGAACGCGTCAAGCTACTGAAACTGACATGGGACGCTGTCGGATCTGAATTCGCCTCGCGGCATCTCCAGTACGAGATGTTCTATGCTGGCGCGCAATTCGTCACCCGCGGTCACAGTTACAGGACTTACGACTGGGCCCGGGCCGGCAAGGTGGCTGAGGGCATTGCCGGAAAATACGGAAATCCCGCCACCGCTGCGATGTCGGCCTGAGTATTCGGGTGACTTGAGAGGGGAGGGCGCCGCGGCGTTCATCATCGCGGCGTTCTCGTTCCGAGCCTGCATAGCCCTGAAACAAGGATCTTGGCATGACTTCGGTATTAGACAGCCGCACCCTGAGAAATTTGCTTGGGCACTTCGCCACGGGCGTCATCATCGTCACCGCGAGAACGGCCGACGGGCAACGTATCGGGATGACGATGAGCTCGTTCAACACAGTCTCGCTCGATCCGCCGCTCATCCTGTTCAGCATCCATCGGAATGCATTGAGCCTGCCGGCGTGGCAAACCGTGGAGAAGTACGCCGTCAATATCCTAGGAGCTGCCCAGGAAGAAGTCGCCAACCGCTTCGCTCGCGCCAAAGACGACAAGTGGGAGGGCACCAAATTTGAAGAGCCAGAAGGGTTATCGCCTCACATCGCGGGCAGCATCGCCGTCCTCCAATGTGACGCTCATGCGCGCTACGACGGCGGCGATCACGAAATTTTCCTCGGTCGCATCACGTCGCACAAACAGGCGCTCCACGCCGCACACGACCCGCTGCTGTTCTTCGGCGGTAAGTTTCGGAACTTGGCGGCTGAACAAGGCCACGCGCCGGCCGACGACGCCATCTATCTGCACGGCTGGTAGCTAAGCCGGTCCGCTGCAATTCGTCACGTTCAAGAAATGGCAAGCCAACAATGAAGTTTCCGACCGTTCAATTACATATCGCCGGCAGCTGGCGCGCCGCATCCGGCGGCGCGTCCGGGCCGGTTTCCAACCCGAGCACTGGCGAAGACATCGGCACGTTTCCGATTGCTGCGATCGCTGACTTAGATGAGGCGCTCGCCGCCGCCCAGCGTGGCTTTGAGAATTGGCGGGTCGTTTCGGCGCTCGAGCGCAGCAAGATCATGCGCAAAGCTGCCGAACTGTTACGCGCGCGGGCGACAGAAATCTCCGCCATCATGACGCTCGAGCAGGGAAAGCCTCGGACGGAGTCCATGATCGAGATTCTTGCCGGCGCCGACACCATCGACTGGTTTGCGGAGGAGGGCAGGCGGACCTACGGCCGCATCGTTCCCGCTCGTAGTAGCGGTGTTACGCAGATGGTCGTACGCGAACCTGTTGGCCCGGTTGCCGCATTCACACCCTGGAATTTCCCTATCAACCAGGCGGTTCGCAAACTTGCAGCCGCCCTTTGCACGGGTTGCTCCGTCATCCTGAAGGGACCTGAAGACACGCCGGCGTCTTGTGCGGAGCTTATCAGGGTTTTCCTAGACGCGGGCGTGCCTAGCGACGTTCTCAGCTACGTACTGGGCAAGCCGGCGGAAATATCGGCCTATCTTATCCCGCACGAGGTTATCCGCAAAATCTCGTTCACGGGCTCGACGCCGGTCGGCAAGGACCTTGCGAGCCTTGCCGGCAAGCACATGAAGCGGTTCACAATGGAGTTGGGTGGGCATGCGCCGGCAGTCGTTTTCAACGATGCAAATGTCGGCAAGGCTGTTGAAATTCTCTGCGCCAACAAATTCCGCAACGCGGGACAAGTGTGCGTTGCACCCACACGTTTCTTGATTCAAAACAAGGTTTACGAAGAGTTCGTTGAAAAGTTTACAGCCTGTGCCGAGGCGATCCGTGTGGGCGACGGCATGGAGCCTGAAACCCAGATGGGACCGCTTGTGCACGCGCGGCGCATCCCGGTAATGGAAAATCTGGTACGCGACGCCCAGACTAAAGGTGCCAGGCTGACCACGGGCGGCTCGCGCATCGGCAACCGCGGCGCCTTCTTTGAACCAACCGTTCTTGCCGAGGTTTCGGTTGACTGCACTGTGATGAACGACGAGCCGTTCGGTCCGATCGCCGCGATCCGGAGTTTCACGGACGAGGAAGAGGTTTGGGCCGAAGCCAACCGCATTGATTTCGGGCTCGCGTCCTATGCTTACACACAGTCGGCCGATGTGACGGAGCGGATCGGCTCCAGGATTCAGGCTGGCATGGTCGCTATCAATCATCACGGGTTGGGAATTCCCGAATTGCCATTCGGCGGCATAAAGGATTCTGGCTTCGGCAGTGAAGGGGGCTCGGAAGCGCTTGAAGGCTACCTCTACACGAAGGTGATTACGCAGGCGCGCATCTGACACCCAAGCTCCCGAAGCTATACAGCTATTTCGATAATATATGAATTCGCATTTTTATTTCTGAATAACGCGCCTGACGCGATTCGAACGAGTTACCGTTGCCTGCTGAGAGCAACGGCGCCTCTGCGTTGCCAGTCGTGAAATAATTCCTCGCCGACCACAAGTTTGGACCGAACATCACGCTCGATCACTGCCTAAATATGCGCATTCATGATTGCGCGTAGAGGCGGGCGGCGAGTGGGATTGTTGTGCACTAGGATTATTGTGCTGTGTGGCTTCTGAACAAAGCACTCTGCAATCGGCGACGATTTTCCAACGAAGTCGCTTCTGATGTCCTTCGTCAAGTGGTTTGAACGCGAGATGTCGTCTCCCGGCGATTTTCACCCGAGAGCACAGGAGTGATGATCGTGCAACGGTGGAGGCGAAGCCTGAAGACGTCGGTGATCAAGCTCTGATACGCGGGTTTAAATCGCAGTTCCGAGAGTTCGTCCGGGGCTGTCCGCTGTCTACGCGCGGGCGTCGATCGGCTGATCGGCCACAAAGCGACATCGCGAATTCCCCTGCCGTGGCTTCGCCCCCGCCGTTGCACGATATTCGTCGGGATCGTGGCGCGGTGCTGGCTCCTTGTCGGGCCTGTCGATGTGCTCACATCGCCGGCGTCGCGGGCGCGCCGACGGCGCGACTGACGGCCCAGATGAAGCCTGACAGTTCACGCGCAATCGCGGTCAGCACGAGGGTCGGCCGCTTGCCGCGCCGTGCCAATGCGCGGTAGCGCGCGGTCAGACGCGCCCGCGCCTTCCAGGCGATCTCCTGGACGGCGAGCGGTGTGGCTTCAACTTTGGCAAGCTTCTTCTTGCCGACGCGCGGGGGATGGCGGTAGCTCCAGGAGCACTCCACCAGAATACGCCTTGCCCGATGGTTGCCGGCCTTGGTGAAGCCACCGCGCCAGCCCCTTGTCACCGGTCGAACTTCGCCGGGCACCAGGCCAAGATAGGCCATCAATTGGCGCGGGGTGGTAAAGCGCGACAGGTCGCCGATCTCGGCGAGGAAAATCGTAGCTGAAATGAGATCGAGACCGCGTACGGCCATCAGTGCCGTCACCACCTCCGCAAGCGACCAGTCCGGCACTGCCGCGGCGATCGCCCGCTCGAGCCGGGTCACGCGCTCATTGGCTTGCCGCACCGCCAACAGCATCTCCTCGAAGGCGATACGCTGTTCGCGATGAGCGAGCCTCTGGCTCACCAGCCAGTTCATATGAGCCCTGGTCCAGGTTCGCTTGCCGGTAAAATGCCGGCCGAGCCGCAGCAGCGACAAAACCTGCTGGCGTTTGGATTTGAGGTCGTCGACCGCAGCCTCGCGCGCCCGCACCAGATCCCGCATCGCCTCGTGCCGCGCATCCGGAACCCAGACTGCGGTCAGTTCGCCCGCGCGCAACAGCTTGGCCAAGTTGAGCGCGTCGCGCCGATTGGTCTTCACCCGGTCGCCCGGCTTCTTCGGAATCAGCGATGGCGCCAGCCGCTGTCGAGTTGACGCTCGAGATCCGGAGGGATATCGAAGCCAGGTATGAGGAAGCAGACCGGCTGCGCCGTCGCTCGATCGAACGGGCCCAAATCGAAGCGGATCTCGCCCAGCGCCGCTTCATGATGGTCGACCCCAATAATCGTCTCGTCGCCGACACGCTCGAAGGTGAATGGAACGACAAGCTACGCGTGTTGGCCAAAGCCCGCGAAGATCGAGAGCGCGCTCGAGAGCAGGATCAACTCGTCCTCGATGAAGCCATCCGCGAGCGGCTGATCGCGATGACGGTAGATTTCAGTAAGCTTTGGGCAGATCCAGATACGCCGGATCGTGAACGCAAACGGCTGCTCGCCAACATCATTGAGGATGTCGATTCACGTCCGCTTCAAGGGCGGCAAAATCCAAACGCTCGCCATCATGAGCCCAAAATCATCCGCGCAACAGGTAAAGACGCCGCCCGGTATCGTCGAATTGGTCGACAAGCTCCTCGACAAACACATCGATTCTGAGATCGCCGAACTCCTCAACCAGCAAGGATATCGCCCAGGAGGATCAGCGCGGCGGGGCCGCCACCATGCCCGCTTCACGGCTTTGCGGGTCGCGTATCTCGTCCAGCGCTACCGCCTGCGCTCGCGCTATGACCGAGTGCGAGATCGCGGAATGCTGACAAAACGGGAAGCCGCTGCGCGCCTCAATATCCACGAAACGACCCTCGCCAGGTGGGCTGAACATGGACTCCTCACCAAGCATGCCTACAATGCGCACTATTACCTGTACGAGGCCTCGCATCGAATCTGCCGCGCAAGCAGTGCAGTCGATGGAATCGGCTTCGATCGAGCCGCCGCCCTCAAGACGGCCATGGTGCTAAAACCCTCAACTGAAGCTGAAGGAGATGTAGTATGAATGCACGTAGTTGGCGAACAGGCACAAACCCGTTCCATCCCAGAAGATCAGCTTGATCCGGTCCGCACGCTTGGCACGGAACACATAAACAGCACCCGAGAACGGATCGGCCTTTATGTGCTCGCGTACCAACATAGCGGGCCCTTCCATCCCCTTGCGGAAGTCGACTGGCTTGGTTGCCACCATCACCCGGACAGTGCCTGACGGGCCGATCACCGGCTTGCCTTCAGCGCATGGACGATGGCCGCAATCATCGCCACGTCCGCGCCTTGGCCGACCCGGATCGTGACGCCTTCGGCTTCGATCTCGATGCCCCCAACATCCGGCTTGGCCTTCCGTCGCGCTGTCTTGCGCTCACGGCCCGCAACCACGACTGGCGCCATGGGGTCTACCACCGCAGGTACAAACTGCGGATCGTTAGCCATCGGCGCCGGCTGCCGGCGCGCTTTCCGACGCCAAGTGAACACTTGTTGGGGGGTCAGCCCGTGTCGCCGGGCAATCTCGGAACTCCTCGACAATCCCGGCCTTGTCGTCCTTGGAGAACCAACGACGTCGTCCCGTCTCCGTGATCACTTCCAGCCGGCGCGCCGCTACATCCGACTTAAGCGTATGGTCAAACATAGACACAAGCCGATCCCTTCAAAGAGATCGTAAAACTCGCCTAGCCCCGAAAAGGTGCGAGCGGAACGACGCTTACGATGGATTGGACCGACCGACAGTTTAATAGCGCCACGATTGGCGGCGAGTTGCGATTTACAATCCGCAAATAACGCATTGGTTTCAGCAGGCTTAAAACCATGAAATTTCCGGTAAGGCGCAGGAATCGTAACATGAGCGTCAGCCTCTGAATCAGCCGGTGTTCCGTCTTTTATCGATAAGGGGAGGCAACGCTGCTGACTACCGGTTGACCACCGAAACCCCGTGAACAAACGGCGATAAAGGTGGCCTATCCTCAACGAACTTCATTGTTTTTGTTGATCTTTTCGACCGCTTCTTACGTTCGGGACGCAGGGGTCTCAGGTATCCGAAGCGTCCGTTCTTGAATTACGCCGTGAGCTTTCGAAATGCGATGACCGGCGTCGAGGGAAGCGTGAGGCCGAGAGCCGGGAAGTTTTCGCGGATTGTTTGAGCAACATAACTCGGGGCGAGGTGCGCGTAGTGCTTTTCCGTCATTCGCGTATCTGCATGGCCAAGTTGCCGCGCGATCACCGCCATGGGCACGCCAGCCATCGCGAGATAGGATGCGTGAGTATGTCGTAGGATGTGAAAATTCACCGCGGGAGTTATCCCAGCCAGATCACTTGCTTCATCAAGCGGTCGCTGTTGGTGAGAGGTCCCCCACGGCTTTCCATCGCCCCTCAAAAAGATATGCTCGCCAAAGACAACGTTTGTTATCCATTGCCGGAAGGCAATCTTTCCTTCTTCCGCCAGAACGACGTGCCGGTTTTTTCCTTTGCTTAACCTGACAGATAGCGTGCCGCTATCATCGTTGTAGTCTTCGCGCTTGAGGCGACCGAGTTCTGCATAGCGACATCCGGTATGCAAAGCCGCTTCGACTATTTTCCGAAAGTCGTGAGGACAAGCATCAACCAGGCGACGAATATCAGCCAGAGCGAGGTAACGAACGACCGCCTCGTCAACCTTCTTGAACGGCTTCACTTTCCGCCAAGCGGTATCGGACGATACGCGGTCGGCATAAAAAGCTCGGTTAAGCGCCGCCTTGAGGAACGTGAGAATGCGATTGGCGGTTGCCTTGCGAGCGCGGCGGGCGTCCTCGTCATCAGGAGTTTCTCGCGTGGCCGGCTTGTGGGCGCCGCGCCTAGTTCGCAAGCGCTTGGGGGCGGTTGCAATCTTGTTACGCCACCGAGTCAACTTTTCAGTCGTCAACTCATCGACGAGAAGCGGCGCCAGGTCGGGCAGAATCCAAGCATCGAAGACGTATTTTGCCCCCTTGACGGCAGCGGGCTTCTTTTCGGCGGCTATCTCCGACAGATAGTCGTTGACGGCATGCTCAACCTTGTACGGTCCGGTCCGAACAATTCCCGCCGCGACCAGGCGTCGCTGCTCCGCCCAAATTCGAGATTGATCCTGCGCCTGCCAAAAGTCGAAGACCGTGACGCCATCAGCGTCAATGGTGTCGTCGGCTGGACCAATCGCCTTCGTCTCATAGCCCTTTGTGCCTCGATAAAAACTTGCAACCCACGATCCCGAACTTGCGCCGCGGTAATAACCAAGACGCAGTCCCTTCGCGATCTTTGCAAAATAGGGCGTCCGACGCGCCGGTAACCGCGCACGAGCCGTACGGGTTTCAAGTGAAGAATGCCGCGCCGCGCGTGCCAACTGCCGTTCCCCATTTCTTCAAGTTTTCTTCAACAGGCGGTCGAAGATGGTCACGAACAGTACCAAACGGGTACGAACTAAGCAATTGAAATCAAAGGCTTATCCTTGTTCGCCGACGTTCGCCAAGGTGCGCGATGCAATTCTCTCAAGGCTGAAACAGGGGTTCGATTCCCCTAGGGAGCGCCAGCAAACTCAGGCACTTAGGTAGCCATCGGCCGAGTTCGTTGAATAATGGTTGAATAAGACGCTGGTGATCAGCGGCGAACGCTTGCGGAATTTGCTGCCGACATTCGCCAAATAGCCTCGGCGCGATGCCTCACTGTGGCTGGCGCATTCGCGAAAAATTTTCGCGTCGCTCCTTGATGTCCAGAAATATTCAAACCGCCGCTGACGTGCGCTGTCGTACGCGAGCGCCCTCGCCTGTTCGCATTGACGTTGCTCGTCGCACGATCAACTCTTGTCCCGTCGAGTTTCTGCGAATATGAGGTCCACGTGAGACACAATCGACGAGAGAAAACTGGCGGACGGCAGTCACAAGTCAGTCTATCCGCTCCGAATGCCACAGAACCGAGCACGATGCCATTCGCCCAGCGGCTCACCTGCACGATTGTCGATGCATGCGAAGTGACTGGCTTGGGACGCACGAAACTTTACGAGTTGATAGGAACTGGGCGTATCGTCACGACAACGATCGGACGTCGGCGACTAGTAGTGGTGCGCTCGCTTTTGGCGCTCATTGACACCAACATGTCGAACTAATGGACGCGCGATTTTAGGGAGCAACACCACTTTGAACGCGCATTTCCTCAGGCACTCATTTGATGACACGACCGTGCTCCCACCACCACATCAACAGCACGGCGCTCTTGCCAGAATTCGGCCGCATGGGTTTAGGCGCCACGGATTTCATTCGTCGCCTGATACGGAAGTTGACGTTAGATCGCATCCGGGTGCGGTTGAGGCGCGCCGTTTGGACTCACAACTTTGACATGACTCTCAAATCCTGTCGGCGACTCCACGCAGCATGGCACGCTCCTAGGCAGTTTGAGCGCGGATCAATTTTGGCGGATCATTGAGGAGATGCGGCAAGTACGCGCGCGCCAGACAGATTGTGAGCTGCTCGCCTCGCCGGCTTAGTAGATCTATCCAGTCGACCGGCATTGCGTTGAAGTTCGTAGGATACGAATGAGTTTCCTCCCGGCGAACCAAATCCGGGGGAGGGTTGGGCAATTGGCGATCGAGTTGCCCGAGATATGGAAAGATGAAATTTTTGATCAGTCCGAAACGCTGCGCGTCGTGAAGCCGATGAATCGACGCATTCTGGGCTCGGTCAAATAATGTGCTGAAAACGCTCAACATGCGCGCCGGAAGGAATTGGCTTGGCGGTTCTTGGCGTAAGCCATAGCCTGCAGAGCAGCAAATAATTGTATCGACGGAAACGATATTCAGGCTGACATCACGCGACCGGTCCGGCCAGAGACAGCCAAGGCCAAGATTGTCGTAGATCCCGCCATCGGTCAGGATGACGCGAGCTTGACTGATCGCGCCGTCTCTGTTGAACGCAAAAGTTTCATCTAGGGCCGGGAGAAACAAGGGATAGGCCGCCGATGCGGCGACCGCGTGCGCAACCGAAACTTGGTTATTGCGCACCGTGCCCCAGCGCCAGCTCCCCGATTCAATAGTTCCAAATCGGAAAGCCGAACCCGTCCTCAGCTCAGAAGCATTGATCACCAAATGAGGTTGGGCAGGAAGGTCGCTCAACGCTGCTCCATCAAAGAGAACGTCATCGAGCACCGCTTCGAGAAGGTTGGTTCGGCTTACAAAGCGATGAAGCGGCGATCTGATGTCAAATCGCTCGAACTTCTTTCTAAGCGACTGGAGAGCTAATAGGCGGCAGGCGGCAACGGCAATACGGACGAGCAAAGTGCCAAGTGCCACGGCACCGATTAGCAGCGACGCCGCCATAAGTTTGAACCCAAGCGGGCTCAACAGCTTACGGCACATGCGCTTTACGAGACCTTCCGCTAGAAGGTTTCGGATTTTCATCTCAAAGGAAGGGAAATCGCCGCGGTGCGCATGAAAATAAGCACCAATAACGCTGCCACCCGACACCGTCGACACGATGGCAATCTGGTCCAGTAGCCCTAAATTATCGAGCGCGCGCAAGCATCCAAGGTGGAATGCTATCGCGCGCGAGCCGCCGCCCGAGAGAGCTAGCCCGATCTTTGGTTTCGTCGCGTCTTCCATACCCACCTGGTCAGGCAACGTCGGCTTGAGCGCCCATGGGCCGGATCAACGTCGTCGTGATCTCCGTTTGGCCGGGCTGTGTGAGCAGCGAGACCCCACCTTCCATGTGGGTTGAAAAGACGTGCTTGGCCACTCGCGCGTACACCTGCAATGCTTGAGAGTGCGGATGTCCATACTGGCTCTCCACGCCCGCGCTGATCAGAATAGTATGGGGGGCGATGTCGAGCAGCGACTTAGGATGGGTTGCGTTCCTCGATCCATGGTGGGGCGCCGCAAGAACGTGAGATTTCAGGGCGCTGCCAAAAAGCCTGCTGATAGTGTCCCATCGCGGGTTCTCGGTATCGCCCGTAATCAGGTAGGAAAATCCACCCGATCCTCTGCCAGTCAACTTGAGCACGATGCTGCAGTTGTTGGACGAATCCATGTCCTCGGTGTGCGGCGAGAACAGCTCGAAATCGAATTTGTCCGAGAGACCGGTAAGAGTGCGGCTCGCAAGCCGATCAAGCCGAACCCCGATGCGGGTGAGGGGATTGTTCGTATCCCGCCGGGCCTTCACCTCACTCGCGATGAGGGCAAACACCCGTTTGGCCTCGGCTGTATCCTTGTAATAACTGGGGTACATAATCCAGTCAGGTCGATACTTGCGCAGCACGATCGACGCGCCGACAATCTCGCTGTGGTCGCTGTCAAATCCCGTCAGGATCAAACCTCTGACACGATGATTTTTGAGCGCCAGAGCCATCATTTGCTTGACGGAGGCCACGGTGTCGTCCCCCGATGCCGGGACCTGGCAATCAACAATGATGGCCTCCCCTTGATGGCGCACAATTGCAAGGGCGCCTTGGCCGACATTCACCGTAACGATGTTCATCCCTTGCCCCCGCGGCCCTGATAAAGTGACTGATTTAGGTCACGCTCCAAATTAATGACGGCGTGTCGTGCGGACGGAAATTTGCGAGCCCGATATTTCGCCAGCGTCTCTGCCAACATCGGATTCTTACAGGAGCTGACGATGGAATAGGATCTCGTCGCATCTTCGGGATCTTCGACGGCCACGATATCGGCCCGCGAACCATCCACCAGCGGCAACGAGCCTTTCCAATAGGGTGCGTTCATCTCCTTGGCGAGAAGTACCTTCATCCCCGGGTAGAAGTCTGAAAAGAAATCCTGGTCTTTGACCCGTTCAGGGTTGGCCGCTGTCTGTGGTGCGTTCGATCGCTCCCTCACGGGTGCGGCGTGGTTGGCGGGCCGCAACAGCGGCACGTCGACGAGCTGAACGTCGCTATGGGGCACTTCATAGAAATTTTCGTCGCCGCGACGGAAGATGAAGTGCTTCACTGTGTAGCGGGGATGGCTGCGGTTCTTTTTGACGACCAGCAGCGCATAGAAGAAGTCGGTATTGTGCTTGTCATGATTGACGACCCGATTGTAGGTCGCCTTGTCGCCGCCGCTCAATGTTTGCAAGCCGTTGACGTGATGCGTGTGCCAATTGCCAAGATGCTCGACATCGGGGTGCGCGGCCTCGATCTCCCGGAACAACTTTTCCTGATAGTCGCCGTCCTGCATGAAAAACGTTGGCGTACGTTGTGCGTTCGGACCTGGCTCCAGGACTCCCTTGACCTCAATATCAAGATGGTTCTTGTTTTGACGGTAGGTACCGAGCAGACGACCGCCGGTTTCGTCAGCGTCGCACCGATCGCATTCGTCAAAAATCGAGTCCAGGACGCCGCGCGCGATAGAGATCGCAATCGTTGACTTCTTCGACTTAAACAGCATGGGGGACACTCCCTGAAGCACAGACCGCGCACTGCTCCTGCTGGCTCAGCGAGATACGCTGCAGTTGAAAGTGCTTGTTGAATGGATGAACAGGTCGATTGCCCCAGATGAGATAATTCTCATCGATGGGGTCGAGAAATTTCGGACGTTCAGGAACACGCCGAGCAATAGCGTCCAGCGCGTAGCGCGTATGAAATGCAGTGATGAAGGTGATATCGACCGTCAGTCCAGGCGAGTCTTTAATTTCGGCGATTTCCATCCCGTAGACTTTTTCGCGCTCTTCTTCACTGACGAGCTCGATTTCTTTGATCCCCTTTCGGAAGGGTGTGCGCTGCAGGGCCGCTTCAAGACATGCGAGGCAAGGACCACCCGGACGATAGGCGAAGACTTCACCTCCGATGCCGCGCGTGAACACCTTGCCGACCACGAATGGGACCCGGCGTTGAACGCACATCTCGTTGATAGTGTAGCGCGATGGCTCATTGTCCGTGGCAAGTACCACGACGTCCGAACTCGCAATCGCGTCGCCCAAGCCGGCGTACGTCATGATGTCGGCGTCGACCTTGGTGATTGCTGCCTTGGGGTTGCGATCGAGGAGGACGTCCGCAACGGCATCAACCTTCTTTTGCCCGATATAGCGGCGACCGCAGACATGCCGAATGACGTTCTCGGGCCCGACGATATCATTGTCGATCAGGGTAAAGTTTCGGACCCCTGACATGACAAGCTGCAGAGCAACATTGGCGCCTCCCGAACCGCAGCCGGCAACCAACACTTTGACGTCCGCGAAACTCGCGATGTCGAAAAGCGCTTCAATCCTCTCGAAAGTGCGATCAGTCATAACGCTTCGTTCCTTCCAGGCCGCTCACTCGTCGTTGCTGTCCTCTAGTGCTGCAATTCGGCGCCAGGCCAGACGCCTCCGTTGTTGAGCCACACTTCGTATTTGTTCAACCATTTCGCCGCTCGGCCGATGACAAAGGTCAGATGGTGCGCGCCGGGATTCCACATTGCATGGTGCATGTAGCAAATGTTTCCATCCGTATAGCGATGGGGCGCGTAGCTAATGACCGGTGCGTCGATGTAGACGCGTGGCATTGCATTCGGATAGCTATCGGGAAATCGGATCGACGATACGTATTGCTTTTTATTGGTCGTCTGTAGTGCGACCCGCACGTACGGCGTCCCATCTGCCGCCGAGCGTAGCTCGAGCAGCGCGAAGGTTCGCTCGGCTTCGGCAAATTCCCGGTAGATCCGCGTCTTGTCCATCTCGATCCTCAATATTCCCCGCCGAGGTCTTCCTTCATGGTGAGGGGCTTTTTGTTGCCGATGTCGCCTGCCGTCGCCGTGCCGACGCGCCGGATCTCGCCGTTCGGCAAGATCTGCATGGGAATGTCTTCCTCACTGTTGAGGAGACGCTCCAACTCGTCGATCTTCGAAGATGTGCTCATTCTTCAAGTTTCCTCGTTCGATCCGCTTATTCTCGTCCAGTCTCGTTCAATTAATCCAGTTAATCAGGTTGTAAAAAATTTTACCCTATTCGCTGGTACACATACTCAACCCCGCCGGACTCAGCAGCCGCTTCACGTCGAAGAAGGAATCCCTGCTCCCAAAGCTGCTTAAACTTCGAGCTCGCGTTGGCAATCGAGAGCCCGCGGGTCTGAGCGAATTCGGCGGCCCGGCACTCACTCCTCCCCATCGCGAAGCCAAACGCCTCGCGCGTTCCTTCGGTTGGCGTGGCTCCAATCAAGTCGGCCGACTTCCCGTGCCAAACCAGAATAGGCTGCTCCTTCTTCTCCGCTGCAGCATCCAAATTCTCGATCAGGTCGCGGTCGGTCAGATCAATGAGGCAAAAGCCCTTCCTTCCACGAAACCGTCGGGCAAGCTCAATAATCGTCTCCGACGAAAATGAGATGTCCAGCCGGCTTACGCCCCGCATCGAAACCCTGAAAATCAACACTCCCGGGGTATCTTCGACTGCCTTGAGCAAACGCTGATACACTTCGCGGCCTTGGCCGCGCCCCCAGCCTTCCGCTTTGTCCATGACGCCGCGTAGCTCAAGCACCCGTGGTTCCTCGTTCATTGGCTTCATTTAACCAGATTTTGCCGTACGGTCAAGCCCCGAGACCGAAAGCAAAGGCGATGTGGGTGCCCCACATCAGCGGCAGTCCGTCATAGCAGTGAGCTGTATTCGGCAGGTACGTTCCCTGGGCCGGCGTCAGAAGCACGCGTTGTCGCGGCAGCCGTACATCAAGGTTTGCACTGAACTTGATCGCCTTTCCCGCGCAGCCTTTCAAGCCGCAACCTCGGTCGGTTCCGTGACGCGAAACGCCTTGCCGAAATATCTCGACGAGCAAGTCCATATCGGATAGCTCGGAAAGTCGAGGAAACTCGGTCCTGAGGGAAGGGCGCAACGTATTCATAATGCCGAGGCCGCTGTCCGACACTGCTACCGACAAACGATTCCCTGCTGAATATACTTGAAGTGCCGCATACCCATCCAGTTGGGTGTCGCTGTGAGCAAAAATGTTGTCGATAAGCTCGGCGAAGATAGTCCATGCCGCTCCTTCGAGCGCGGACGAATCCTCCCGATCGCGGCACGACACCATAAGCGCGTTCGTCAATCGGGTCGGCAGATCGTTGTCGCGTTCATCCTTGTTGATTCGGGCGATTTCGACGAGCGCTTTATTGCCACCCCGATGTATCTGAGCTGCCGAGTAATCTGGCCAGGCGGGGATGACCTCCACCTGGTCGGAGAGATGGTCAAAAAAGCCCATCCGATTGAGGTAGCCCATCGTGCCCGCTTCGCCTTCTTCGAAGTTCAGACAGACACGCCGCGTCGTCGAGGCGAGTTGATGGGCAAGCGACAGCAACCGTATCGCGGCGTCGACCATAATCTTGCAGCCGACGGGAAAATCAAAGACGACACTGTACGTTCCTGGCTCGTGAGGTCCGCTCGAATGGCGCAATGCACCTTCAAATGAAGAGATATTAATCCAACGTGCCGGAAAACTCACAACGCATTGCACCGCGGGCCTCGTCGATTCGCTAAAAGCTAACAATCATAACGGGAACAATTGTTTTATTAAACCTGCGAAGCCTTGCCGTACCCGGCGGCTTTTGGATCATGTTGTCTATGAGGAGCCCCGATCCGGCAAGATAAACTACCTAGCCAGAGAATAAAATAAACTCCATTAGTTTCAAACAGATAGGAGAGTAAAAGATACATATCATTGCGCAATATCTTGACATTTGCAAGGTTTTGTATCATATAGGTTCCATGAGAAAGGAACCGCAGCGCCAAGAGGATAGGGCGATCTCGCTTCTCCAGAAGCGGGGAATGATGCGGCTTTCCGAATTCCTCGAGGAAGGAATCACGGCCGCAACCATTTCCAGAATGGAGCAAAAGGCTGCGGTCAATCAACTCAGTCGCGGCCTTTACCAGCTCCCTGATGCCCTGCTGGATGGCAACCACTCACTCGCCGTTGCCGCGAAACTCATTCCCAACGGCGTCATCTGCTACGACTCCGCGCTCGCCTTTCATGAACTGACAGACCGTATCCCTCCCTATGTGTGGATGGCGATTGGCCCGCGCGACTGGCGACCCAAGATCACGAACCCCCGTATTGAGATCGCGCGAATTGGTCCCAAGGAGTTCGACAAGGGCATTGAGCGTCACCCCATCGAAGGGGTCTCAGTACCGATCTATGTGCCGGCCAAGACGATCGTTGATCTCTTCAAGAGCGGCCAACGTCAGAAGGCTTTCTACAACGCGCCCGCAGGTCTCGCACATGCCACGCAAGCGATGAAAGACGCGCTCAGGCTACGCAAGGCGACACCGTCCGAAATCGCAAAGTACGCAGTCGAGGCCGGCATATGGGAAAAAGTCGTTCAGCCGCGCCTTGAGACGCTGACTGTCAATGCGTAAGCCGCTGAAGAATGTCGCGGCTTCGGTCCGCGCCCGTCTGCTCAACCTTGCGAAAGAGCGGAACGAGCCGTTCGATCTCCTGCTCACGCAGTATGCGCTTGAAAGATTGCTCTACCGGCTCAGCATCAGCAAGTACAAGGACAAGTTCGTCCTCAAAGGCGCGATACTGCTGCGCCAATGGCTCGACGACCCGCACCGGCCGACCCGGGATCTTGATCTGCTTGGATTTGGCGAGAGCGATCCGCAGCTTACCCTCGGCTTTTTCAGGGAAATTGGTTCCATCCAAGCCGACGATGGCGTGACGTTCGATATCGGCACACTCGAGGTTGACACGATTCGCGACGATTCAGGATATAGCGGGCTCCGCCTCAAATGCTACGCGACGATTGATGGGGCTCGCGTGCGTATCGTCGTCGATATCGGATATGGCGACGCGACCGAGCCTGGACTCAATGAAATCGAACTTCTGCCGTTGCTCGATCAACCGGCTCCCAAGCTGCGAGCCTATCCGCCGGAGACGGTCATCGCGGAGAAATTCCAGGCGATGGTCCATCTTGGCCTCGCCAATACGCGTTTGAAAGACTTTTACGATATCTGGGTGCTGGCTCGCACCTATGAATTCAAGGGTGACCGGCTCGCTCGCGCAATACGCGCTACGTTCGACCGCAGGAAGACACAAATTCCAACTGAGCGGCCAGACGCACTCAGCGAGACTTTCGCGAACGACCCGACCAAGATCCAGCAATGGACAGCTTTCATCCAGGACGTCGCGATCGATCCGGGTGCTATAAAGGGCGTCGTCGAGAGGCTCGCTGCGTTCCTGATGCCACACGCGGAAGCAGCACGGAAACTCCAAGGCTAGGATTTGCCATGGTCGGAAAGACCAGAACCGTCGGCATGAATGGGAAGCCTCTTAAGTCCGCTCTCCATCACTGGTGGCCACGCGGTCTGTCCGAACTCTGGAAAGACAAAGACGGCACTGGACTGCACCCCTGGAATGAGACACGGTAATTGCGGTGACAGGCTCATTTCGAGGATGACCTGTGGCAGCAAGAGGAAAGAACCGTCGGT